>NZ_AYTE01000030.1:0-154367 GCF_000506245.1 Williamsia sp. D3 | reverse complement strand
CGGCCCGCGGGCACGCCGCGCGGACTCGATACCGGTGGACCACTGGGCCGCGGTTCGGTCGGGCGAGGGTCTTGCTGCGGTCCGATGCGGTCGGAACGGATCGGCTGCGGACGCGGTGGTCGGCCGGGTTGGCGATGCTGGTCAGAGCCGTTCTCGGACGGCCCGGGCGTGCCGTTCGCCGGAACGGGGTCACCCAGGCGGATCCCGCCGGCGCCGAGACTCCAACCGCCGGTGTCCGGACGGTTGCGGCGGGCGTTCTCGCGATTGGGTGTGCGCGGCGCCACCGAGTCCGAATCAGGGGCGGGCCTGCTCGGTGCCCGGCGGACGACGCCGCTCACCGGAGGTTCGCTGGGTCGACCGGCCTGTTGGGGTTGTCCTGGCCGGACCGGGTCAGGCCTGCGGACCTGCCCGATGCGTCCATTGGTGTCGGCCGGCCGAGAGCCGGCATCCGACGGGCTGTCGGTCCACGACGACGGCTTGCGAACGCCACCCATCGCGGGAACCGGTGTGGCGCGTGGCTGTGGTTCCGAATCCTGCTGTGGCACAGCCCGGTCCGGCGTCGGACGAGAAATGGGGCCGGAAGGCCTCGGAGCCGGGGGCCGTCCGATCGGACCGGAGGGGCGCGCTACGGGGGCGCCAGCGGGAACCGGTCGTCGACCGTCCGTGGCGGGTTGCATCCGCATCGCCGACGTGGGTGCCTCGGCGACCACGGTGCCGGCGCTGCGGGCCCCGCGGACAGCTCGAGCCGCACGACCCGGGTCGTTCTCGTCGTCGAGGATGGTCTCACCCAGACCGATCTTCTCCTGGATCACCTTCATCCACTGCGGGGCCCACCAGCAGTCGTCGCCGAGCAGCTTCATGATGGCCGGCACCAGCAGCATGCGGATGATGGTGGCGTCGAGGATCAGTGCGGCGATCATGCCGTACGCGATGTACTTCATCATCACGATCTCGGACAGCCCGAACGCGCCGGTGACCACCACCAGGATGGCCGCGGCCGCGGTGATGATCCGGCCGGTGTGCGCGGTGCCGCGGCGGATCGCGTCGGTGGTGCTCGCGCCCTTCTGCCGTTCCTCGACCATCCGGGAGAGCAGGAACACCTCGTAGTCGGTGGACAGGCCGTAGATGATGGCGATGATCAGGACCAGGACCGCAGACATCAGCGGGCCCGGCGTGAAGTTGGCGATCGACGACCCGTGACCGTCGATGAAGATCCAGGTCAAGATGCCCAGGGTCGACCCGAGTCCCAGCGCCGAGACGAGTGCCGCCTTGATGGGCAACACCACCGAGCCGAACGCCAGGAACATCAGCAGGCTCGTCACCAGGATCAGCAGCGCGACCATCAGCGGTAGGTCGTCGAGGAGCGCGTTGATCGAATCCTGCGTCAGGGCAGGGGTTCCCGCGACGTACATGTTGAGGCCCTGCGTGTCGATGTCACGCAATTCCTTGACGGCTTCACCTGCGGTGTTCTGGTCGATGAGACCGGCAGCCAACTCGACGACGTTGCCCTCGGCCTGCGCGCCGTCGAGGGTGAACTCCTTGGTGAAACCGGGGATCTTGTTGGCCTCGTCGGCGATGGTCTGCAGCTTGGCCGCGTCGTCGCTGCTCTCCGGGTTGTACTCGATGACGAGCTTGATCTCTTCGGTGCGCTCGGTCGGGAAGAACTTGTCGAAGTTCTGCTGCGCGATGCGGTTGTCGTTGTTCGGCGGCAGGTACTTCTCGGTGATGCCACCGAACTGGATGCCCGCGAACGGGATGACCAACGCGAGGAGCAAGAGAACGACCGGGATCGCGGTCTTGAGCGGGTGGCGCATCACCCAGCCGGCAAGGCGGCCCCAGAAACTGTCCTCGACCTCTTTCTTGGTCTTGGTACGGCGCAGGAACGAGAAGCCCCACATGTCGATTCGTGGACCGAGGATGGCGAGGATCGCCGCGAGCACGGTGATCGAGCAGATGGCCGCGAGACTGACCGACGCGATCGCGCCGTAGGCAACCGATTTGAGGAAGCCCTGCGGGAACAGCAGCAGGCACGCAAGCGCGGCGACGATGATGGTCGCCGAGAACACCACGGTCTGACCGGCCGTCATGACGGTCCGGCGCACCGCGTCCTTGGTGGTGTATCCCTCGGCCAGCTCCTCGCGGAACCGGCTGACGATGAACAATCCGTAGTCGATGGCGATACCCAGCCCGATGAGTGTCACCACCGATTGGGCGAAGATGTTGAGTTCGGTGACGTGGGTGAGCAGCTTCATGATGCCCAGCGAGCCTGCGATGGTCAGGCCACCGATCACCACGGGCAGACAGGCAGCGATGACACCGCCGAAGATGAAGAACAACATGACGGCGACCAGCGGCAGCGCGATGATCTCGGCGCGCTTGATGTCTTCGTCCATCCCCGCCGACATCGCGCCGGCCACGGGCTGCAGCCCGGCCATCTCGATGGTCGTGCCGGGTAGGTCGTACTTCTCGGGAAGGTCGTCGAAGAAGGGCTCGATCTTCTTGTAGTTGTTCAAGATGGTGGTGTCGTCGTCACCTCGGACACCGATACTGACGAACCCGTGTTCGCGGGAGGCGTCGAAGAGCCGTGCCTGCACCTGCGCCTGGGTGGCCTTGTCGAAGTCGTTCGCGGCCGGTTTGAACGGGTCCACGATGCCGGGGTCGGTGCGGTCCACGACGTCACCGTGCTGTGCGATCAGGTCTTCGACGATTCGCTCGACCTTGGTGGCGAACGCCGGGTCGTCGACCTTGGTGCCCGCCGGCGGCGTCACCAGCATGATGACGTCCGACTTGTGGTCGCGGCCGAGTACCTCGTCACGCAGCTGCGAGCCCTCGACCGAGGGGGAGCCCGGGTCGAACCATCCGGACTGACTCAGATGCTTGTTGAGGTCGAGCCCGTAGAGGCCGAGCCCGGCCATCAGGGCAACCATGACCGCGATGACCACAAAGCGCAGCCGGTACACGAAGTTGCCTATGGCACCAAACACCGCAGGTCCTTTCCGTACTCGCTAGTTCGTCACTCGCTGGTTGAGAGTGGTCGCGCGGGGGACGTCCGTGACGTCGCCGATCGTGCGTCTATGTCACAGCTCGCTCGTCGCTCTCAGGTGGGGCGGCCGGACAGCAGTGCCGACAACGGCCGGAACGGAGCCAGCCACGCGCCTTCTTCGGGCAACGAGTCCAGACTGATCCGGGGCAGGGGCTCCCGGAACACACCTGGAATGTCTTCTAGATCTACAAACTCCAAACTCTCCGACGTCAGTGCCCACGCTGCGTGCTCGCGGAATCCGAGCACCTGCACCGGGACCCCATCGGCGGCGACGTCCTCGAGAAGCTCGCGGAAGGCCTGCCCGTCCGCCGAGGCGACGATCAGTCCCGCCAGCCCCACAGTGTGCCTGCGCATCTCGATGTGGTCGAGCATGTCCGAATCCACGTCGCTGTCTTCGTCCACTTTGGGCTTGGCGAAAACAGCGAAACCAACATTACGCAACGCCTCGACCCAGGGGCGCACGACTTCGGCCGTACCAGGGGCGATGTTGGTGAAGACGGTCGCCTCGGGGACCGCGGCGAAGCTCCTGCGGGCGCCTGCGGTGCCGTCGACCGACGGTGTGGTGGCCGCGGAGATGTCCGCTGTCCGATCCAGCAGCCAGCGTCCCAGAGCGTCGAACCTGGGCCGGTGAGCTGCGGTGGGCCTGCCGCCGAGGATCGACCCGAGACCCATGTCGAGGTTCGGTGCGTCCCAGATCAGCAGCACCCGGGCTTCCTGGCTCGCCCCCGAGATGGTGTGGGCGACCGAGTTGTCGGGTGTGCTGACGGGCTCGTCCGAATAGGATGCAGGACTCATCGTGGGACCCTTGTGAGAACGAACTCAGTGACCGGGCGGCCTTCGCGTTCGGCGCGTCCCTCGAACTTCGTGACCGGCCGGGCCGTGGAGAACGGCACGGCGGTCTCGGCCGGCACCAGCAGGGACTGACTGCCGAGCACCTCCGCGATCGAGTGGGCGTAGTCGGCATGGTCGGTGGCGATGTGCAGCGCACCGTTGTCCCGCAGCACCTCGGCGATCAGCTCGATGGTGCTCGGCTGCAGCAGACGCCGCTTGTGATGGCGAGCTTTGGGCCACGGATCGGGGAAGAACACCCGGACTCCGGTCAGCGAGGCGGGCGCGATCATGTGCCCCAGCACGATCACGGCGTCACCTCGGATGACCCGGATGTTGGCGAGGTTCTCCCGGCCGATCATCCCGAGGAGTTGTGCGATCCCTGGCCGGTAGACGTCGACGGCGATCACGTCGATGTCGGGCTCCTCGGCCGCCATCGCGGCGGTAGAGGTCCCTGTTCCGCAGCCGATCTCGAGGATCAGGGGCGCGTTACGTCCGAACCAGGCCTCGGCATCGATTCGGGCGTTCTCGCTGACCTCTCGACCCACCGAAGGCCACAGCCGCTCCCAGTTGTCCTGCTGAGCGGGCGTGAGACTGCCGCGGCGCGACCGGAAGCTGGTCACCCGAGGGTAGAGACGCGCGCGTTCACGGCGGGCCGCGTCGATCTCGGCCTTGTCATCCGGAGCCGACCGCTCGTCCGGCGCCGGCAACACACTGCGTTGGGCCTTCGGGTTTGGGCTAGTCACCCGGCCATAGTCCCGCATTACTCACCGATGTGACAGCAGGGGTTTACCAAACCGCGATCAAGCCGTGTTGCGGCGAGGCGGAACCGGGCACTGCAATCGTGCGTCTGACCAGGTGGCAAGGCTCTTCGGGGGAGGAATCACATGTATCGGCACGATGATGGGCCGGCCGACTCTCGGATCGGCGAGTTGATGGACCGGCTGCACGCTCTGTGCGACCACCTGCCGGGGGCCGTCGCGTTGCGCCGCGCGGTCGACGATCTGCAGGGGCCGCTGAGGGTGGCCGTGGTGGGCCGATTCGGCACCGGCCGCGACACCGTGGCCCGTGCGCTGAGGCAGTCCTACGACGTCAGCCCGATCGGACCGGGCGACGACGCGTCCGATGCGGACGCATGGCTCCACGTGCTCTCGGGCTGGCCCCGGCCGGACGACGTCGCCGCGATCGCCGACCTCGATCCACGTCGAAGCCTGGTGGTTCTCGGGAAAGCGGACTCGCTGGGGTCATGGCCGTCCGCTCGTGATCGCGCAGCGCAATGCGCAGCATCGCTCGGTCGGGCGGTGGTGCCGGTGATGCCGTTGCTGGCGGTACCGGATCTGCGGATGGACGACATCGACTTCATGGCCGCCATGGCCGCGGCAGGTGAACAGGTGCCGCCGATGCAGGCCGAGTTCCTCGACGCGGGCGGGCCGCACCAGCGCCTGCAACGGCTGTCGTTGCTGCGCAGGCTCGATGCGTACGGCATCGCCAGTGCGCTGGCCCTGCTGAGCGGCGGGCCTCTGACCGCAGAGGAACTCGCCGCCCGGCTCCACCAGCGCAGTGGACTCGACGCACTGGCCGACCCGTTGACGGAGTTTGCGTCCCTTGCCGAGCACAGACGTGTCGGACGGGTGGTCGATGAGCTCGAGATCATCGCGGCCCAGGGAATCCTGCGGGACGAGATCGAGCACATCTTGTCCGGATCCATGCTGTCGGGAGCGCTGACATGACGACGACCGCTGACCTGCGGGAGATGCGGGCCGTGGTGGCCGGTGTCTCGGAGCTGACCGGTTCGTCTATCGGCCAGGTCGATTCCGACGTGGTGACGGTGGCAGGGCTCGGTCGCGTCGGGGTCACCTCGATCGCCGCGGCGTTGGATGCTGCAGGCATCAAGGCCTCCGAGTGGCCTGGGCCGGATCAGGTGGATCGGCCGGACGGTGATGTACACGGAAGAGGCGGCGGCGCGGCCATTGCCCTGCTGATCGTGGATCCCTCATCAGGGGTGGGGGAACCAGAGGTCGAACTGCTGCGAGCCCTGACCGCCACCGCGCCGATCGTCGCAATGGTCTGCAACAAGATCGATGCCTTCTGGGATTGGCCCACGTTGCTCAAGGCCAATCGACAGCTACTCGACCCGCACGGACGACTGCCGATCTTTGCCGTGTCGGCCGCGGCCGCGCTGGCCGGTCATCACACCGGCTCAGGATTCGAGGCGCTGACGGGCTGGCTGCACGAGCAACTCCACCCCACTGATCGCCGCGAACGATTGGCGACCGTGGCCGCTGATCGCACTCTCGAAGCGTTTGTCGAGGACCTGGCCACCGTCGACCATGGCTCGGACCCCGCCGCCGCGTTGCTGGACGAACGGGCAGTGCTCGCCGGAACGCGCGACCGCGGCCGGATGGACCGGTTGGCTGCATTGCGCGCCGGTGCCGGGCAGATCCGCGGTGACGTGGCCGGCGCACTCGATTCGACGACGCGAGCCATCGACGCGGGGGCGACAGCAGCTGCCGCGCGACTCAACCGTTCCGGGGAAACGTCGTTTGTGCAGTGGCTCGAGGGCGAGCTGACAGAGGTCCGCACCGGCATCCTCAACCGGCTCGACGACGACCTCGACGGCCTGCAGGCGCGCACGATGCTCGGGCTGGAGCAGGCGGCCCCCACGGCGCCGGCCCGTTCCTACGAGACGGTGGCCGTTCCCGCCCTGCCGGTGCCGCGCCGGGGCGCCGAGGAGGCGTTGCTCGTGGTGTTCGGGGCCTCGGCAGGTCTGGGTCTCGGCCGTCTGGTGGTCACCCCGATGGCGTCGGTCGACACGCTGCAGTGGATCGCGATGCCGCTGACGCTTGTCCTCGGCGTGGTGATCGCGGTGGGGATGGTCCGGATACGCCGGCTGTCGACCCGACGGGCGGCGATGGCGACATGGGCGCATGACGCGGTGGGTGATGTGCGGTCACAGATCGAGCGGGAGATAGTGCGGCAGGTCTCCAGTGCCGAGTCGGTCATCGGCGGCAGACTCACCCGCCACTACGAGAGGCGGTCGCAGGGGGCGGCCTCCCGGATCGCCGAAGTGGACCGCGAGATCAGGCGGGTGCGGCAGGCGGCGGTCGGTCGTCGCGACGGCGACCTCGCGAAACTTGCGGCTGCGGCCGAGGTGCGGGACCGGCTCGACCCCCTCCTCGAGGCGATCGGACACTGATCTGAGCTGACCTCTCTCACTCGCCCCTCGGTCGGCGGGAACCGTGCCGAGGTGTTCTGCGTCCAACCCAACGGGACACTTTTTCTTCGACGGGTGGGTGGGTGCACGGTATGGACAACGACTTCCTTGCCGGATGCGGCGACGACCAGAATGAGCCGGTGTTCGTCCATCCGGCCTCGGCGCCGCCCATCGACGGCGTCTACGACAATCTCTGGATCGTCGAGAACGACAGGGTCTGGGATCTCGGGCCCGCCGACATCGACACCGACGCCGACGGGGTCGCTGATTCGCTCACGAGGCCAGGACCAGCTGGTTTGACCGTCTACACCGATAGTGATCGTGACGGTCAGGTGGATCTGATCACAGAGGTGCGTGGCGACGGCGGTTACAGCTCGCATCGGCTGGACCCCGCGACAGGGGAATGGACAGCCACCGACGTCGGTCGTCTTCGGTAGTTCGGCTGGTCAGCGCGTTGATGGGCCGACTACAATGTTCGTCACTCACACGGTGAGATGTGCCCTGATACACGCCCCGATTGATGCCAGCGGGTACGCCCGAAGTAATCTGAATAAAAGGCCGCCACGGAGGGGCTGACCGGCGCAGACGATGAACCCATGCGGTTCCTGTGCCCGTCGGTCACCGGTAGGAGAGATGACACATGACTTCAGCAACCATTCCCGGTTTGGATCCCGACAGCGCGCCGACGTCGCACGCCGAACTGTTGGCCTGGGTGCGAGAAGTCGCAGAACTCACCGAACCGGAGCGGGTTGTCTGGTCTGACGGCTCCGACGACGAGTGGGATCGCCTCACCACCCAGCTCGTCGCCGCCGGGACCATGACCAAGCTGGACGAGAAGAAGAAGCCCAACTCGTTCCTGGCCAACTCCGACCCCGCCGACGTCGCACGCGTGGAATCACGCACCTACATCTGCTCGAAGAACGAGATCGACGCCGGCCCCACGAACAACTGGGTTGACCCGACCGAGATGCGCGCGACGATGACCGAGCTCTACCGAGGCAGCATGCGCGGCCGCACCATGTACGTCATCCCGTTCTGCATGGGACCGCTCGGCTCCGACGACCCCAAGCTCGGTGTCGAGATCACCGATTCCGAATACGTCGTGCTGTCGATGCGTGTGATGACCCGGGTCGGCCCCGAGGTCGTCGCGGCGCTGGGCGAGGACCGCTTCTTCGTCAAGGCGCTGCACTCACTGGGTGCCCCACTCGAGGCCGGCCAGGAAGACGTGCCGTGGCCGTGCAACGAGACCAAGTACATCACCCACTTCCCGGAAGACCGCGAGATCTGGTCGTACGGTTCGGGTTACGGCGGTAATGCGCTCCTGGGCAAGAAGTGCTACTCGCTGCGCATCGCGTCGGCCATGGCCCACGACGAGGGCTGGCTCGCAGAGCACATGCTGATCCTCAAGCTGATCAGCCCGGAGGACAAGGCGTACTACATCGCCGCCGCGTTCCCGAGCGCCTGTGGCAAGACCAACCTCGCGATGATCCAGCCCACCATCCCCGGGTGGCGTGCCGAGACCCTCGGTGACGACATCGCCTGGATGCGGTTCGGCGAAGACGGCCGCCTGTACGCGGTCAACCCGGAGTTCGGCTTCTTCGGTGTCGCGCCCGGTACCAACTACAGCTCCAACCCCAACGCCATGAAGACCATGGAGGCGGGTAACACCATCTACACCAACGTCGCGCTCACCGACGACAAGGATGTCTGGTGGGAGGGCCTCGAAGGCGACCCCCAGCACCTCATCGACTGGCGCGGGAACGACTGGACCCCGGACTCGGATACGCAGGCAGCGCACCCGAACTCGCGGTACTGCACCCCGATGAGCCAGTGCCCGATCATGGCGCCCGAGTGGGATGACCCGCAGGGTGTGCCGATCTCGGCGATCCTGTTCGGCGGCCGGCGCAAGACCACCATCCCGTTGGTGACCGAGGCCCGCAGCTGGCAGCACGGCGTGTTCATGGGCGCCACCGTCGGCTCGGAGCAGACTGCGGCAGCCGAGGGTACCGTCGGCGCCATCCGCCGCGACCCCATGGCGATGCTGCCGTTCCTCGGCTACAACGTCGGCGATTACCTCAACCACTGGATCGACCTCGGCAAGAACGCCGACGAGTCCAAGTTGCCGAAGGTGTTCTACGTCAACTGGTTCCGCCGCGGCGACGACAAGCGATTCCTGTGGCCAGGATTCGGTGAGAACAGCCGCGTGCTGAAGTGGATCGTCGAACGCATCGAGGGCAAGACCAGCGGTGTGGAGACCCCCATCGGCATCGTGGCGACGCCCGAAGCGCTGGACCTCGACGGCTTGGACGTCTCTGAGGCCGATGTCGCCGAAGCGCTCGCGGTGAACCCCGAGGAGTGGCGCGGCGAGATCCCGTCCATCGAGGAATGGTTCGACTTCGTCGGCGAGAAGCTGCCGTCGGGCATCCGGGACGAGTTCGAGGCGCTCAAGCATCGGCTCGGCGCCGATTCTTGATCTTTCAAGTCTCTTCTGAACGCGCGCAGGTGGGGCGGCACCGGTAACATCCCGCCCATGAGGCGAGCGAAGCTGCGCGGTGTATTGGCAACGGCCACAGGAGTTGTCGCGGCCGCGCTGGCAGCGGGTCTGGTTGCACCCGTGCACGCGGCAGCAGCACCTGTGCTGTCCGCGAAGTTCCTGTCGACGACAAACCTGCCGTTCGACTGGATCCCGGCACCCGCCCGCTTCGGGGACATCTCCGGCATCGACGGTGACGGTCGTGGCAACTACTCGGTGATCACCGACGACACCGGCGCCAACGGACCCACCCGTTACTTCGACGTCAGCGTTCCGCTCAACCGCGACGGCATGTCGTCCGGCGTCCCCGCGCTGGTCGGCGGTGGTGTGGTGATGGGGCCGAACAACATCCCGATGCTGCCCGGCTCCGGCTACGAGTTCGAGGCCATCAGGCACCACGGCGACTCGTTGATCGTCGCCAGTGATGGGCCCGAGCCGTTCATCCGGATGGTCTCGGCCCCAGGGCTCCATCAGCGGGACTTCGCGCTCCCCGCTGCGTATGTCCCCAAGAAGGGCAGTGGGCTGCGGGGGCACCTGGGTCTGGAATCCCTGGCGGTGAGCGAGGGCGGCCTCATCAGCACCATCACCGAGAATTCACTCGCCCAGGATGGCCCACGGCCCACCCTGGCCGCAGGCACCAGCTCGCGGCTTCTGCAACTACGTGGCAACGGCAGTGTGAGCGGCGAGTTCGTCTATCGCACGGACCCGCTTACCCCGGGTTCGTCGGGCCGGGCGTCAAGGGTGTCTCGGAGGTATTGGCCGTCAACAAGACCGACTTCCTGGTGCTCGAACGCGGTTACGATCCCGCTCGCAACTCCTACGACATCAAGATCTTCTGGACGACCACCAACGGCGCCGACCGGGTCACGGGTAAAGCAGCCCTGACAGGGAACGAGAAGGCGATGCCGAAGCACTTGGTCTACAACCTGAGCAGTTTGACGAACTTGAGGCCGGGCAACGTCGAAGGTCTGGCGTGGGGGCCGAGACTCTCGAACAATCGGCGCGCTCTTCTCGCCGTGTCCGACAACGGCTTCAACTCGCCTGCCGTACCCAACAAGCTGCACGTCATGGCCGTGCACTTCCCTGGCTGACCTGTATTCGCTGGACCGCGACCTCACTCTGCGGTACTACTGCGAGGGGGCCAAATCATCCTCACGGCCGATTCGTCGGCGGGATGTAGGGGGAAAGATCAGGGTGGTCCCCGATGATTCGGCGATGGCATGGCAGTCAGTATTTGTACTGCCGGTAGCCAGGCATCGTGCATTAACTGACCGAGAATGAGAAAGGCCAGACATGACCGCCCCACCCACCGCAGTTGCGGCCCGCGCGAGCGATCTGAAGAAGATCTACGGATCCGGAGACACCCAAGTGCATGCATTGGCGGGTGTCACCGCGGAGTTCGTCCGAGGTGAGTTCACGGCCATCATGGGCCCGTCCGGGTCCGGCAAGTCCACGTTGATGCACTGCCTCGCCGGACTCGACACCGCGACCAGCGGAACGGTGAGCATCGGCGACACCAATCTGACCGATCTCTCCGACAAGCAGATGACGCTCCTGCGCCGGGACCGGATCGGCTTCGTGTTCCAGTCCTTCAACCTGGTGCCGACCCTGACGGCTCGGGAGAACATCACGCTGCCGCTCGACATCGCCGGCCGCAAACCCGATCAGCAATGGTTCGACACCGTGATCGGGCGCCTCGGTATCGCCGACCGTCTGGGCCATCGCCCCAGCGAGCTGTCCGGTGGTCAGCAGCAGCGCGTGGCGTGTGCGCGAGCGCTGGTCGGGCAACCCGAGATCATCTTCGGTGACGAGCCCACCGGCAACCTCGACTCCAGGTCGTCGGGCGAGGTGCTCAGCATTCTTCGCGCCGCGGTCGACGAGTTCGGCCAGACCGTTGTGATCGTCACCCACGACCCCCGTGCGGCGAGCTATGCCGACCGGGTGGTCTTCCTCGCCGACGGCCAGATAGTGCAGGAGCTCCGCAATCCCGATGCCGACGAGATCTTCGAGTACATGAAGAACCTCGACGAGACCCCGTCGACCGGAGGCTTCTCGCGCGCTCCGAAGGAACTGTGATGGCATCGAATGCGATGCGTAAGGTCTCACTGAGAAACCTTGGCGCGCATAAGCTTCGCCTTGTCCTGACTGTTCTGTCGGTCGTGTTGGGCACCGCTTTCGTCGCCGGTTCGATGATCTTCACCGCGACCGTGTCCAGCGCCTTCGACGGGATCTTCGACAAGGTCGCACTCGGCGTGGACACCCAGATCTCACCGGAGGACTCCAATTCGTCGGGTGTGCCCGATTCGGTCCTCACCCAGATCGAGGACAACAAGGCCGAGCTCGGAGTGGCAAAGGTGTTGCCGCAGTACAGCGGTCCGGCCACCATCGCCAAGGCCGACGGCAAGGCGTTGCAGACGGGTGGCGCGCCCAGTGTGGGCAGCGCCTTCCAGTCGCCGGACCAACGGCTGTCCGACACCGAGAGCAATCTCATCGACGGCCGTGCTCCGACTCGCCCCAACGAGATCGCCCTCAATGATTCGTCCGCCGACGAGGCCGACCTGAAGCTCGGGTCGACCACCAAGGTGGCGGTGGGCCGTGGCAGCGGGGCGCCGATGGAGGTGACGGTGGTCGGCATCCTCGACGTGCCGGGCGCCACCAGCGGATTCACCAGCATCCAGTTCCAGGAGGAGACTGCCAAAGACCTGTTCACCGACGGCTCGCATTCGCAGGCGATCGACCTGCAGGCGGTGCCGGGTGTCAGCCCCGAGCAGTTGAAAGAACGTGTCGCAGGCCTGATCGGCGACGACTACAAGCTGCGCACCGGCGACCAGGTGCGTCAGGACGAGAAGGACTCGATCAACCAGTTCCTCGACGTCTTCAACTACATCCTGCTGGCGTTCGCCGCGATCGGACTCATCGTCGGCACGTTCATCATCTACAACACCTTCTCGATGATCGTGGCCCAGCGGGTGCGAGAGTTGGCCCTGCTCAGGGCAATCGGGGCCAGTCGCAGACAGGTCACCCGTTCGGTGCTGCTCGAGGCGTTTGTCGTGGGGCTCATCGGCGCGCTGGTCGGCTTGGCTGCCGGCGTCGGTATCGCAGCAGTCCTCAAGGCCGTGACGGGCTCGACCGGTCTGCCGACGACGTCGCTCCAGATCGGTCCGTCGGCGGTGATCGCCTGTCTGTTGGTGGGCATCCTCGTCACCATGGTCAGTGCGTATGCGCCGGCCAGACGGGCATCGAAGGTGTCGCCCGTGGAGGCGATGCGCGAGAGCCTCACCGATGGTCAGGCGTCACTCAAGGTGCGCACCATCGCAGGCATCGTGCTGGCGGTCATCGCACTGGCGCTGCTGGCGATCGGTGCCTCCGGTGAGGGGTCCGGAGCTGCGAGCATCGTCGGACTCGGTGCGCTGGTGATGATCTTCGCGGTGGTGTTCGCCGCGCCTGCGTTGTCACGTCCGGCGGTCACCGTGCTCGGTGCGGTGCTGGCACGGCCTTTCGGCAAGATCGGTCAGCTGGCGCGTACCAACGCTGTCCGCAATCCGAGACGTACTGCCGCAACAGCTTTCGCGTTGACACTCGGTTTGATGCTGGTGGCGGTGATCGGCACTCTCGGTTCGACGTTCAAGGGCACGATCGACGATGCGATCGACACCGGACTGACGGCGAATCTGCTGGTGTCCGGCGATCAGGGCAGCGGGTTCTCGCCCCTGGTGGTGGAGGCCATCGCCGAGATCGACGGAGTCGAATCGGTTGTCGGCTTCGGGGGTATCCAGGCCGAGGTCGATGGTCAGGGCGTGTTCGGGTACTCGCCCGACGGTGACATGTACTCGGTCACCCCGTACGAGATGGTCGAGGGTCCGCGAACGATCGAACCGGACGGCATGATCGTCGGCGAACGCACGTCGAAGGAGAAGGGCTGGAACGTCGGCGAGACGATCGAGTTCACGAACTACGACGGCACGGTGGTCCCGGTGAGGGTGACCGGCATCTTCAAGGACAACCCGCTGATCGATCCGTGGGCGATGGGCTCGGATGCCTACGAGAAGCTGATCCCGTCACCGCTGCGGCAGGAGGTCTTCGCCGCCATCAAGACGGTGCCGGGCGCCAACGTCGACGAGGTGAGCGACCGGGTCGAAGATGTCACCGCCGACTACCTGACGGTGAAGATTCGGACGCCTGCCGAGTTCAAGGGCGAGCAGTCATCGCAGATCGACCAGATGCTGAGCGTCCTCTACGGAATGCTCGGACTGGCGTTGGTGATCGCAGTCCTGGGCATCGTCAACACGCTCGCCCTGTCGGTGATCGAACGCAAACGTGAGATCGGGATGTTGCGGGCGATCGGGATGGCCCGTGCTCAACTACGGCGGACGATCTACGTCGAGTCGCTGTTGATCGCGATCTTCGGTGCGCTGCTCGGTGTGGTGCTGGGCGTGGCATTCGGCTGGGCGCTGGTACGCACCCTGAAGTACTGGGGTCTGGGTGCTCCGGTGTTGCCGTGGAGTCTGATCGTCATCACGTTGGTCGGTGCGGCCGTTGTCGGAGTGCTGGCGGCCCTGTGGCCGGCCTCGCGGGCGGCGAAGACCAAACCGCTGGACGCGATCGACAACTAGTCCACGACACTGCAGACAACAGAACCCCCCGCGCCGATCCCGGTGCGGGGGTTCTGTCCGTTTTCCGGCCGGCGCGAGCGGGTAAGCGGGCCGCGAGGAGGACATCATGAGTTCACATGGTCTGGTTTTCGCCCCGACCCCTTTACTGACCGTAACAATCGAAGCCGACGCCAGCGACGCTGCGGAGCTGCACGTCCACGCCGGAGGGCAGGGTTTCTGGATCGCCCGGATGATGGAGACGCTCGGCCTGAACACCACGTTGTGTGGGGTGTTCGGCGGCGAGGCCGGAAAGATACTGCGCCCACTGATCGAAGGTGAGGGCGTCGCGGTGCGAGGCGTGGCGATGGGCGGCGAGAACGGCTCGTACGTGCACGATCGGCGCAGCGGCAACCGCCTCGAGGTGGTGAGTGTGCGTCCTCAAGTGCTCACCCGGCACGAGGTGGACGACCTCTTCAGCAATTGCCTTGCCGAGGGGCTCACCTCGGGGGTCGCGGCACTCGGCGGCCCCCATGAGGACGGGGTGATCCCGGACGAGACCTACGGGCGCCTGGCTGCAGATCTGACGGCAAACGGCATCCCGGTGGTGGCCGACCTGTCCGGCCCGACCTTGCAGAGCGCGCTCGAAGGTGGCCTCGACATCCTCAAGGTGAGTCACGAGGACCTCGTCGAGGACGGGTTCGCGAAGTCGGAGAAGCCTGCGGATCTTGCCACTGCGATGGAGGAGTTCGGAGAAAAGGGCGCCAGGGTGGTGGTGATCTCGCGTGGTGAGGAATCCACACTGGCCTGGGAGGACGGTCAGTTCTGGGAGGCCATCGCGCCGCCCGCCCAATCGATCGACCATCGGGGTGCCGGCGACTCGATGACCGCTGCGTTGGCTGTGTCGACCGCGCAGGGCGAGTCCCTCGAGTCGGGACTGCGGCTGGCGGTCGCGGCAGGTGCGGCAACGGTGACCCGGCGAGGGCTGGCGACCGGCCACGGCGAGGTGGTCCGGAAGTTGGCCGAACGAGCCGAGGTCCGCAAGGTGGACCGGCCCGGAAAGGGCACGTCGTGAAGGTGCTGATCACCAACGACGACGGTATCGACCGCGCCGGGATCCGCGTGCTCGCGAGAGTTGCGGCCGACCTGGGTCTTGACGTGGTGGTCGCCGCGCCCGACCGGGAACGCAGCGGCGCGAGCGCGTCGCTCAGTGCCATCGAAGACGGCGGCCGGTTGCGGATGCGAGCCACCGATCTGACCGAGTTGCCCGGCGTGACGGCTTACGCCGTGGACGCGTCGCCTGCCCTCATCGCTTTTGTCGCGTGCGACGGAGCTTTCGGGCCACCGCCGGATCTGGTGTTCTCCGGGATCAATCACGGACCCAACACCGGACACGCGATCTTGCACTCGGGGACGGTGGGCGCGGCGTTCACCGCTGCCGCCCACGGCGCTGCGACGTTGGCGGTGTCGGTGGACGCCGCCGGGCCCCGCGATTGGGGCTGCGCGGCCGAGGTCGCGCGTGTCGCAGCAGCGTGGGTGGTCGACAAGGCCCAGCCCGGTTCGGTGCTCAACGTCAACATCCCCGATCTGGCCAGAGCGGATCTGAAGGGGCTGCGGCGGGCATCGCTTGCACCGTTCGGGGCCGTGCAGGCCCGGATCGGGGAACGAGATGAGGAGTCGGTGGCGGTGACCTTCGACGAGATCCGTGCCCAGGAGCAGGACGACAGCCCGCCGGGTTCGGATGCCGCCCTCATCGCGGACGGGTGGGCGACGGTGACCGCTCTCCGGGTCCCGCCGATCGAGGCCCCGGACACCGACCTCGACGGGCTTGTCCTATAGCGGATTCGTCGGGTCGGCCTTACGGAGCAGTAGCACCAAGTTGGTGCCCAGTACTTCCCGGATCAGCGGCACCTTCATCACCCACCACAGCCGCCCCGGGAGATACCGGGGAAAGGCTGCCACCAGTGTCGCCTCGCTAGGCGGCACCGAACGTGCCCACCGCAGCCCGTCGGCTGCGGTGACCTTGAACAACGATGTGCCGTAGAGGTTCTTGGGCCGGTGGCCGTGCTTTTTCGTGTACCAGCGGGCCGCCCGGGCACCGCCGAAGTAGTGGGTCAAACCCATCTCGTGGCCGCCGAACGGTCCGTACCAGAGGGTGTAGCTGAGCAGGACGAGGCCGCCGGGGCGAGTGACCCGCAGCATCTCGCGGGCCATGGACCAGGGCTCGGCGACGTGTTCGGCGACATTGGACGAATAGCAGATGTCCACCACGGCATCGGCGATCGGCAGAGCAGTCCCCGACCCGCGGACACCGGCCTGCTGGGCGAGACCGGCGGCATGCATCTCGTCCGGGTCAGGTTCGACCGACACATAGTGGGCGCCGCGGCGCCGGAACACCTCGGCGAAGTAGCCGGGACCGCCTCCCACATCGAGGACAACCTTGCCGTCGAGGCCGGCCGGGCCGCCGGGGTCCAGGCCCGTGACGCCGCGGTGCAGCGCCTCGATCAATTCCACCGAGTCATCGGCGAGGGCGCCGTAGAAGCGGTCGGGGTCGGACTGCTCGTACCGGAAGTGGTTCAGCAAGGTGGCCGAACGGACCACCGTGGCGCGCTGACGGGCACGGCGGGTGGTGTCTTTCACCAGCGAAACGATACGGGTCGGACGTCGGTGGAGATCCGGCCGCTACCCTGGCCAACAGTGAAAAACGAACAACCTGACAACGTCGCCAACGGTGAGCCCACCGCGCCCGTCCGCGAGGTGCTGTTGCTGTGCTGGCGCGACTCCGACCACCCGCAGGGTGGCGGCAGCGAACGCTACCTCGAGCGCATCGGGGCCGAACTCGTCCGCGACGGCGTGCGCGTGACCCTGCGGACGGCCGGCTACCCGGGGGCGGCGCGCACGGAGATCCGTGACGGCATCCGGGTCTCGCGCGGCGGTGGCCGGCTCAGCGTGTACCCGCGGGCGCTCGCGGCGATCGTCGCCGGCCGGCTCGGTCGTGGACCGATGGCCGGGCTCGATCCCGACGTGGTGATCGACACCCAGAACGGCATCCCCTTCTTCGCCCGGTGGGTGATGCGCGCGCCGGTGGTGGTTCTGGTGCATCACTGCCATCGCCGCCAATGGCCGGTCGCCGGCGCCGCGATGGGCCGGATCGGATGGTTCATCGAATCCCGCCTGTCACCGTGGGTGCATCGGGATTCGCAGTACCTGACCGTGTCGTTGCCGTCGGCCGAGGATCTCGTCTCGCTCGGTGTGGACGCCGGGCGGGTGTCGGTGGTGCGCGCAGGCACCGACCCGTCACCTCACGTCGATGTCGAGCCGGATCCTCGCCGGCTGGTGGTGCTCTCGCGTCTGGTGCCGCACAAGCAGATCGAACACGCGCTCGAGGTGATGGCCCGGCTCGCGTCCACCCATCCGGACGTGACGTTGGACGTGGTGGGCGACGGCTGGTGGTCGACCCGTCTTCGTGAGCGGGCGACCGAACTCGGTGTCGACCGGCGCGTGAGTTTCCACGGGCATGTGAGCGAATCCGACAAGCACCGCATCCTTGCCGGGTCGGCGCTGCATCTGATGCCGTCGCAGACCGAGGGGTGGGGACTTGCCGTTGTCGAGGCCGCCGGGCACGGTGTACCGACCATCGGGTATCGATCTTCTCGAGGGCTCACCGACTCCGTGGTCGACGGCGTGACCGGACTGCTCGTCGACGATCTCGACGAGTTGGTCTCGGCCACAGCGGAATTGCTTGATGAGCCGGCGCGATGCCGCGAACTCGGTGACAAGGCGCGAGAGCGGGCCGGTGACTATTCGTGGTCGGCGGCGGCTGCCCGGGTGAAATACGTCCTGGCCGAGACGGTCTCAGGGCAACGTGTGTCGGGCCTCGTCAGAGATTGAGTGCCGCACCGGGTTTCACCTTGAAACTCGGCAAGTCTTCGAGTGACACCGTGGCCTCGTAGGTGCGGTCGTAGCCGGTCGCGCTGATCTTCCACCCGTCTGCCGTCCGGATGTAGCGGTCGTTGTAGAACGCCGCTCCGAAGAGCATGAAGTTGAAGTCCGCGACGATGACCCGGTCCTGCAGGTACCACCGGCCCGTGGCCTCGTCGCCGTCGACGGTGATCTCCGGGTGGTCTACTCGATGCTCGGTCAGCACCGCTGCCCCGAGCGACGACTTCATGAAGTTCACGAGCTCGGCTCGGGTGGTGAACGACAGACCGTCGCCGTAGTCGCCGGTGACGCCTTCGGCCAGGGTGGTCTCGAACTCCTCCCACGCTTGGTGTCCAAGGCGCGGAGATACCGGTATTTGACCTGTTTGATCGCTTCGATCTGTGTGAAGGTTTCGAGCTCGTCCACTGCCTAGAGCCTCTTTCGGTGCGCCGTTCGGTGGGGCCATTTCAGCACAGCTGCGAGTAATCCATTGGCGATCAGCACAATCCACACCAGATGGGCAACCCACAGTGCGCCGCGTTCGGCTGCGGACGGTTCGCCGATTGCACTGTGCAAACGATCGACGTCCACTCGGTAGACGCGCAGATCGGCACCGTCGAACGCGAGGTCGAGCTGGGCCAGGGTGCGCGGCGCCGCGTTGATGGCCGAATCGCCCTCGACGAGAACCCATCCGACTCCCAGTGCTGCGAGCGCCTGCGGTGACGATCCGGCAAGGAGTGCTTCCTCGGCGCGGGTGGCCCGTGAATCGGGTCGGTCGACACTGCGGCCGTCGACGATCAGCTCACCCGATTGCAGGACGTCGGCGCGCAGGAGTCTCGGGGCCGGATCCAGGGACACCGAATCGGCGAAGGCGTACCGGCGGTTGGTCCCCACCGGGAGCACGAGCACATCGCCATGTCCGGACGTGATGGTGTCGGCAACCACCTGCCAGTCGCCGGGGTAGTGGATCGGGGTGAGCGTATTGCCCACACCCCACGCGAGGTCGGGCAGTGGGGCGACGATCAGCGCGGAGGCGACGACGGCGGCAAACCCCTTCGGCACGTGTCGGCCGGCCGATTGGACGGCTGACGCGGCAGCCAGCGCGTATGCCGGAACCGCGAGGGCGATCCATTTCTGGGTGTCGCGCAGCAGACCGGTGCCGGGCACCGTATCGACCAGCCACTCCAGGATCGCCATGCCGAATGGCGTGGCCGCGAGGGCGACCAGGACAACCGAACCGACCGCAAGGCCGCCCGCTGCCCTGATCACCGGGTTGCGACGGCGGTGCCACAGTCCCGGGAGCCCGGCGAGGACAACAATCAGCAAGGCGGCGGTGGCCACCAGCGCCCACGGCGAGGTCCGGCTCTCGGGTACGGCGTCGGCGTTCCACACGCCACCGAGGCCCAGCAGCGAACAGGCCGTTCCGAGCCACGGCTCCGCGCGGGCCGCGAACAGCGCGACGGATCCGGGATCAGCCGTACTGGTGCCCGCACCCAGGAACGATGCGGTCAGCCACGGGAGGGACGACGCCGCCCAGAGCGTGGACGCGGTCAGCGCCATCCGCCAGTCTCGCCGGGCAAGCACCGGGATGACCAGACCGGCGAGCAGCACAAGTCCGGCGAGTAGCGAACCGGTCGGCGTGATCCCGGCGACGGCGAGCCAGCCCGTCAGCACCGACCAGCGAGCCCAGCCGCCACCGCGGCGGACGTCGACCGCGGCGATCAGGATCCATCCGAGCGCTGCGTAGCCGACGAGAAGACTCCACTGGCCCTGCAGAAGGCGTTCGGCCACATAGGGATTCCAGACCGCGATGACCGTGGCCGCCAGCATGCCCGGCGCCCCCGCCGCGGGCAGGACGCGCCGAGCCAATCGGCCGTACCCGACGCCGGCCAGCACGATGGCCGCGAAAGTCAGTGCCTTGACCACGATTCCACCGTCGATCACGCCGGAGCCGACGGCGATCAGCCAGTCCTGCGGCACGGCCCTCGGCGCAGAATCGGACAAGCCGAGTGCCGAGTCGGTGACAAAGGAGCGGGGAGTGGTGACCATGTCACGGATCAGCAGGTATCCCGGACCGAAGATGGGCCCGAGGATCGCCATCGACAGGGCGATGCTGGTCAGCCACAGGCTGAGCCAATGCCTGCGGGTCATGCATGGACCCTAACAAGCTCTAACGGAACACCTTCGCCAGTCGGGAGACGGCCTCACCGATGACGGGTACCGGCGTCTCCCCGAACGTCAGGCGCAGGTGGGAGTGGTCGGATTCGGCGGGAAACCATGGCGTTCCCTCGCCGACCATGACGCCCTCGGCGTGAGCGGCTGCCGCCACGTCCCGATCGTCGAGCCCGTCTGGGAGTCGCACCCACAGGTGCATGCCGCCACGGGGTACCGCGGCGACCTCGATCTGTGGGATCAACCGCCCCAGTGATCCCAGGAGGGCATCCCTGCGCTCTCCGAGTGCCCCGGCGCACCTGCCGGTTGTGCCGGGGCCACGCGGGAGAGTTGAGGAACTCGACGGCGGCCTCCTGGACGGGGCCGGCCACGTAGAAGTCGTCGAGCATCTTGGCCGCCCGCAGCCGCGCCAGTGCGGGTCCCCGAGCGCACAGTGCAGCGACCCGCATCCCGGGCCCGACGGGCTTGGTGAGCGAACGGATGTGCACCACATGGCCATTGGGATCCTGTGCCGTCAACGGTGGGGGCGGGTCACCGTCGATGCCGAGGTACCGCGCGTAATCGTCCTCGATCACGAACAGCGAATGCTGTTCGGCCAGTTCGATGATCTGCCTGCGGCGGTGCGCGGCCAGCGTCACCCCGCTCGGATTGGCGAACGCCGGCTGCACCACGAGCAGACGGCTGCCGGTGCGGCTGATCGCGTCGGCCAGCAGGTCGGTCCGGATTCCTTCGGAGTCCATCGGCACGGGAATGACCTCGGCGCCGTGACTGCGCACGATCGCGATGAGCCCCGTGTACGTGGGACTCTCGACGATCACGGATTCTCCTGGGCGGATCAGCGCGCGGACCGCCACCGACAGCGCGGTCTGCCCGCCGGCAGTCACGATCACCTCCGACGCGTGGATCCCGTCGATCTCGGATGCGAACCAGCGGCGCAGTTCCGGACTGCCCTCGATGGGGTAGCGGCCCCAGCTCCGGGAACGTTTGATCGCCCGGGTCATGGTGACGTCGAGTGCGGCATGAGGCAGCAGTTCGTCGTCGAGATACCCGCCTTTGAGCCGGACCACCTCGGACCCGGGCACACGCCACAGGTCGAGCGTGCGGGAGAGCTCGGGCGGCATCCGGGCGCCAAGTACCGATTCCTGCCACGAGGTGTCGGCAGGCGAGCGCGGTGGCGCCGCGGCTGCAACAAAGGATCCGGCACCCGGTCTGACGTCGACGAGGCCTTCGGTGGCGAGATCGCGCAGAACCCGCTGCACGGAGTTGGGCGAGACGCGGTGCTGCTCCTGCAGCGTCCGTACCGATGGGAGCCGGGTACCCGGCGTGCTCTGGGTGATCAGGGCACGCAGACTTTCGGTCAAGACCGATACTCCGCTATCGTTGTACATGAAGAACAACGATAACAGTTCGCGCTTTTCGGTGATAGCAGATAACGGACGTCGAAAGTCGTCCACTCACGCCGGCGTGCTGCTGGGTTGTCTCGGTGTCCTGGCCTTCAGTTTCTCGCTGCCGGCCAACAAACTCGCCGTCGCCGGAATCGATGCGGTGGGGGTCACGGTCTGGCGGGCGGCGCTGGCCGGGCTGCTCGCGCTGGCGTATCTGCGGATCGTCGGGGCGCAGCGTCCGGCCCCGCACGACCTCGCCGCATTGTTGTGTTCCGGTCTGGGTGTGGTCGTCGGTTTCCCGCTGTTCTCCTCGCTGGCGCTGGAGAGGATCGACTCGGCGACCGGTGCGGTGATCCTGGGACTGCTGCCGGCCATGACTGCCACATTCGCGGCGTTGCTGGGCGGAGAACGACTGCCGTGGCTCTTCTGGGCCGCGACCGGTGCCGGCGTGCTTGTCCTCTGTGCGTTCCTGGTCTCGACGAGTCCTGATGCGCTGTCCGGGTTCGCGCTGAGCTGGGGTCACCTGTGGATGGTGCTCGCGACGGTCAGTGCCGGGTTCGGATACGCGGTCGGCGGAACCCAGGCAAAACGGATCGGAGGAGCGCAGAGCATCTCGTGGTCGCTGGTGCTGCTGCTGCCGATATCGGTTCCGCTGTGCGTGCTCACCGCCGCGACGGGCTCGTTCTCGCTGACCGGCCCGGTGGTGATCGGGATGGTCTACATCACCGTCATCTCCCAATTCCTCGGGTTCTTCGCCTGGTACGGAGGGCTGGCCCGCGGTGGTATCGCCCGCGTGGGCCAGATCCAGCAGGTGCAGCCGCTGCTCACCATCGCGTGGTCGGCGCTGCTGCTGGGAGAACACCTCGACCGGTGGATCTACCCGGTCGGTGTGGTGCTGGGTCTGCTCGTGTGGATCGCGCAGCGTGCGCGGTTCCGCGAAGCCGCGCGCGCAGTCCCACCTGTGCCGGCGCCCGTCGCACCTGATGTGAACGAGCCTGTCTCCCTGCGCCGCTGATCGCTCCTGCGAGACTGAACCCATGGCGATGGGTGCGATGGCGGGAGTGGGTGGCGTGGCCGCCGGCACGATGGTCGCCAACATCTGCGCCTACCTCATCCACCTGCCGGCCACCCGATGGTTGTCGCCCGCGGAGTACGGCGAGTTCGCAGTGCTGCTCCAGGCCATGCTGGTGCTGGGTGTCCCGGCGCTGGCTCTGCAGGTCGTGATCGCCCGGGAGGTCGTACGAGGGCGTGCTGTCGCCGACCTGATCTCGATCACTCTGCGGACCACTGCTGCGGTGCTGGTGGCCGCGGTCGTCGCCGTACCGGTGGTGATGGCGGTGGCCGATACCGGCCTTGCGGCCACGATCGCAGCCTTCTCCACCGCGCCCCTGCTGGTTCTGATCGCTGCCGGTCAGGGCATATTGCAGGGCGGACAACGGTTTTCGGTGCTGTCGTGGGTGCTGGCGGGTGTGGGTATGGCCCGCACCGTTCCCGGCGTGATCGCGTTGGCGGTCGGCGCGGGCGCGGCCGGTGCCCTCACCGCAACCGCAGTCGGCGCAGCCATCGCCGCTGCCGTCATCTGGCTGATCGTGTTGGCGGACAAGCCTGCCGACAGTGCGATGTCTGACGGTTTGGCGCTGCGGCTCGTGCTGCACGCCTCGCAGGTGCAGCTTGTATTGATCGCACTGTCGTCGGTGGATCTGCTGGCCGCCCGGCCGGTCCTCGGCGAATACGACGCTGGGGTGTACGCGCTCGGGACGATCGCCACCAAGGCGGCGTTCTGGCTGCCGCAGGCGATCGGCGTGGTGCTGTACCCACAACTCGCAGACGTCGCGAAGACGGCCGGCGCCCTGCGTACCGCGGTCGGGTGGCTCACCGCCATCGCCGCGACCGTGGTGGTCGGTGCGGCGATCTGTGGGCCACTGGTTCCGGTGATCGCCGGGGAGGACTACCGGCCGGTCGCCCCGATCCTCTGGTTGTTCGCTCTCACCGGGAGCGCGCTGTCGGTGCTGCAAGTGGGCCTTCTGGCGGCCATCGCGCGCGACCGTACCTGGATCGGCCTGCTGAGCTGGACGGTGCTCGCCGTCGAGGTGGTGCTGGTGGTCAGCGTTGCACACAGCATCGTCGCGCTCGCGGTGATCGCTGCGAGCTGCGCGGTGGTCGGAACGGTGTCGACGCTGGTTGCGCTGAGCGTCACCCGGACGCAAGACCGCGGTCGTACTGTGGATGCATGAGCATCCGCCTCGGCTATCAGATCCCCAATTTCTCCTACCCCGGCACCACCGCAGAGCTGTTCCCCACGGTCATCGCGCAAGCGCAAGAAGCCGAAAGATCCGGTTTCGACACCGTTTTGGTGATGGATCACTTCTATCAACTGCCCGGCATCGGAGCTCCTGACGAGCCGATGCTCGAGGCCTACACCGCTCTGGGTGCCCTCGCCACGGCCACCTCGACGATCAACCTGTCGACGCTGGTCACCGGCAACACCTACCGCAATCCCGCGATGCTGGCCAAGACCATCACCACGCTCGACGTGGTCAGCGGGGGCCGGGCGATCCTCGGACTCGGTGCCGGATGGTTCGAACTCGAACACCACGAGATGGGTTACGAGTTCGGCACATTCACCGAACGCTTCGAACGACTCGAGGAAGCGTTGCAGATCATCGAACCGATGCTCCGCGGAGGCAAACCTGAGCTCGATGGCAAGTGGTACCAGGCGCACGGCACCCGCACCTCACCGCTGTTGCGCACCGACATCCCGATCATGCTCGGCGGAGGCGGCGAGAAGAAGACGTTCGGCCTCGCTGCCCGGTACGCCCAGCACCTCAACATCATCGCGGGGGTGGACGAGTTGCCTCGCAAGCTCGAGGCACTCGCGAAGCGATGCGAGGAAGCCGGCCGCGACCGGTCGACGATCCAGACCAGTTACCTGGCGTTTGTCATCCTCGACCCCGATGGCGACAAGGCCCGCGCTCAGGCGGCAGATCTGCTGAAGGCCAGGGGAATCGACCGCGCCACCGCGACCGATGAGGAGTGGGCGCAGGCGAACAGCAGGTTCTTCGTCGGTGCGCCCGACGAGGTCGCGGCACAGATCAAGGAACGCGTGATCGACGCCGGAGTGGACGGCGTCACCATCAACATGGTCACCAACGGGCACATCCCCGGGATGGTGGAACTCGCCGGAAAAGCGTTGTCCCCGTTGTTCGCCTAGGACCGAGGCCGGCCCGCCGGACTATTCGCCGGGCCGGCGCCAGGGTTCGTCGCGATTGCGGCGCAGTGGATCATCTTGTGACTGGGGCACATCGGATTGCTGCGGCGTGGTCCAGCCCGGGTCGCCCGTCTGCGGTTGCTGCGCCGAAGCGTCATCACCGATCCGTTGCTGATCCATGTACGGGTAGTGGTCGCCGACCTCGGCGAAACCGTCCCCGCGGTCGTCGCGCACAGCGGGGATCTGACGGGTCTGATCGGGATCGTAGGGCTGTTGCTCGTGCGAACCCATCGGTGCACCGGCGGCGGGATAGACGTTCCCGCGGTCGTCGCCCCGGTACTGCCCGATCAGATCGGTGCGCTGCTGCTCGTTCGGGTCGTACGGCGAATCTGTGGCCGGCGCAGGGGTTTTCGGTCCACCGCGCAGGAGCAACCACACGCCCGCAGCCAGCAGCAGGGCGCCGAGGATTCCGATCACGATGGGGATCCAGCGACCCCAGAGCTTGATCGGATCGTCGAGACTCTTGGCGTCACTGGCCAATTGCTCCTGGGTGCTCTGGTTGTACGAGAAGACGACGTCCAGTGCGGTCAGTTTGTAGTCGAGCATCTCCGGGGGGGAGTCCTCGCTGACGTTGAGCTTGAAGTACTGCTGGACGTGCTCACGCTCGTTGATGATCGTTCCGCTGACCGGATCGACGTACAGGTCGCGAGTGGTCTTCTGGATCAGCGAGGCAGGCAGCCGGTCGTTGTTCCGGGATCCCGGGAATCCCCCGTACCAGCCGGCAGGCTGGTCGATCGAGGTTCCGGCGAGCTGCTGGTCGTTGGCATCGGTCAGGGTGCTCAGATCCATCTCGGGGACCTCTTGGGTGAAGTGATAGGTCTTCACGCCCTGGATTTCCTGCTCGTCGACAAAGGTCAACGGGTTGGTGGTGCGAGTCGGCAGATCGAAGTAGAGGTAGCTGTCGTTCTTCTCGACGCCGAACGGGAACCGGTACTGCAGGCCCTTGCGGTCGGGGAGACTGACGCTGTTCTCGCCGGCGTCGACCTGCACCTCGCTCTGTCCGCCACCGCTGATCTGCGGCTCGGCGGTCTCGCGGTTGGTGGTGATGCGGTCACGGGTGGCGGTGAGCAGCGAGCTCATGCAACCGGAGTCGGCTCCGTCGGCGGGCGGGGTGACGGTTTCGTCGCCATCGGTGTACGAGTCGATGCGGACGGAGTTGCCTGCCTGGAAGGTGACCTTGTCGGCATCGGCCGGGTCGACCACGAGCACGCGTTGCTGATCGGTCAGGTGCGCGTCGGAGACCTCGGCGCGGGGGCCTTCCAGCGAGCATCGGTTGAAGATCTTCGCCGGCAGCGCATCGCTGCCCGAGACACCCTGCTGCGCTTGACTGTCCGAAACGCTGGTGATGTCGAGGTCCATCGGCGTCTTCTTCAACGTACCCACGTAATAGAGGGGTAGCGCGATGGCGGCCACCAGCAGCAGAGCCCCCAGGAAGATCGCGACTGGTCCGGCAAGGTCTCTGGCAGACATCCGAGGCCCTGTAGCCATACGTCGGTTCTCCTTCAGGTCTTCGATCGGTGCAGCTGGTGGTTTCTTGCGAGACTAACAGCCGAGGTCGGCTGGAACGGGCACGTCAGGACAGGGCGCAACACGATCGGCCACCGGTACATTGGCTGATCATGCGTCCGGATCAGCAGGCCAAGGGCTTCGTCCCCGCGCTCGAGGGAATGCGGGCGCTGGCGGCCATCGGTGTACTGACCACCCACGTCGCCTTCCAGACGGGTTCGGTGGGCGACGACGTACTCGGTGCGGTCTGGGGTCGCTTCGACATGGCGGTGGCCCTGTTCTTCGCGCTCTCCGGCTTCCTGCTGTGGCGGCCACATGCCGCGGCGGCCCATGATCCGACCGCCAGGGTCCCCGGCCTGGCCCGGTACCTGCGTCACCGCGTTCTCCGGATCTGGCCCGCATACGTGGTGGTCGTGGTGGTGGTGCTCAGCCTGCTCCCGGACGCGCGCCCCGCAAGCGCGACGGTGTGGCTGGCCAATCTCACCCTCACCCAGGTGTACGTCCCACTGACGCTGACGGCCGGATTGACGCAGATGTGGAGTCTGTCGGTCGAGGTCAGTTTTTATCTGCTGCTGCCGTTGTTCGCGTGGTTCCTGGTGTGGTTGCGCGGTCCGCGGGCACGGTGGCGGGTTCCCGTCCTGCTGTCGGTGGCGGTGGTCTGTCTGGCGTGGGCGTGGGTGGCCGAACAGCTCCCGCTCGCACAGGGTGTCGAGGCCAAGAACTGGCTTCCGGGTCATATGCCGTGGTTCATCGCCGGTCTGGTGCTCGCCGAACTGGTTGTCGCACCGGCACCTGGGGTGTTGAGCCGGGTCGGGTCGCGCCCGATCGTCATGGCCGTGGTCGCGGCCGGGGCGTTCGCCCTCTCGTGCACCGAGCTCGCCGGGCCCACCGGCCTGGCCCCACTGGCCCCGTGGCAGTTCGCCGTCAAGATCGTCCTCGGCGCGGTGCTGGGATTCGCGCTGCTCGGCCCGTTGGTGCTCGGTGAGCCGCGACCGCACCGCATCCTCGATTCCGGGCCGATGCAGGCCCTCGGCCGGTGGTCCTACTCGATCTTCATCTGGCATCTGGTGGTGCTGGCGGCGGTGTTCCCTCTGGCGGGGGTCCTCCCGTTCACCGGGTCGATGCCTGCCGTGTGGGCCCTGACCGTCCTCCTCACGATCGGCATCTCGGCTGCAAGCTATTCATGGGTCGAAGATCCCGCGCGGCGGTGGCTGCGTCGGTGGGAAGCCAGATCAGGTATGGCGGCGGACCCGGAGCCGAATCAGCCACCGCGGCACGGCGATGGCGTTCCACGCCAGGATCACCAAGGCCAGCACAGCCGGTAGCTGAACCCACCAGTCCCAGCCGTTGTACCCCAGCGACGACCGCCAAGGTCCCGCGGCGAGGCCGAACGTCGCGGCCATCATCAGCGCGGCCACCCACGCGGGTGCACTCCGTCGTATGCGCAGCCGTGGGCGGTTGATGATCGCGGCGGTGTTCGCGGTCGCGACCGCGGCGGCGATCGCGAACCCGATCGGCCCGGTCAGCAGGAACACGGCGGCGCCCAAGAACAACGGACCCGCCAGAGTTGCCCGCAACGGGCGTGAAACCGGCAGCGAGACAGGTGTTGTGGATCGGTGGGGCCAGAGCGTCATCGCGAACAACAGCACCACCAGGGCGAGCCCGACACCGATCGACCACCGGTACGGACGGTCGAGAGGGAAGGTGAGGTCGATCGTGCCGGCGAACCCGGCGGGGATGATCCAGCCCTGCTGCCAACCGCCCACCACGATGGGCGTCAGTTTGCGGCCGTCCGCGTGTGCCTGCCGGCCGACGTTCTCGCTCTCGGGCACGATGAGCACCCGTTCCTCGGCTGATGATCCGACGGTAATGCTGCGATCGATCGCCTCCCATTTCTGGACGGAAACCGGTGTCGGGATGGCACGTGGTGTGGGACCGGCGGTGAGGCTCACCCCTGCGACGCTGAACGCATCGCCGGGGTTGACCATCAGTTCCTGCTCACCCGCGGGCAGCGTGATCCGGTCGGAGCCGCACGCGGTGGCCCGGATGGGCTCGCCGGAACGCAGCTGCTGAACCGTCCCCGACAGCGAGAAGCGCTGCGCCACACCGGCGATCGTGAGACCCGGACCCTGATCGCAGCTCACGTCGATCCGTCGGTTCGGGTCGGCGACGAGCTGCCGATCCCCGAGGACACCGATCTCCGAGATGCCGGTGGGCGACACCTCGGCGAACCCGAGGCTGTTCACGTCCAGCAATTCGTCCTTCTCCAGCACGGTGATCGTGATCGCGGAGGTGACATGTGGATCGAGTTCGATGGTGCCATCGGCGGGGATGTCACGGACCTGCCTGCCGTTGCCCAGGTCGATGGCCAGACGTTGCGGCCGTGCCGGGAACTGACCCGGTGGCACAGTGATTCGTATTCCATCGACCTCGCGTGGGGTCGGGAGGGTGAGTCGCAAGGTGGGTCGTTCGGCCGCCGGGCCGTTGTCCCTGGCGATCCAGGTGGTCGTCGGGTCACCGTCGACCGCGGCCGTGGCGTTGCCCCGCGGATCGGTCACGGCCGATTCCGCGGAGGCGCCGATCGAGCCGAGCCCGGACAGCAAGGCGTTGAGTGCGTCCGACGGATTGGCGGTGACCGTGACCGAGGTGTCCACCGACGTTGTGGTCGGTACCGAGAGCACCCGACCGAACACCCCTGGTTCCTCGGCCGCCAGACCCAGCCCCGCCGAGCAGCGGGTGGCGTCGGGCCCGGGAACGCAGGCCGCGCGAGCGGGCAGTTCCGGTCCGAGAACCCAGCCCGAGACCTGTTGTCCGGCAACCAACTGCGGCAACACCACCCGGTGCCGGATGGGGAGATCGCGGGCAGCAGCCGCGTCGCGCAGGGTCACCTCGGAGATCGCGAACTGATTGCCGCCGGTATTGTCCTGGGTCGCGATGGCCCGGATCTGAACCCACCGGGTGGGTCCGCTCGGCGGCACCACCGTGGCAGGTGTGCCGGCCTTGACCCCGGTGGCGACCGTACTACCGGCTTCGGTGGTGATGAGCAGGGTGTCCACCTCCGGGCCGAGTGCCTTGCCGACGGTGATGTCGAGGGCCAGGCGCTCGCGGGGATGGGTGAAGTCGAGCTGCAGATACTGCCCCACCGCAGAGTCGAGACCACGGCTGACCCAGGCGGTGTTGGTGTCGCCGTCGAATGCCGCGGCGGGAGAGCTGCCCGGAGCGCTCTGCCCCAGTTGTGTTGCATCCGAGGCTGATCCGGACGCGCTGACGTTGAGTTCGCCGGGCTGCCCGTCGAGTAGCCACTCGCCGTGCACCAAGGGCTGGCCGGTCACCGGGTAGTCGGGGACGGCGTTCTGGGTCAGGCGCCGGTCCTGTGGGGTCCGGATGGCCGAGCTGTGGTTGTCCACGCGCCCGAAGTCGACTTCCCGATCGGTGGGGGTGTCGGTGACCACCACGGGTCCGTCGGCGAGACCCGCTCGGCGGGCATCGGATTCGAGCAGGGCCGGACCGAGAGGCGGTTGCCCGGCGAGCGCGGCGTTGTCCTGCAGTGTTGCAAGGGCTTCGGGACCGCCGGCCACCCGAGGCATCGACGACAGCGGAACAGTCGCAGGCCGGGTCCCTGGGAAAGACACCGGCGATTCGACCGCAAAGATCTGCACCGCAGGCATTTTCGGACGCAGACCGTCGTCTGCGACCACATCCTCGATGGTGTTCGGTCCGACGTCCGGCCCGAACCGCGCGACCGGCACCATTCCCGGCGATGCCGCGACAGCGTGTTGTGCGAGCAGCGGCCGTGCCGAACGGGAGGTGGACGGATCGAGGTCGGCCCGCACCACCACGTAGGCGATGCCCTGCCCGGCAAGGGTCGCGGCCAGCCCGGGCGACGGCCTGCCGTCGGCGATGGCCCGCTGCACCGAGTCCAGGGCGCGGATGGCGCCGGGAGGGGTGAGCGGGATGGCATCACGCACGGCCCACGGCTGTTCGGTGAGTACCTGCATCGGCTCGTCACGGGTCAGGCCCCAGGTCTGATTCGCAAACGGCGACCCCGGGACCACCAGTGCGCGCCGATCCTCGTCGGCGCCGTGGTCATCGAGCCAGGTCGCCGCATCTTTCCAGTACGACGGGATCGCGCGATAGCTCGCGGGCGCCGCCAGCCCGGCGGTCCACACCATCGATCCCGCGGCCAGCAAGGCAACCACCACGACCACTGCGGCCGCCACCGGTCGCGACCGTTCCGGGTGGGCGAACACCCGACCGGTCTCGCGCCAGCCGACGATGTCCGGCGTCGGCACCCGGGCCAGCAGTTGGGCGATACCCAGGGCCAGCGGGATACGGATCAGCGGGTCCCATTTGTGCACGTTGCGCAGTGGCGCGCCGGCACCGTCGAGGAACACCCTCACCGACTCGGAAATCGGTGAACCGAGCTGCCCGGGATAGCCGAGGCAGATGGCGAGCAGGCCGACGAATGCGATGGTGATCAACCGGCCGCGACCCGGCATCGACCGCATCGCGAGCCCGGCCAATCCGGCGGCGGCGAGCAGACCGGTGGCGAGGACCGCGTACGGCTGCGTCGCCAGGCCGGCGCCCGCGACCCGCTCCGGCGAGACAAATGGTGTCCAGGCGCTTGTGCCCCGGAGGACTTCGGTGAGCGACACCCATTCGGTTGTCACCCTTGATGATTCGATGAAGTCGAGGAACGGGGGGCTGACGCGCGACAGGATCAGTAGTGGCACCAGCCACCACAGACAGGCCAGGACGGAACCCAGCAGCCACCAGCCGCCGAACCGGAGCCAACGGGCAGCCGGACCACGCAGGGGTGCGTGCAGCAGCCACCACAACACGGCGACGGATGCCGCGGCCAGCGTGGCGACAGCGTTCACCGCACCCATCAGTGCCAGTGCGCATGCCGATTGAAAGGCGAGGCGCCGCAAGGAGTTCGTCGGCTGTGCGCGGTTCAATGCGATCACCACCGGCGCGAGCACCCAGGGCGCCAACATCACCGGCAGTGTCTCCGACGAGATGGATCCGATGGTGGTCATCACCCGTGGGCTCAGGACGAACACCAGGGCGGCACAGATGCGCGACCACCGCGATCCCACCCCGAGGGCGTCGGCGAGACGCATGAAGCCCACGAAACCGACCCATAAAAGCAATGCCCACCACAGGCGCTGGATCACCCAGGGCGGTATCGCGAGGAGATCGCCCAGCGCGAAGAATGCACCGTGCGGGAAGAAGTACCCGTAGGCCTGGTTCTGCACCTGGCCGAGCGGGGCGATCGACGACCAAAGGTGGGCCGCGCGTCCGAGGAAGGCGAGGGGGTCGCCGGTCAGATCGAGCTTGGTGTCGGCAGCGATCAGGCCGGGGGATTGAACGAATGACGCCAGCAGCGCCCACAGAGCTGCAAAAAGCAGTCCCCGTTTGGTCAGTTTGTGACTCCGGCGTTGTCCCTGGTGCCGTAGTCCACCGAGCCCTTCACGAATCCGCTGTCGGCGTTGAAGCTGTTGACGTCGGTGGCGGGCTTGTCCTCGGACGTCAGTACTCCACCCAGAAATACCGCCGCGATGGCCACGACCACGCCCAGGAGTCCAGCAACGGCGCCGGCGATCAGGCGGTTGTTCATCATGGCAGCGAAGTTACCACCCGTGATCTGGTGCGCAGGTCGGCGCGGGTATCCACGCGGCGCTTGGCGCACCCCGCCGGCACCACCAGCACCGGTCGGTGGCAGTGCTTGAGGACGTGCTCGGACACGCTGCTGTGGAGCAGTGCACGCAGGCCGGACGACCCGCGGGTGCCTGTCACCAGGATGTCGACGTCGAGGGTGTCCGCGGCGTCCACCAGCGCACCCCAGACGGTGGAATCGACCTCGGCGAGTCGTCCTTCGGCGCGAAGACCGGCGGCGATCGCGCGTTCGACTCCCCGGGCGTTGCGGGTGCGGGCATCCTCGTGGAGGGCGTCGTCGATGTCCTGGTCGACCACCGAGTGCAGCACGGGTTGCATACCTCCGGAGAGTGCAGACAGGCGTGCGCTCTGGTGCACACCCGATTCCCATGCGGTGACGACAAACGCTCGGTGGGCGGCGAGGAAGCGGCCGGCGTAGTCGATCGCACGGTCGGCATTGTCGGTTCCGTCGTAAGCGATCATGATCGTGTCTTGCTTGCCGGTACCGGACTGACTGGACATGGCGTTTTCCTCCCGTACGGGCTTGTAAGCCTCAGAATAGCGCTCAATGTAACCCACGTCACACCAGGGCGGCATGCAACACTCGTGCCATGTTCGCTCGCCCCCGGCCCAGCCCGACCCGTCCTCGCGCAAGGCTTGAAAGAGCCGGTCGACCTGCGTCGACGCGCGGCGGACGGCATCGTCCCGGCCACACTCTCGCGGTACTCGCGGTCAGCGTGGCGATGCTCGCCGCATGCAGTGGCAGCGACGGCGGCAGCGGCCTCAGTTCTACGACGGCGTACGCCCCGTCCTCGTCGTCGGTGGCACCGTCGTCGTCGACGTCCGCCGCGCCGCAGGTGATGCCGGCAGCCTGTGGCGCACGCGAACTGGCCGAGATGTCGCCCCGGCGCAAGCTGGCCCAGCTGCTGGTCGTCGGGGTGACCGGCACCCAGGATGCGGTGGACATCGTGCGCCGGGAACAGATCGGTGGCGTCTTCATCGGCAGTTGGACCGATCTCGGGATGCTGTCCGACGGCGGCGTGGCTTCTGTACAGAAGGCGGCCGAGACGCCGGTCATGGTGACGGTCGATCAGGAAGGTGGCCGCGTCTCGCGGTTGTCCGGCCTCGGTATCGACAGCCCGTCGGCGCGCGAACTGGCCGCGACGATGACGGTGGAGCAGGTGCGTGCCCTGGCCAAGGAGCAGGGCCTGCAGATGAAAGAGCTCGGCATCACCGTCGACTACGCGCCTGTCGCCGATGTGAGCGACGAATCCGACGACGAGGTGATCGGGGACCGTTCGTTCAGCGACGACCCCGCGGTGGTGACCCGTTACGCCAACGCCTACGCGCATGGTCTGCAGGACGCGGGAATCATGCCGGTGTTCAAGCACTTCCCCGGGCACGGACACGGGTCCGGTGACTCCCACACGGGAACCGTGGCGACCCCGGATCTCGACGAACTGCAGGACAGTGACCTGGTTCCTTACCGGACGTTGATCCAGCCCGGGGTGGCGGTGATGGTCGGGCACCTGATCGTGCCGGGCCTGACCGGTCCGGACACCCCCGCCAGCATCAGCGAACCCGCGATGTCCCTGCTGCGCGACGGCACGGGATATGGCGGCAAGCCCTTCGATGGTCCGATCTTCACCGACGACCTGTCAGGCATGGCTGCCATCAGTGCCAAGTACGGCATCGAGAAGGCGGCAACCCTGGCGATCAGCGCCGGCGCCGACATCGCCCTGTGGCTCTCGACCGACAAGGTGCCCGCGGTGCTCGACGCACTGACTGCGGCGATGGGTTCCGGCACTCTGCCGGCCCAGCAGGTCGATGAATCGGTGGTCCGGGTGCTGCGTGCCAAGGGCGAACTCGACTGCTGACAAGAAGTCGACTGCTGATCGGGGCGCCCCGGTCCCTTGACGGGCCGCGGCGAACTTACCGGCTGGTAAGGTGACATTCGTCTGAATTCAAAGGGGGTGTGGTCGTCGTGGCCGGAGGAACGAAGCGTTTGCCACGCGCCGTGCGAGAGCAGCAGATGCTCGACGCCGCTGTGCAAGTGTTCGCCGCCAACGGTTTTCGTGAGACGTCGATGGACGCGATTGCTGCCCAGGCCAGTATCAGCAAGCCGATGCTCTACCTCTACTACGGCTCCAAGGACGAACTCTTCGGCGCGTGCATCAGCCGTGAAGGCGCTCGGTTCATCGAGGCGATGAGCTCTGGGTTCGACCCCAATCTGCGCCAGCACGACCAGGCCCGCACGGTGATCTACAGCTTCCTGCGTTATGTGCACGACAACCGCGAATCATGGCGAGTGCTCTACCGCCTCGCCAGCGGTCAGGCCAAGTTCGCCGGCCTGGTGGCCGCGAGCCGCGCCCGGCTGATCGAGATGGTCGCCGATCTGCTGCGTCGGGGCACCACCGTCCCGCACCCCAGCGACACCGACTTCGAGCTGATGGCCGTAGCGCTCGTCGGGGCCGGTGAGGCTGTCGCCGACCGGATCTCCGAGGGCGACATCGACCTCGACGTTGCCGCCGACCTGATGGTCTCGATGGGTTGGAAAGGCCTGGCGGGCGACCGCCCCTGATCCGACTGCCCCTAACCGAAACTGGTGGGTTCGGGCGAGCCCCACCAGGGGAAATGCTCGCCCGAACCCACCAATTCGGGGTCAGCGGATGGTCGCCGTGAGGTGCGGGTAACCCTTCTTGGGATGCAGCACCGAGAGGTCGAATCCGTCGCCGGTGCGGGTGGTGTAGAGATTCACCTTGGCGGGCAACACGATCGGCTTGCCGAACCGCACGTTGTAGGTGACCTTGTCGCCCAGTTGTCCTTCGACATTCGCCACCACGCGCGCAGCGGTCCACATCCCGTGGGCGATGGCCCGCGGGAACCCGAATGCCTTGGCGCCCAGATCACTCATGTGGATCGGGTTGCGGTCGCCGCTCGCGGACGCGTACTTACGAATCAGGCCGAGGTTGGCGACCAGAGTCGCGTCCGGAGGCGCCGGACGACGGTCCTTGGGGGCTTCGCCGCGTTCACCACCGGACAAACTTGTGCGCTGCTGACTGAGGAACGTCGCGGTCTGACGGGTGACCAGCTCGTTGCCCACCGAGAACTCGGAGATCGCGTCGACGAGCATCCCCTTGCGGTGCTCCCGCAGATTCTCCGTGTGTGTACGGATGCTCAGCGGCTCGGTCACCGCGACCGGGCGGATGCGTTCGATGGTGTTCTCCACGTGCACCGAACCCACCGCCGAGAACGGGAAGTCGCGGGCGACAAGCAGTTCCATCACGAGCGGGAACTGCATCACGAACGGGAAGGTCAGCGGCAGGGTGTCGCCGAATCGCTGACCGGTGCTGGCGCAGTATGCGCGCAGCTGGTCGAGGTCGACCTTCACATCGGACAGAGCGAGTTCGGTGTCGGGGAGGTGCGCGTCGGCCTTGATGGGACCGGACTTGCCGATACCGGGCAGCATTCCGACCACCGCGCGACGATAGATGTCGGACGTGGCCGGAAACCCTTTCAGCTCAATGGTTTTTGGCACGTCACGCTCCCAGCATGCTCTGACCGCACACGCGCACCACGTTGCCGGTCACCGCGCTCGAAGCCGGATTCGCAAAGTAGGCAACGGTTTCGGCGACATCGACGGTCTGACCGCCCTGCTGCAGCGAGCTGATCCGGCGGCCCACCTCGCGGGTGGCCAGCGGGATGGCCGCCGTCATCGCGGTCTCGATGAAGCCGGGCGCGACAGCGTTGATGGTGATCTTCTTCTCCGCCAGAACCGGCGCGTACGCGTCGACGAGCCCGATCACCCCGGCCTTGGATGTGCCGTAGTTGGTCTGACCGCGGTTGCCAGCGATGCCGGCGATGGACGACACATCGATGACCGCGCCACCCTCCCGCAGTGCGCCGGCCTCCAGCAGGTCGTCGACCAGCTGCTGCGGGGCGATCAGGTTCACGCCGATGACCGCGTTCCAGCGGGCGTCGTCCATGTTGGCGAGCAGCTTGTCGCGGGTGATGCCGGCGTTGTTGACGATGATGTCGATGCCGCCGTGACGTTCGAGTGCGTGCTCGGCGAGCTTGGCACCGGCATCAGGAGCGGTGACGTCGATCGGCAGCGCGGTGCCGCCGACCTTGTTGGCGGTGGCCGACAGCGCTTCACCGGCCGCGGGGATGTCGGCGGCGATGACGTGGGCGCCGTCACGCGCGAGGACCTCGGCGATGGTGGCGCCGATACCGCGGGCGGCACCGGTGACCACGGCAACCTTGCCGGTCAGCGGCTTGTCCCAGCTGGCCGGGGCAACCGCATCCTTCTCGTCGACGCGGATGACCTGGGCGTCCACAAACGCCGACTTCGCCGACAGCAGGAATCGCAGGGTCGATTCCAGTCCGCTCAAACCGGTCTTGGCATCGGGGGAGACGTAGACGAGCTGGGCGGTTGCGCCGTTGCGCAGTTCCTTGCCCAGCGAACGGGTGAAGCCCTCGAGTGCGCGCTGTGCGACATGCTCGCTCGGGTTCTTGATCAGCTCCGGAGTGGTGCCGATGACCACGAACCGCGCACTGTTGCCCGCCGACCGGATGGTGGGCGCGAAGAACTCGAACAGCTGCGACAGCTCGGACGATTTGGTGATGCCGGTGGCATCGAGCACCGCCGCACCCAACTTGTCCGCACCGCGACCATTGGTGTTGTTCACGATGAGTTCGTAATCGTCGGCGAGAAGCTCACGAAGCGGTTCGATCAGCCTGCCGTTGCCGCCGATCAGGACGGGCCCTGCCAGCGGGGGCTCGCCGGCCTTGTAGCGGCGCAGCGTGGGCGGCTGGGGCAAGCCCACCTTGCTCGCGATGAACGCGCCCGGTCCTGAGCTGACGATGGTCGAGTAAAGGTCGGTGGTTCCTGTGGCAGACACGTGCACTCCCTTTTCTTTGCTTTTGAACGCTTCGCGTACGGCATGTGTGTTGTGTGCACCACCCGAGTCGGGCATATCCCGGGGGCGGCTCGACAACGAACTTACTCGGGAGTAAGAATACGCCATAAGAGCCATCCACAACTTGGGAGATCCACAGTGGTATCGAATAACCAGACCCGTACCGTGCGACCTGTCGCGATCGTCGGCGGCAACCGGATCCCGTTCGCCAAGCAAGACGGGGCCTACGCCAAGGCCAGCAACCAGGACATGTTCACCGCCACCCTCGACGGCCTGATCAGCAGGTTCAGCCTTCAGGGCGAGCGGCTGGGCATGGTGGCCGGTGGTGCCGTGCTCAAGCACGCGCGCGACTTCAACCTCATCCGTGAGTCGGTCCTCGGCTCGGCGTTGTCGCCCTACACCCCGGCCTTCGACCTCCAGCAGGCCTGCGGCACCGGTCTCCAGGCGATCTCTGCTGTGGCCGACGGCATCGCGACGGGCAAGTTCGACGCCGGTATCGGCGGCGGCGTCGACACCACCTCCGACGCCCCGATCGCGGTATCCGAGGATCTGCGACAGTCGCTGCTGGCAGTGAACCGGGCCCGCAGCACCGTCGACCGCCTCAAGGCCATCGCCAAGCTCCCGACGTCGCTGGGCATCGAGATCCCACGCAACGGTGAACCCCGTACCGGCATGTCCATGGGTGAGCACGCCGCGATCACCGCCAAGGAGTTCGGCATCAAGCGGTCCGACCAGGACGAACTCGCCGCAGCCAGCCACAAGAACATGGCAGCCGCATACGACCGCGGATTCTTCGACGACCTGATCACCCCGTTCCTCGGGCTCACTCGCGACCAGAACCTGCGGCCGGGAAGCACCGTCGAGAAGTTGTCGACTCTCAAGCCGGTCTTCGGGGTGTCCCTCGGCGACGCCACCATGACTGCGGGCAACTCGACTCCGCTGACCGACGGCGCCTCCGCTGTGTTGCTGAGCACCGACGAGTGGGCTGCGGAGAAGAAGCTGCCGGTGCTCGCACACCTCGTGGATGTCGAGACCGCCGCGGTCGATTACGTCAACGGGCCCGACGGCCTGCTCATGGCTCCCACCTACGCGATTCCGCGTCTCCTCCAGCGCAACGGCCTGACCTTGCAGGACTTCGACTACTACGAGATCCACGAGGCCTTCGCCTCGGTCGTCCTGTGCACGCTGGCGGCGTTCGAGTCCGACGCGTACTGCAAGGAGCGGTTGGGCCTCGATTCGGCACTCGGCAGCATCGACCGCAGCACGCTCAACGTGAACGGGTCCTCGCTGGCGGCCGGCCATCCGTTTGCTGCCACCGGCGGCCGGATCGTCGCCCAGACGGCCAAGCAGATCAAGGAGAACGGCGGCGGACGTGCGCTGATCTCGATCTGCGCTGCCGGCGGGCAGGGCGTCACCGCGATCATCGAGGCGTGATCGGACGCCGGGTATTGCACATCTGAAAAAAGTTTTTGAAGGTGTGTAACGCCCGGCGCCTCTACGGCGAAGTACTTGATAACTCCGGTTGAGCTGCACGACCCCCGACCCTGTAGCTCAACCGGAGCCCTATTTTTCCCGGTGTGACAATCCGCCGGTTCCTGTGGTCGCTCGTCGACCCGGCCCGTACCGCTCTCGAAGCGGGAGGCCCGTGGCCTCCCGATGTGGCGTCGGCTACATCCGTCCGCCCGGACGCAATAAACAGCTGTCTCTTGACGTTTGGAATCTCGCTGTGTGAGTCAGCCGCCCTTGCCGGGCGGGAGATATCAGGAGGTGGACCATGAGTTCTTACTCGCCGCCGGCGACATGGACGTCACCGACGTTCCGTGCCCACACTCGTCCGATCGGCGACGAACCCGGGCCGGGCTGGTCGGGTTATCTGGTGGTCGCGGCAGTACTGGGACTGCTGGCGTTGATGTTGATCGGCGCCACCCCGAGCTGACGTCCGCCCGCCGGGCCCGCCGCGTCCGGGTACCGGCGGGCCACGGCCACAGCCCGGTCTCACACCGCGGAGCGCCCGATCACACCGCAGAGGGCGCAGACACCTCGAACCGGAGACCGAAGTTGTTGAGGGTGAGGGGAAGCGGTGTGTCGGGCGACAGGTGCGGTGTGGAGGTCAGCGTAAAGCGCCCACCCCGCAGCAGATGGGCGAGGAACGTGCTCGTGGTGAACAAGACGAGGTTCTCGCCAGGGCATCGGGCCGGTCCGGCACTGAAGGGCACCAGATCCGGGCGTGCTGCGGCCCGGCCGTCGCTCCAGATGTCCGGGGCGAACGTGTTGGCGTAATTCGCCAGTTCGGGGTCCCGATGAAAGACCGGTGCCTGGATGATGACTCCGGCGCCGGCTTTGGCCACCATCGAGCGGTCGTCGCCCCAATAGGTGTCGGCTGTGGTGTCCCGCAGGATGCTGGGCGTGGTGGGCCACAGTCGCACCGATTCCAGCATGCAGTTGCGAAGGAAGTCGTACGTGCGCGGCTCCGTGCCATCGGATCCGACCTCGGACAAGGCCCGCTGCATCTGCCCGGGATGAGTGGCCAGCAGCGCGAGTGCACGGCTCATCGCGATTCCCGCGGCGTCGAATGCGAACAGCCAGTGGGGCATCTGCCCGATGGGATCGACCGCAGGTGTTGTCGGTATCTCGCCGAGTGCCGCTGCCAGACTTCCGGGGGCCGGGTCGGCGACGTACTGGTACAGCCGCTCGATGAACCGCTCCCGTCTCATCGGATGCGGGCGCGACAGGAAAGACCAGTTGCCGGCCGCCCGGAGTTTTCTCAACAGGTCGGTGGTCTGCTCGTCGTCGCGTGCAGTGTCGCCGAAGGTGATCCGCCGTACCGCTTTCCACCAGGCGATCAACAGGTCGTCGGCGCTCATGGACCCCGCTTCTGTCATCTGAGAGAGAAGGACGTCTGCTTCTTGACCGGCCACGTCCGCGATCGTGCTTGCCATCCTGTGCAGTTCACGCGGGGTGTCGAGCGCGGCGACGTTGACCAGCCGTCGTTGCTCACGGAGGTGTCCCTCCGAGATGAGAACCGCATGCGGTTGAAACGGGTTGAGCGCGGCCTTCTTCTCCCGTGTCGCCGGATTGAACGGATCCGGCGATTCCTCGAGCACCCGCTGGACGTCGGCAGGATCAAGGATCACCAGAATCCGACGGCCAGGTAGTACCAGCTCGACGGGTCCGGACCCGTACTGCTCGCGCAGTCGGCGTGCGCACTTGAGTGCGGTGGAGTCGGCTTGCACTCGCTCGAGCCCGGCCATCACCAGCGGTCGGCGCACGATGACACCGGCAGCGACGGCGGCAAAGCCGAGCTCCGCGAGTACGCGCAGGGCACCGGCACCGCGAATCCGGGGCACCGGAGTGGTGTGCCCGGCGGTCGTGTGCGCGGATGTCGCCTCGGTCATGGGCTGTGGTCCTCTCTGGCGTGAGCGCTTCGACTTCGAGGAGTCGACCCACTTGCGGATGGTCTGGGCCTGCGTGCATGTGGTGGCCGAATTCCCACTGCTGATGGGCTTAAACCCGATCGATGGGGTTTGAAGTGGTGCCGTTGTGGGCACACTTCGCCGAGCGCGATGCGCTGTGTGCTCGCATGCCGTGGGCTCACCGGGGTGACTTATCGAGGTGGACTGTCTGATGCGTGGGGATTCGTCATCGATCCTGTGCCTGTGGTGCGGATTCGAGCTCGCGGCGTCAAGATTTGCTGATCCGGTGGCCGCTGCTGCTGTGGCGACCATGAACGGCTGGTCGGTGAGCGACCACCACACCCTGTGTCCGTCATGCGCCACGGCCTTCGCGGCGATCCAGCAGAACGTCCTGGACGAAGATCGCGACTGCCCAACAACAGTTGGTTAGGGTAACCTTCCCCGCATGGGATTTTCGTTTGCGCGGGTGGTCGAGAACACCGAGCTGAACCCGCGGCTCCGCCGAGTCGTTTTCTCCGTACCCGATGTCGCCGTCCTCGAACTGCCTGACCTGGCGGACGAAGTGGTCGGCATCTACTTTCCGACCGCTGGTGGCGGCCGCCCCCCGGCCATGGAGAACCGGGACGGTGTCTGGGGCTACTACGATCAGGAGACCCCGCCGGAGGGTCGCAATTACACGGTTCGTTCTGTCGATCGGACTGCTAACACGATGGTGGTCGACTTCGTGGTGCACGACCACGGCGTCGCCACCTTGTGGGCGCAGGGTGCCCAGGTCGGAGACGAGGTCGGGATGTCCCACGCTCGAGGCTGGTACCGCCCTGAGGCAACCACCGAGTGGCAACTACTGGTCGCCGACCTCGCGGGTCTGCCCGCGCTCGCCCGGATCATCGAAGGACTGTCTGCGCAGGCCAGGGTCACCGCCATCGTGGAAGTTGTCGACGAGTCCGACCTCGACTATCTGCCCCGGCGCGACAACGTGGACCTGATCAGTCTGGTCGGCAGCGGAAACGGCTACGGCGACAGCCGACTCGGCGAGGCAGTCGAGCGGTTCGGTCACCCCGAGGGCCGCGGGTACTGCTGGTTCGCCGCCGAGGCAAAGGCATCGCGGGCTGTTCGCAAGCACTTCCGCAAGCAGTTCGGCTGGAAGGCCGACCAGTGCGACATCATCGGCTACTGGCGATTCGACGGGGAAGCCTGGGCCAAGAGGTTCGAGCAGGTCGGTGGTGAGCTGTACGCGGTGTACGCGGCAGCGCTCGCCGAGGGCAAGAGTGAAAAGGTGGCTTCGGAAATCTTCGACGACGCGCTCGAACGCGCTGGGCTCTGATCTCGTCGCGCTTCATTCCGCGGTGAACATCGGCCGCCCGGACACCGGGTCACGGCTGATCCGGGCGCGTACGTCGAACACCGTGTGCAGCAGGTCGGCGGTCAGCACGTCGTCCGGATGACCGTCGGCAAGGACCGTGCCGTCGCGCATCGCGACGATCCGATCGCAGTATCGCGCGGCCTGGTTGACGTCGTGTAGCACCATCACAACGGTTTTGCCATGTGCGCGAACGAGTTCGACGATCAGTTCCATCAGATCGATCTGATGACGGATGTCGAGATACGTGGTCGGCTCGTCGAGCAGCAGCACGCCCGTGTCCTGGGCAAGTGCCATCGCGATCCAGGCCCGTTGACGTTCACCGCCCGACAACGAATCGAGGCGCCGTTCGGCCATCGACGTCACTCCCGCCATCGACATCGCCCTGGCCATCACTTCGTCGTCGCGGCGACTGAGCATGGCAAGGGGGCCCAGCCGCGGATACCGCCCCTGTTCCACCAGCTCACGAACCCGCAGTCCTGCCGGGATCGTGGAGGTCTGCGGAAGGATCGCAAGCCTGCGTGCAACATCGACCGTCTTGCGCGTGGCGATGGGTTGACCGTCCAGTCGAACCTCGCCATGGCGGGGCGTGAGTACCCGGGCCAGAGCCATCAGCAGCGTGGACTTGCCCGAGCCGTTGGGCCCCACCAGGGCTGTTGCGGTACCGGACTCGATCCGCAGGTTCAGGCCGTCGACGACGGCACGTCCGCGATAGCCGAGTTCGAGGTCGAATCCCTCGAGCAGCGGCGGACTTTGATTCATCTGCGTTCCTTTCGGACGAGCCAGATCAGGTACGGCGCACCCAGTGACGCGGTGACGGCGCCGACCGGGAGGCCGGTGACCGCCGGGCCACTCCCGGGCAGATCGAGTGTGATGCTGAAGGCCAGGAGATCCGCGGCCGACAGAGCGATTGCCCCGAGCACCATGCTGACGGGTATCAGATCCCGGTAGTCGCCGCCGACGAGGATGCGTGCCAGATGTGGTGCCATCAACCCGATGAATGCCACCGCACCGGCTGCCGTGACGGCCGCGGCTGCCGCGAGCACCGCGACCATCAGCAGCACGAAACGGGTTCGCGCCGTGCGCAATCCCAGACCTGTGGCGGTGACGTCGCCGAGCGAGAGGACATTGACCCGCGAGGATGCGAGCAGAGCACAAACCCCGAGTACGAGGACCCAGGGCCACAGGGCATTCCAATCGGACTGCGTACGCGCGTTGAGTGATCCGATGAGCCACCGGAGCACCACGCCCATCGGCTGCGCGTCGACGACAAGCAGCAACGAGGTGACTGCGCCGAGGATGGCGCCCAACAGGATTCCCGCCACCGCCAGTGAGCGTCGGCCGACCAGGTACAGCAAGACACCGGCGGCGACTGCGCCGACCAACGAGGCGATGGCCGCCATGTCCTGGTCTGGGAACGCGAGTATGGCCACGACAACACCGAGTGCCGCGCCCGCCCCGACTCCGGTGGTTCCCGGTTCGGCGAGTGGATTACCGATCACGGCTTGCAGCAGTGCGCCCGAGAGAGCAAGCAGGACACCGGCACCCATGCCGACGAGTACCCGGGGGAGGCGGTACTTGAGGACGATGACCTCGTGTGCGCGGATCTCCGACGTGCCGCTCAGTACCCGGAAGGTGTCGGCGGCGCCGAGGTCGGAACGCCCGATCATCAGATGCGCCATCACGAGTGCGACGAGCACGACTGCGCCGCCGGCCAGGAGGGGGATGGGGCGCAGCAAAATCGGTTCCCTCATGCCGCCGAGTCCTGGCGGCGTAGTGCGATGAGCAGGGTCGGGACGCCGATCAGGGTGGTGGTGATACCCACCGGGATCTCGATGGGATACAGCGTAATTCGGGACAAGAGGTCAGCGGCGGTGAGCAACAGTGCGCCCGCGACCGGTGTCAGCCAGAAGACCCGGCGGGCACTGGTGGTGCGCAACGCCCACCTGCACAGGTGCGGCGCCAACAGGGCCACGTACGCCACCGGGCCGCACACGCAGGCGACAACCGCCGCCAGGACACCGGCGCACCCGAGCGCCGACAGCCGTGCACGAAACACGTTGATGCCCAAACCCGCCGCAACATCGTCGCCGAGGGGCAGTGCTGCCACGCGGTGCCGTAGGAACAGGGCTGCCGGCACGGCGACGGCGAGCCAGGGAGCGACCACCGCGACGTGTGGCCAGCCGCGATCGCTGAGGCTTCCCAACAGATAGCGGAACAGCAATGGCAGGTTGCCCTCGGTGCCCAGGCTCACGAGCGCGATCACGAGTCCAGACGCCAACGCGGTGACCGCCGAGCCGATCAGCAGCATCGTGGTGGGGTCGTGGGTTTTTCCACTGCCACGAGCACCGTCGAGCCGGCCACTGCGGCGCCGAGCAGGGCGACGTACGGCAGCTGGTGCAGCCCCACCGGCAGCGCGAGCACGGTCACCGCGGTCAACACCACGGCAGCGCCCGAGGACACGCCCAGGAGTTCGGGGCCGGCGATGCGGTTCTGCATCGCGTCCTGCATCAAGATGCCCGTCAGGCCGAGGGCGGCCCCGCACATCACGCCGAGCAGTGCTCGTGGCAACCGGGAATCCGCCACGTAAGGGTGAAGGGGATCGGAAGCGTCGGTGAGTGCGGCGAGAGCCTTGAGCGGCGTCACCACCGGGTCTCCGGCGCACAGGGCGACCACCACCACGCTGCGATCGCGGCCGTACCCAGCAGCAACGAGCCGATGAGCCGTCGGTTGGGTCGCCTCTGGGCAGTCGTATTGACAATGGTTATCATTTCACTCAACATCATCTGCAAGGGAGATCGAATGCGCAAGTCCATCGCTCTGTCCACCACTCGAGGTCTCGTCGCGGCCGCATCGGCATTGGCGTTACTGGGGGTGGCAGCCTGCGGCACCGACGGTGACGAGCCGGCCGCGGAGTCGATCGTCGTGACCGACGCAACCGGCACCACGGTCACCCTGGCGGGCCCGGCCGACCGAATCGCCTGTCTGACAATGATCTGCGTCGACGCTCTCAAGGAAGTGGGGATCACCCCCGTTGCCTACCGGGAGGATCTGGCCCTCGATGAGCGGTTCTTCGGGCCCGACGCGGACATGCGAAAGATCACCGGCGGCTTCGGTGAGGAGAACGTAGAAGACATCGCCATGTCCGAGCCCGACCTGGTCATCGGGCTCGGTGGCGTACAAGACGGGCTGCGAGCAGCTGTCGAGGAGTCCGCGCCGTTGTATCTGGTCGATCCGTCCTCGTGGCAGGACTCGGTCGAGTTCTTGCGCACCGTAGGGCAATTGACGGGCAAGCAGGCAGAGGCAGACGCTGCGGCCCAATCGTTTGTCGAGCGCGTCGAAACCGCGCACCAGAAGCGCAGTGACCTCACCACGTTGTCGATGTACGGGGAGCCGGGCAGTCTCGGTGTCGACTCCGTCGAGACGCCGGTCGGTTCGCTTCTCGCCGAGGTCAGTGACTACCCGTGGCCGGCCGGCACCGACGCCTTCGCAACCGTGTCGGTTGAACAGATCGCCGGTGTCAACCCCGATGTCATCTTCGCGCAGGCATTTTCGTCCGGCGATGACGCGGAACCGCTGTCGGCGAGGCTGGCGACGAATCCGATCTGGCCCTCGATCGCGGCAGCGCAGAACAACCGCGTGGTCGAGGTGGAGGCGAGCGTGTGGGCCACCGGCCGCGGGACCGTGTCGTTGGGCATTGTTCTCGATGAGGTGACGGACGAGTTGGCAAAGTCCTGACGGATGGCGGCCACGCTATTGAAAATGATTGTCAAATAGCCTAGCGTGAGTCCTGGCTGTTCAACGAGCGGCCGATTCGGTTGCGATGCAGCCGAATTCACAACAAAGCGAAGGAGATTCATGAACGACAATGAGTTCTTCCGTTCCATCCAGGCGCCGGTGAGCCTGGCGACCCATTCCGCGGGCCACAGCAATGCGCTCGTCGAGAACCCGTTCGACGACGCACAGGATTCCGAGGACTGATAGGTCCTCGCATCCCCTGATGTGTCAAGAGCCCGCGTGCCATCCGAGTGACGTCCCGGGTGGCACGCGGGACTGGATGAGAAGCGAGACCCGTGCAGCTGTCCCCGAATACCGCCATATATCAAGCACATCAGGGCTTTGTCCTGCGCACCGCCGACGACGAGCACTTCGAACTCACTCTGGGTGGTGCCGAGGTGCACGAGCTCTTGTCGGTGCTGTCCGGCAACGCGTCACCTGCCTCGGGCAGGGTCCGTGCCGCCCTGAGTGCTTTGGTCGACGCAGGTCACGTGGTCACCGCCGTGTCGCGGCCGACCGTGGCAGTGCGTGGGCAGGGCAAGATCGCGGCTGCGACCTCGAAGAGGCTGGGAGCGCGCGTGTCCGGTGAAAGCGTGAGCGCTGACGTCGTCTGTCACGTCAGCGACGATCCCGTTGATCCGGCCGAGGTCGGCGCCGTGGACCTGGCCAGCTATCGCGACGGGATCATCCAGGTGATCACTCCGCAGGCGGTCGGTATCGCGGACGTGGTCGGCCGGCGTCGTGCCTGCGCCATTCATCGTGACCGGATGCAGTCGCATCACCGGCCGGTTGACGGCGGGCTGCGGCTGGAGTCGTCCCTGCATCCGGTGTCTGATCGGGCAGCTGATGTGATCGCGGACCTCATCGTCACCGAGATCGACGAGCGACAGGATCGGTCGATCACCGAGTCGGCGGCGAGCCGCTCGCGGCATCTGCTGACCACTGTCGACCTACGCACCCTGCGGGTGGTCCCGCGACCCGTGTTGCCCATTCCCGCTGTGCCGCAATGACTTGTTCACTGACCGAGACCCAAGTCGACGGACTTCACACAAATGTCTTCCTGCCGGATACCGCGCCGAGGTCTGTCCTCATAATCCGCACGCCCTACGATGCCGGCGCCTATCGGGCAGAAGCGCACGCGTGGGTTCGTCGGGGAATCGGAGTGGTCACCCAGGATGTCCGGGGACGTCACCGTTCCCGCGGTCGTTTTCGGCCGTTCGAGAACGAGGGGGCCGATGGGCTCGCGACCCTGCAGTGGGTTGCGAGCCGATCGTGGGCCGGCGCACCGGTGATCCTGTACGGCACGTCGTATTCCGCGCACTGCGCGGTGGAGACGGCGATCGCCGCGGCCGAGGCGGGGGTCGACGCCGTCGGCGGGGTGTCGGTGGCGGTTCCCGCGCTCGGCTCGGTGAGACGGCACGCAACATCGATGGATGCTTCTACTTGCAGTCGCGGGTGGGCTGGTGGCTCGAACACGGTGAAGGATCCGAATCGCCCGGCGCCGCAATCCCTGACGGCCTGCTCGACACGCTGCCGGTGACCGACATCGGCCGCCGCGCCACACCGCTGATCTCGGCATGGGAAAAAGTGATTCTGGCCGATCGTCGAGATCGTGAACGCGGCAAGGAGATTTCGCGCCTTCGCTGTCCGCTGTTTGCCGTCGGTGGCATGGCGGATTGGTTTGCGCAGGACACTGTCGACCTCTGGACGTCCTGGGGTGGCCCGGCGGCGCTGGTCATGGGTCCCTGGGACCACAGTCTGCGCGGCTCCGACCGAGCCCGCCGCATGGAGTCGTGGATTGAAGACGTGTGTGCCGGCACCCCCACAACCGGAGCGCAGGTGCTCGGCCTCCCTGGAGGGACGGTTGACCTGACCCGGTGGCCGAGCACCGAGGCGTCCACTGTTCTGCCAGGCGGGCGATTTCCCGCCGACCCCACCGATCCCTTCCCTTCGATGGCTCACGGGGCAGACCTCAGCGAGGCGGCCGCGCGGCCGGATTGCCTTGTTCTCGACCTGCCGAACCGTTCTGCCGCACTCATCGGAACACCCACCGTACGAGTGCATCCGACTCACGGAGCCGGACACTGGGGCGCTCTGCTCGCCATCCGGCGCCGCGACGGTCGACTCGAACAGGCGGCGCACGGCATGTCCACGCACACGACGATCCACCTCACCCCGGTGGCCGCCCACCTCGACACAGGAGAATCGATGGTCCTCATCCTCTCGGCGCATTCCTTCCCTCGCCACGCGCGGGATCTCCAGTCGCGCAACGACCACCTCGCCGGCACCGAAACGCGTGCAGTCCTTCGCGAGGTCGAGTCCGTGACGTTGGACATGCCCGCATGAACCCGCCTGCGGCAGAACAGAACACATCAACCGTCCTGTCGGCCGAGGACTTGATCGATCCGTACGCCGGCGTCATCCGGGCCCTGCACCCCGTGGATCGGCTCGACGCGATGCCCGAACGGTATGTGGGACTGACCGCCGAGATCGCCGACACCAGAACGCATGGGAACTGGCCGAGTGACCTGGTGTCCCTCGGAACCACCTTCGCCGACGAGGCGGGTGCCCGTATCGCGGCGATCGGCGAGGCCGTCGAGCGGTACTGCGGCAATTACGTGCCGAAAGACCTGCCGCGGGCGACATCTCGGGAGTTACGCAGCGCGGGTGTGCGCCATCTGGGGCCCGATGAACTGAACTTCTTCGCCGAGTGGCAACTCGAGACGCCGAGGTTCCCGTTCGCGCGGTTCACCCATGACACGGTGATCGCCTGGTGTGAGGGCCGCGGTGACGACGGAGAACCGACGCTGGTGCCTGCGTCGTACGTCTATCTCAACTGGCGAACCGGTACCCGTAAGCGCGACCCGTGGCTACACCATCTGAACTACGCGGGCATCGCCACCGGAGCAGGCCTGGACGACGCTGCCGCCCGAGGGTTGCTCGAACTCGTGGAACGGGACTCACTGTCGTTGTGGTGGCATCTGAACCTGCCCGCCCGCGGTATCGACATCGGTAGCGTGCCAGGCCTGGCCGACGACCTCGGTGACACGCGATTACGTTGTCACCTGCTCGAATTGCCCGCATACTTCGGTGTCCCGGTGGTCGCTGCGGTGATCCACGACCCGGAACTGGGCATCGTGGCGGGGGGTTTCTCCGCCAAGCTCGACCCAGCCGAGACCGCACGGAAGGCGGTCCTCGAGGCCATTCACAGCTGGGTGTTCACGCGGGGCCTGCTGGAGCCCGACGGCTGGGTGTTCGGCTCCATGGAGGCCGGGGTCCTCTCCCGCGGGTTGTATCTGGACCATCGGGCGGACCGCAGTTACCTCGATGCCGCCGGTGTGCGGAGTGAGCATGTCCGCGATCTCGGGGCGCAGGCGCAGGTGTGGCTGGATCCATTGACGCAGGAAGCGTTGCTGCCGCGCTTCACCGAACCGGCCACCACGGTGGGTATCGACGAACTGCCCACCGGCGACCTCCTCGATCTCAAGCACCGACTGCGCGCTGCCGGTCACCAGATCGTTGTCTGCGACATCACCACGCCCGACATCGCACTGACGCCGCTGCGGGTGGCGCGGGTGTGCGCCGCCGGTCTGATTCCGAACGCCCCGGCGGGGTTCCCCTACTTCGGTCTGCCGCGCTGGCGGGAGGTCGCGCGAGCAGAGGCGACGGGCCGCGATCCGGACGACCCGAACTCGTTGCTGCTGGTGGCTCCTCCGAGTCTATGAACCCGTTTCGCACATTCGTGGTCGCGCGCGCCATCTGCTGGGCGGGCAACGCCGTCACGCTGGTGGCACTGCCCCTTCTCGTCTACCAGCAGAGCGGCTCGGCACTGCTGTCCGGTGTGACGTTCGCCGTCGAGTCGCTGCCCTATCTGCTGTTCGGGTTCTTCGCCGGCGCGGTGGCGGACCGGTTCGACCGCAAGTCCATCCTGGTTGCCGCCCAGATGCTGAGTGCGGTTGCGCTGGCGTCGATTCCGCTGGCGAATGTCGCTGGGGACGTCCTGATCGTGCACGCCCTCACCGTTGCCTTCGGAGTGTCGACGCTGTTCGTGTTCTACGATGCGGCGTCGTTCGGGGTGGTGCCCGCTCTGGTCGGGCGGGACCGGATAGCCGACGCCACAGGGACATTGGTGTCTGTGGGTACCGTCATCGGGATCGCCGGACCGTTGCTGGGTGGTGTGGCGGCCACTGTGCTCAGTCCCGCCGGTGCGATCGCGATCGATGCATGCTGCTATCTGTCTGCAGCGGCACTCACCGCCACCATTGCGATCCCCCCGAAAGCCATCGAAGCCGTTCCGGGCCGTCGTATCTCGGACCAGATAGGTGAGGGGTTGCGATACATCTGGCAGCAGCCGGTGGTGCGCGCACTGACTCTGGTGGGAATCGGTGTGAGCCTCGCCAACGGCGTGGTGGTCGGACTGATGGTGGTGGTGGGTGTCCGGCGACTGGGCCTGGACGATGGCGACGCCCGACTGGGTGCGTTGTACGCGGCCACCGCGCTCGGTGCGTTCCTCATCAGCCTTGTCAGCGCGAAGATCCAGCGTGTCGTGGACACCGGGAAGATCACCCTCGCCGGGATCGCCGTGTCCGCCGGGGCAATGCTGCTGTGGGCACAGACGCCCTGGTTTGTCGTCTCGCTGGTGATCCTGGTTGTGTACCAGGCTGCCAACACGATGATCATCGTCAACGGAATCGTTGTGCGGCAATCGATCACGCCTGACGAGTTGCAGTCGCGGGTGAACACGACGGCGCGGATGATCGCCATGGGCGGTACCCCGTTCGGCGCTGCGATGGGTGGGGCGGTGGCGCAGGTCGGCGGTGTCGGTGTGGCGGTGTCCGCCGGCGCGGTGGCCCTGCTGTGTTCAGCCTTCGTCGGCTGGCGGATGGGGGTCGCCCGGCTCCCGCTGCTTGCCGACCTCACACCGGGCGCCCACGGCAAAGGCGAGTAGTGGGACCTGGCTGCGCTGCAACGAGAGCATCTCGCTGATCCGGTTGTCATAGAACCCGGATATCGCACAGCCGGCGAGGTCGAGTGCGGTGGCGATGAGGTACAGGTGTGCTGCAGCCAGGCCGGCATCGACATGCAAGGTGCGATAGTGCCGCTCAGAATATCTGTTCAGTGTCGCGTCGAGTTCGCCGACGAGAATGACGACAACCGGAGCGCGTCGGGCGAACTGCGGTTGAACGAGACCCTGTGCGAGTGCGCCGCGTACGTCGCCTGTTCTGCGCCGGAGCAACCGGTGGTGGCCGCGGTCGAATTCGTACACACCCACGGGTATCTCGTCGAGTGCTTGCAGCGCAACCACGTAAACGGTGGTCGACGGCAGGCCACCGGCGCTGGGATGGAAAGTCAACAAGCGCTCCTCGCCGTCGCCGGTTCGTACGGCGCGCTGTGGACCGAGCGCCCACCGCAGCAATGCCGACAGGTCTGGGTGGCCGAGTGGGCCGTAGCTGTACCGCGAGCGCCGGTCGCGGAGGACGCCGTCGATGGGAACCGATGGCGCGTCCGCGGGTTCACTTAGCGTGATCACCCCGTCGCCCTCGGACAGCTGGATCGGCGACACCGGAGGGCCGGGGTCGGTGAGGGCGCTGTGGACTGCCCGTGCGCGCTCGACTCTTGTACCCACCAGACCATCCATGGCATGTAGTCTAATGACAACGATTGTCATTAGTTCGCCGGGCAGGTAGTGTCCTGAATGCACCGAAAGTCGGTCGCGGATGAAGGCGCGCAGCAGGACACCCTGCCGCGCATGGACATTGGAGCACCGTGAAGGTCCGTGCATCACTCAAGTCGTTGAAGAACCAGCCCGGCTCGCAGGTCGTGCGCCGTCGCGGCAAAATCTATGTGATCAACAAGGGGAACCCGCGGTTCAAGGCTCGGCAGGGGTAGCCGACGAAGGGAATTCAGTGGTCGCCTGGCCAGTCGACGTCGGCGGGTGACTTGTCGTCACGCAATCCTTTCCAGCTGGGATGTCGGAGTTTGCCGGTGAACTCGCGGTACTCGACATCTCCGACGTATTTCGGCGTCACCCAGTGAGCGTCTTTTGCGATGGCCCGAGGGGGAGTCTGAGCGAACGGCGGAGTCGACGTCTCGATCTCGCTGAGCATCTCGAGTAGTTCCCGCCGCATCGCAGAAGAGAATCCGGTACCCACGTGGCCGATGTAGACGAGTTCGCCATCTGCGTTGTGAGCGCCCAGGAGCAGCGAGCCGATTCCGCCCGAAGCGGCGCCAGAACCTGGAACCCACCCGCCGACAACCACTTCGGTGTTGCTGCGCAGCGGGGTCTTGATCCAGGCGGGTGACCTGCGGCCTGGTCTGTACACCGAATCGATCTTCTTGGCCACCACGCCCTCCAGGCCGTTCTGCCGGGCGATGTCGAGCATCGTCTCACCGTCGACCTCGGTCCAGATGGGTGGAACGCGAACCCGTTTCGATTCCAGCCCGAGGTCGTCGAGTAGTCGGCGCCGCGTGAGGTAGGGCAGGCCCGCGACGTCGTCGCCGTCGAGCTCGAGGATGTCGAACACGTAGAAGGTCGTGGGTACGTCCTTGCGGAGCTGTGTGCTGGGTCTGAGTACGTGCATACGTTGCTGAAGGCGCGCGAACGACGGCCGGCCTTTGTCGTCGAGCGCCACGATCTCGCCGTCGAGTACAACTGTGTGGCCGGCCACTGCTTCGGGCAGAGCGTCGATGAGTTCGGGAAAACTGCCGGAGATGTCGTTGGCATTGCGACTGACGAGCCTCGCCGAGGCCGAGTCGACAACCGCGATTGCCCTCTGCCCGTCCCACTTCATCTCGTACGCCCAGCCGGAACCAGCGGGCGGCGTGCCGAGGGTGGCAAGCATCGGAAGCGGTGCGTCTGTCATACCGTTCGAGTCTGCCGTGAGGCGAGGGATGGCACCAGCCCGCATCCAGCGGGAAAGGTTGACCCGGTCAGGGTCCGGTCGAGTAGCGTTCGGCGTATGGCTCTCGATCACGGTGACCCCGGCGACGCTCCTTCTGTGCCACCTCCACTGGCAGACATCGCCGACACCACGCGGCCGTCTGCGGCAGAGGAAGCGCGAACGCTTGTCGCGTCGACGAACATCGGCACGCTCGCCAGCCTCACCGCAGAGGGCGACCCGTGGGCCTCGTTCATCACCTACGGTCTGCTCGACGGGTCGCCGGTTCTGTGCGTCTCGCACATGGCCGAACACGGACGCAATCTCGCGGGCAATCCCCGGGCCAGCATCGCCGTGGTCACGCCCAACGCCGAGGCGGACCCGTTGGCCAGCGCCCGCATCACGCTGGCCGGTCATGTGGAGAAGCCGAGCGAGGCCGAGTACGCGGCAGCCCGCCAAGCGCACCTGGACGGAGTGCCCGCTGCGAAGTACTACGTCGACTACAGCGATTTCTCCCTCTGGGTGTTGCGCGTCGAGCGCGTGCGGTGGGTAGGCGGGTACGGCCGCATGGACTCGGCATCCGCCGAGGCCTATGCCGCAGCGTCACCCGACCCGGTGATCCCCAACGCGGCCGGCGCGATCGAACACCTCAACAACGACCACCGCGACTCCCTGCTCGCCATGGCCCAGACACTCGGTGGTTTCCCCGACACCACCGAGGTGACCTGTACCGGCGCCGACCGCTACGGACTCGATCTGCGCGTCACCACGCCGCGAGGCGTGGCCTACACCCGCGCGGGGTACGCATCGCCGATCAACTCGATCGACGAATTTCGTTCGGCCACGGTGGAACTCGCACGCCGCGCACGTGCTGCTCTCTAGCCGGCGAGCTGGGGATAGAGCGTCTCGATGCCTGCCGACAGGCCGGCCTTGACGCTCGCGCTGATCTCGTCGGCGATCACCTCGTAATCGCCTGCCGCGAGCCCGTCGTAGGCGAGCCGGACGATGTCGGCGGGATCGTTCTTCTCTGCGTCGACGGCGGCGGTCATCGGGGTGTCCGTGTAACCGAGGTGCAGCCCCATCACGTGCGTTCCCTGCGGTGCGAGCTCGATCCGAAACGAGTTGGTCGCCGACCAGAACGCGGCCTTGGACGCGCTGTAGTCCGCGGCGAGTCCGATCCAGCTCAGTACCGAGTGCACGTCGAGGAATGCTCCTCCGCCGTTCGCGGCCAGAACCGGCGCGAATGTTCGCACCACCTGGATGGCGCCGAAGAAGTTGACCTCGAAGGTTGCGCGGATGGTCTCGATCGATGTGGTGCTCAGGTTGTCGCCGCCCAGGATTCCGGCGTTGTTGATCACGATCGTGGTGTCGCTCGCGAGTTCGGCGGCAGCTCGGATGGACCGTCGTCGGTGACGTCGAGTGCAAAGGTTCAGTTCCCTCTTACCTTCGTGGACCACACTGGGATCGTGATCGTCAGTCCGTTGCGTCGCCTCGCGCGTCGAACCGCCGTGCGTCGTCGCGGCGCCGGGCGCGCGCCGCGACGTTCGTTGCGCTGGCAGATAACCGTGCTGGCAGGGGCGGTTGTGGCGGTGGCCGCCGCGGTGATGGCCCTGGCCGCTTACCTGGTGGTCAGCGACGGGCTGAACGAACGTGTCGACGACAACCTGAAGTCGCGGGCTCTGTCGGTGACGACCTGGGTGAACCAGGGGATCGAGATCGAGGACCAGGCATCACTGGAGATGGTCGCGCAGACGATCCGGTACGGCGACAACGGCATCTACTTCGGACTCGTGCTGCAGAACGGGCTGACCGTTCGCACCGGCCCCATTCCGATCGGGCCCGGTCAACGCGATGTGATCGAGGGCAAGCGGGAATCGTCGCTGTCGAATGTCGACGGTCATCGCGTTCTCGCCCAGAGGCTCACCGATGGGGTCACGCTGGTCCTCTCCAAAGACCTGACCTCCACGCATGCAGTGCTGACCCGGCTCGCCTGGGTGTTCGGCATCATCGGCGGGTGCGGTGCCATCCTGGCCGGGGTGGCGGGTACAACGGTCGCGCAGGCAGGCCTTCGCCCGGTCGACCGATTGATACGAGCATCTGAACGAGTTGCCCGAACCGATGATCTCCGCCCGATCCAGGTGGCCGGGAACGATGAACTGGCCTGCCTCGCCTCCACGTTCAACACGATGCTGGCCGCTTTGTCGGATTCGCGTGATCGGCAGTCGCAGCTGATCGCCGACGCCGGCCACGAGCTCCGGACCCCGCTCACCTCGTTGCGGACAAACCTCGAGTTGCTGATCGCCGCGAGCAAGCCCGGTGCGTCGGCGATGTCCGAAGAAGACATGGCAGAACTGCGGTCGGATGTGATCGATCAGATCGAGGAGTTCTCTGCGCTGGTCGCCGACCTGGTGGACGTGGCACGGCCGCCGTCGATGGGGCGTTCCTAAGGTGATCGCGGCTACTTAGGGCATCCTAAGATCTTCAACCGGGGAGTCGCTCGGCCGCCCGAAGATAGGATAGCCTAATCACGTGTTGAACTCTGGGCGGTCCGATCGGCTCACGATCGACACCGGCTCGCGGCTCCCGGTGTTCTTCGTGCCGCCCGCAGAGCCGGTGCGCAGCAAGCAGATCCGAGTCGATGCCGACACCACACCCAAAACGTTGGTCATCCGCACCATCTTCGGAGCCGGGAAGTACACGCTGCCGGGCATGATCCTGATGGTCGGGCACTTCGTCGGTGAAGCGCTGGTACCGGTGGTCATGGGATTGGCGATCGACCGCGCGGTGTCCACCGGCGATGTCGGGTCGCTCATCGCCTGGGTTGTCGCACTGGCCGCCGTATTCCTCGTGCTGTCGCACACCTGGCGGTTCGGTGAGCGTCTGACGATGTACGCGCACGGTCTGGTGGAGCACCAGTTCCGGATGCGGGTCACCGATCGTCTTCTCGACCCTCGGGGGATGGCCGGCCCGGCACGACTGCCGGGCGTCTCCCTCAACATCGCCACCTCCGACGTGATGCGATTGTCGAGCGCTGTGTTCATCGCCGTCTTCCCCATCGGGGAACTCGCCGCGGTCATCGTGGCGGGCGCCGTCCTGCTGTTCATCTCCTGGCCGCTCGGGCTGGCGATCCTTCTCGGGGCGCCGACCCTCCTGTGGATTCTCGACCTGGCGGGTGGACCGCTCCGGGCGCGGACCGAGCACGAACAAGAACTCGCCGGCGACGCAGCGGGCACGGCCGCAGATCTGGTCGCCGGATTGCGGATCGTCAAGGGACTGGGTGCCGAACCCGAGGCCGGCCGGCGATACCGGATGGCCAGCAGTCGTGCGCGCGTCGGTGCAATCCGCGCTGCCGGATCGCAGGGCACCTACATCGGCGTGATGCAGATGGTCTCCGCGTTGTTTGTTGTGGGAGTGGGGATCGCGGCGGGCCTGATGGCAGTCGAAGGGCAGATCAGCTTCGGCGAATTGATCACGGTAGTCGGACTCACCCAATTCGTGATGGGGCCGCTGAACGCATTGGGTACCAACTTCGGCGCTCTCTGGAACAGTGCGGTTCCCTGTGCTAAACGGGTGCTGTCGGTGTTGCAGGCCGAATCGGCGATCGAGTCCGGGTCCGTCCGGAACGCCGAAGGTCCGTTGTTTTTCGACGATATGACGGCCGGGCCGGTCGCCGGATTGACCCTCGAACTGCCCCCGGCGGGACTGGTCGCGATTGTCTGCGCCCCTGAGGAAACCGAAGCACTCGTCGCCGTTCTCGCACGCAAGAAGGCACCCGAGTCCGGCGTCGTGAGGCTCGGTGATGTGGACCTGTTCGACCTCGGCCACGACGTCGTACATCAGCTGGTGCGAGCAGTGCCGCACTCTGCGGATCTGTTCGAGGGTTCGGTGCTCGACAACATCGAGGCCGGTGTGGACGACGATGTCGCTGACCGTGATTCCCGCGTCACCCGCGCGATCTTCGCGGCCGCCTGCGACGACGTCGTCGAGGTGTTGCCCGCGGGCCTCGACACGCCGGTGGGCGAGGCCGGCCGCATGCTCTCGGGCGGGCAGCGCCAACGTGTGGGTCTGGCCCGCGCGTTGGCCGCGGAGTCGAAGGTACTGATCCTCAACGACCCCACCACAGCAGTGGATTCGGTCACCGAGGCCACAGTCGCGCGGCGGCTCCATCTCACCCGTGAGGGTCTGAGCACGGTGGTGTTCACCAACTCGCCGGCGTTCCTCGAAGCGGCCGAACACGTGGTGATCATCTCCGGTGGGTCACTGGTCTACCAGGGCGATCTGGCCGGCGCGGGCCTGCTGCCCGCCGGATCGACCGAGGCCGGCCGATGAGCGCCAAAACCGGGGATGCCACACCAGAGGTCTCGACGGAGAAACTCGCGATTGCGAACTTTCGCACCACGATGGGCTACCTGGGCGTCGAGGTGCGTAAACAGATCTGGCCCCTCGTGCTGCTCGCCGGAATCATGACGGCTGCAGCAGCACTGGGGCTCGTCACGCCGAGAGCCCTCGGGGAGATCGTCGACATCGCCGACGAAGGTGGCGCCACCGGCGAGATATGGCGCCTGGCCGGGGTCATGGCCGCTTCGGCGGTGGGTGCCGCGGTGCTCGCCGGACTCGGAGTCCGTCTGTCCGCGAAGATTTTCGAGACGATTCTGGCGCATCTGCGAGAGACCATGCTGGCCGCCTCGCTGCGGCTGCCGCTTGCGCGCGTGGAGGCCGCCGGCAGTGGTGACCTGGTGTCGAGGGCCACCGACGATGTCAGCACCGTGAGCCAGGCCATCGGATCGGTGGTACCCGCCCTTCTCACAGCCACTTTCACCATAGCCGTGACGTTTGTCGGCCTGGCGCTGCTGGATTGGCGTTTCCTGCTGGTTCTCGTGGTGGTCATGCCGGTCTATGTGAACGGTGTGCGGATGTTCTTGAAGAAGGCACCGGCGATGTTTGCCGCGGAGCGGGCTGCCACCGCCGAGCGGGCCCATCACGTACTCGGCTCGATCCGCGGGTTGGACACCGTGCACGCATTCGAGTTGTCGCAGTCGCTGAACGGCCGGATCGAGCGTCATTCCTGGTCGGTGGTCCGCTGGTTCATGCGTGCGATCGTGCTGCAGAACCGACTCGGTGCCCGCATCAACCTGGGCGAGTTCGTCGGCATGACAACCATTTTGATCATCGGGTTCGTGCTGGTCGGGTCGGACTCGCTCACCGTCGGCGCAGTGACCGCAGCCATGCTCTATTTCCTGTTGTTGTTCGACCCGATCGGTCGGGTCATGTTGCTGGTGAACGACCTGCAGTCCGGCGCAGCCGCTCTCGGTCGCATCGTGGGCGTGATCGAGGAGGCGGACCGCGCGGCGACCACCACGACGGCCGTCGACACCCGGCCGGGCCGGCCTGCGCCGGGGGCACCGCTGGTCGAGATCCGCAACGTCAGTTATTCGTATTCGCCGGAGCACGAGGTGCTGCACGACATATCGCTGTCGATCGCAGCGGGAGAACACATCGCCGTGGTGGGGTCATCGGGCGCCGGGAAGACAACACTGGCCACCATCGTCGCCGGTATCCACGTGCCGTCCGAAGGATGTGTGCTGTTGGGCGGCAGGGACATCACGTCCATCGACCGCACCGAACTGGCGCGTTCGACAGCGCTGGTCACCCAGGAGGTGCACGTCTTCAGCGGAACGCTGGCCTCGGACCTTCGAATCGCCGCGCCGGACGCCGACGATGATCAGCTCTGGGCCGCACTGGATCTCGTCGATGCAGGTCCGTGGGTACGTGCGCTGCCCGATGGCATCGAGACGGTTGTCGGCGAACAGGGGCACCACCTCACACCGATGCAGTCGCAACAACTGGCCCTGGCCCGGATAGTTCTGCTCGATCCCGAGATGGCGATACTCGACGAGGCGACCGCCGACGCCGGCAGCGCAGGTGCGGGTGTCCTCGAGGCCTCGGCGGAAGCGGCCCTGCGTGGACGCTCGGCACTCATTGTGGCGCATCGCCTCAGCCAGGCGGCTCGCGCCGACCGCATCGTCTTCATGGAACGCGGACGGATCGTCGAAGTGGGCACACACGCCGAACTCGTCTCGCTCGGAGGTCGTTACGGCAACCTCTGGCGGGCATGGTCACGGGGCCGCACGCAGGGCTGAGCTTGGCCCACCTCACATTTCGCACGCTTCCATAACTCGCCAGATAAGTATAGGCTTAGTTGTAAGCGCGGCGGTACGATGTGTCGCCCCATCGTCGGAGTCGATTGCGACTTCTCGCGCCTGACATGGCGGCAATGCCGTTGTCCCGGTGGCGTTTCGCCCCGACATCGCGAGTGAGGAGCTGCAGTTGAGTCAGCAAGATGTGTCCACGAGTTTGTCGGAGGAGCAGATCGTTGCCGACATCGCGGGAGCTCTCGGCATGGCTCCCGCCGAGGTCACGCACGACCTGGATCTCCTTGACGCCGGTCTTGATTCGATCCGGCTGATGTCGTTGGTGGAGAAGTGGCGCAGCGCGGGCTCGGCCCACGTCGACTTTCCCGTTCTCGCCTCCGACCCGGTGGTCGGCACGTGGATCGAGGTCCTGCTGTCGGATCTCGTGTCGGCGGAAGCCGAGACGAGTGCTGACGACGCCGGCCAGGGCGTTGTTTCATGAAGACGTGCATGGCAACGGTGTCTCTCGGCGGCGGCCTGGAGGAGAAGATCGATGCGATTGCCGCCGCCGGGTTCGACGGTATCGAGTTGCTGGATGCCGACCTTCGAGAGTCGGCGATGTCCCCGGGCGAATGTGCACGCCGCTGTGCGGACCTCGGATTGACCATCGACCTGTATCAGCCGTTCCGACGAGCCGAAGGCGTGTCCCACGACGAGTTCGGTGCTGTGCAAGCTCGTTTTCGACGCGAGCTGGAGGTGATGGGCGAGATCGGTGCCGACTCCATACTCGTGGTCTCCAACACCGACGATGACGCCGACAGCAGCCGTGACATGTCGGTGGCTCAGCTGTCGGCGCTGGGCGACGTGGCCGCCGAGCACGGCGTGACGGTGATGTTCGAAGCTCTGGCGTGGGGTACCCATATCAGCCGGGTCGCAGATGCGTGGGAAGTGCTGCAGCGCGCCGATCATCCGAACCTGACCCTGGTGGTCGACACGTTCCACCTGATCGCTCGCGGCGAGGACATCACCATCTTGTCCGAACTCCCAGCCGGTTCGGTGGGATTTCTCCAACTGGCCGATGCGCCTTTGCTTTCCATGGACCTCATGCAATGGAGCCGTGGGCATCGCTGTTTCCCCGGCGAGGGGCAGATGGATCTCCTCGCCCCGATCGGCACCGTTCTGGCATCGGGGTATGACGGACCCCTCTCGCTCGAGATCTTCAATCCTGGCTATCGCGAACGCGATACGCACGATGTGGCCAGGGCCGGGGCGATGGCGCTCGGCGAGTTCATCGATGAGCTGGGAACACAGGCGAACATCCCGCCCTCGACGTGGACAGGCGATGGTGTGCAACGTCTTTCGGCACAGGTGGGTTCGCTGTGAGCGGGCTGCGACCGCTGGAACTGGACGGGGTCGTACCGTATCCTGCCGACTTTGCCGACCGGTACCGCAATGAGGGTTACTGGACCGACCAGACGCTGTCCGAGATGTTGTTCGAGACGATCGAACGGTCGCCCGATCAGATCGCGATCATCGCCGGAGACACCCGGATGACCTATCGCGCGCTCGGGGAGCGGACGCTGGCGTTCACGGCGGGCTTCGAAGCTCTCGGTGTCGGTCGTGGCGACCGTGTGGTGGTGCACCTGCCGAACGTGCCCGACTACCTGCCGATCCTATTCTCTCTGTTCGAGCTGGGGGCGGTTCCTGTCCTTGCCCTTGCCGCGCTGCGCAGGCATGAGATCGAGTACTTCGTGGGGTTCACCGATGCGGTCGCCTATGTCACCGTCGAATCCCACGCCGGCAACGACTTCGGGTCACTGGCGAGGGAGCTGAGACAGTCGTCGGCGGGCCGGCTCCACACCGTCGTCTTGTCCGAGGACGGCGCGGGTGATGATGTGGAGCAATTGCTTTCGCGCGGACTGTCGGTGCACCGACGCAGGTCTCTGCCGTCGGACGTCGCCTTCTTGCAATTGTCGGGCGGTACCACCGGTCAGCCCAAGGTGATTCCCCACACCCACGAGGACTACCTGGCCTCCGTCCGGGCCAGTGCGGACATCGGCGGGATCACCGATGGCACCGTCCAACTGGTGGTCCTGCCGATGTGCCACAGCTTTGCGATGCGTTCGCCGGGGTTCCTCGGGGTGCTCTACAAAGGCGGCACCGTGGTGCCCGCCCCGAACGGAAGTCCCGACGTCACGTTCCCTCTGATCGAGCAACACGGGGTGACGGACGTGTCGGTGGTCCCACCGCTCGCGCTTGTGTGGCTCAATTCGTCGCTCAAACACCGGTATGACCTGCGCACTCTGAAGGTCCTACGGGTGGGTGGGGCCAAGTTCAGTGCAGAGGCCGCCCGCCGGGTGCGTTCGGAGCTCGGTGCGACCGTGCAGCAGAGCTTCGGGATGGCCGAAGGGCTCACCACCTTCACCGGGCTCGACGAGGACGAAGAGACGATCACCACCCGGCAAGGCCGCCCGACGCTGGAGGCCGATGAGGTGCTGGTGGTGGACGACGAGGGACATGAGGTGCCGCTAGGCACCTCCGGCCATCTGCTGACGCGCGGACCGTCGACCATCCGCGGTTACTACCGCGCGCCCGAGCACAACGCCGCCAACTTCACCGCCGACGGGTTCTATCGAACGGGCGACATAGTCCGCGCGGACGAGCGCGGCTACCTCACGGTGGTGGGGCGGTCCAAGGACCAGATCAACCGGGGCGGAGAGAAGATCGCCCCCGAGGAGGTCGAAAAACGTCCTTCTGACATCGGAATCGGTTCACGATGTGTCGGTGGTCGGAGTGCCCGACGAGCTGCTCGGGGAGCGCACCAAAGCGTTTGTCATCCCACGGGAGGGAAGCGACAGGTCGGCGCTGTCGCTCGCGGCCATCAGGAGATTCCTCACCGACAAAGGTCTTGCCGCGTACAAGATCCCGGACGTCGTGGAACTGGTCGACGAGTTCGAACGGACCGCGGTGGGCAAGGTCAGCAAACGCCACCAACGTGCACGCTGACTTCACCTTGTACTTAAGTTAGCCTATACTTACCCGAGTGAGATGTGAGGTCGTGATCCCAATGATCGTTCGAGTTGTCGGTTCCGCTGGGAGCCCGGCAGGAGGAGTCGCTTCATGACCACCGATGAGAGTGCTCCGTTCGACGTGGTGGGCGTCGGTTTCGGACCGGCGAACCTCGCGCTGGCGATCGCGATCGAGGAGTACAACGACCGGGCCCGTCCGGCAGACCGCCTGACGGCGAAGTTCGTGGAGAAACAGCAGCGGTTCGGCTGGCACCGGGGCATGTTGATCCCCGGCACCACCATGCAGATCTCCTTCCTCAAAGACCTTGCCACCCAACGTGACGTCTGCAGTCCCTACTCATTCCTGAAGTACCTGTCCGAGCGTGGCAGACTGACGGACTTCATCAACCAGCAGAGCTTCTTTCCCACCCGGCTCGAGTTCCACGACTACCTCGAGTGGGCGGCCGCCAAGGTGTCGCTGCCCATCGCCTACGGGACCGAGGTCAGCTCGGTGAACTGGACCGGCGACGTGTTCGAGGTCCAGGTGCCGGGTTCGGCCCCGGTGCGCGGGCACAACGTGGTTCTCGCCGGCGGCCTGCGTTCCAAGGTGCCCGCGGGTGTCACGCAGAGCGCGCGTGTGTTCCACAACCACCGCTTACTCGAGCACCTCCGGGAACTGCCGCGCATGCGCCACCAGAGGCTGATCGTGGTGGGCGCCGGACAGAGTGCTGCAGAGGTGGCCGCCTATCTGCACGAGACGTATCCGGAATCCGAGATCCATGCGGTCTTCGGCAAATACGGGTACACACCTGCCGACGACAGTCCCTACGCCAACCGGATCTTCGATCCGGACGCTGTTGTCGACTTCCATCAGTCGTCCGACGAACTCCGCGCGCAACTGCTCAGCTATCACCGTGGAACAAACTATTCGGCAGTGGATCCACCGCTGATCGAGGAGTTGTACCGCCGCGAATACGGCGAGCGGGTGTCAGGGCGCCGGAGGTTGTTCGTACGTGGTGCGTCGGAGATCAGCTCACTGGTCGAGACGGATGACGGAGTATCCGTGCAGATCCGCCATCGACCGTCCCAGGGTGTCGACGAGTTCAGCTGCGACGCAGTCATCTTCGCGACAGGTTTCGAACCGGTCAGTCTCGCCGAGCTGCTCGGCCCGCTGGCAGCGGCCTGCGATGTGGACGACCAGGGTCGCCCCGTCGTGGACCGTCAATACCGGGTGACCACCAGCGGACGCATCAAGGGCGGGATCTACCTGCAAGGCAACACCGAGCACACCCACGGCCTCACGTCGACCCTCTTGTCGAACCTGGCAGTGCGTTCGGGAGAGCTGGTGGACTCGATTGTCGCCTCGGTCAGGCGAACCGAGGCGGAGGCCACCGTCCACATCACTTCTGAATCGAGCGAGCAGAGAGAAGGCGACTTTGTCTACCAACCCCTTTGATGATGACGAGGGCACGTTCTATGTGCTCGTGAACGATGAAGAACAGTACTCACTGTGGCCGACGTTCGCGGAGGTGCCGCAGGGCTGGCGGATCGTCCACGGAGCGAACGGTCACGCCGGCCGGCAGGAATGCCTCGACTACGTCGACGAGCATTGGAAGGACATGCGGCCGAAGAGCCTGCGTGACGCCATGGATGCGGACGCCACGGATTTGGGCGCCACGGATTCGCGGGCACGCCACAGCGTTTCTCACTGAACAACTCACAGCTTCTGACGAACCGAGGACAGAAACATGCTCCGCACTCTGGTGAACGGTAAGATCCACCGTGCCACAGTCACTCAGGCCGACCTGCATTACGTCGGCTCCATCACGGTCGACGAGACGTTGATGAAGGCCGCCGATCTCGTGGAAGGCGAAAAGGTTCAGGTCGTCGACGTCACGAACGGCGCGAGACTGGAGACCTACGTGATCACCGGCGCCGCCGGTTCAGGGGTCATCTGCATCAACGGGGCAGCGGCTCATCTGGTGAACCCGGGTGACCTGGTGATCATCATGTCGTTCCTGCAACTCGACGAGGCCGAGGTCATCGTGCACGAACCCAAGGTCGTCCACGTCGACTCGGACAACGCGATCGTGGCTCTGGGAAATGATCCAGCGCAACCGGTTCCGGGTGCGACCGATCAACTGTCGAGCCGTTAGACACGATCGACGACCGTCTCGCATCGGCGAGCGCAAGGGAATGTGGTTTGGCGATGGGACGTGGCATGAGGCTCTCGAGTGCGCAGTGGGGCGTGTGGTTCGCTCAGGAATTGGCGCCTCGGTCGCCGGTGTTCTCGATCGGGCAGCTCCTGTGGCTGCCTGCGGGGTGCGATGGCGAAACCCTGGCTCGCGCCGTGGGCATCGCCGTTCACGACGCCGACGTTCTGTGGTGCCGCTTCGACACCGGGCCGCAGGGACCGCTGCAGTCGGTCCAGGTGCCGGCTACCCCGCCGTCGATCGAGGTGCGCAACCACGTGGGCACCGCCGATTCACTTCGGGCACAGGCTCGCACGCGAATGTCCGAGGCGCTGCCCCTCGCTGACGGTCCCTTGTTCGCCGCCACGGTGTGGTCGCTCGACGATGGGCGGATCGTGTGGGAGTTCAAGGCGCACCACATACTGCTCGATGCGTACGGGCTGTCGTTGCTGACCCGTCGGGTGGCGCAGGTGTACACCGCGCTGTCGCGGGGTGTGGCCGTACCGGAGTCGACGTTCGGCACCGTGGCCGAGATGATCACGGCGGAGGACGAATACGAGCGCAGTGATGTCGCCGAGCGCGATGGTGAGTACTGGAGTGCCTTCGCCGAATCGCTGGCGGACTCCGCAGCATCGCTGGTGCCGGCGTCGCCGAGCGCGAACATGCCCATCGGCGTCTCCGTGTCGATCGACCGGGAGGTCATCGACAGGGTCGATCAACTGGCTCGATCGGTCGGCGCCACCTGGGGTGAGGCGATGATCGCCCTCTGGGCCTGGTATGACTCTCATCGGTTGGGCAGTACCAAGGCGACAATCGGTATCCCGATGATGGCGCGGCGCGGGGTGGGCCTGCGTACCCCGATGATGCAGGTGAACGTTTACGTTTTGCCCGTGTCGCTGGAGATCGATCCACACGACAACGTGGGCGAGTGGATCACCCGTGCGGCGGCCGAACTCAACGGCGTGCGCCGGCATCAGCGATACCGGGGTGAGCGCCTCACCCAGGTGTCCGACGGTGTCAAACCTGCTCTCTCGCAGATCAATCTGCATGTGTTCGACTACCACGCCGACTTCGCGGGAACGGCCGCGGTCACCGAGGAACTCGGCACCGGGCCGGCCGACGACCTCAATCTGTTCGTCTACAACGACAAGGTGAAGGGGTTCGCGCTCGAACTCAAGGCCGACCCCACCCGATACGACGAATCAGAACTGCGGGTGCATCTGCGACGGATCGAGAGCGCGGTCCGCAGGCTGTCGTCGCTGTCGGCCGACGATCGTCTGCGCGCGCTGGCACCTGCCGACCCGGTCGACACCGACCTGTTGTCGGAGTGGGTGTCCGGGCACCCCGAGGTCAACCGCGAGGTGACGATCGACGAGCTGTTGCAGACGGCAGCCAGGGAGCATCCGGAGCGCGTCGCGGTGGCCGTCGATGATCGGCACCTCACCTATGCGCAGTTCGATTCGCGGGTGAACCGCATTGCCCGGCACCTTCTCTCATCGGGTGTGCGCACTGGCGACAGGATCGCGGTGATGGCGGCGCGCGACGAATGGCTGCCCGTCATGCTCGCGGCAGTCATGCGCGCGGGCGCCGTGTACGTTCCGGTGGACCCGGACTATCCAGACGGCCGGATCGAGTTCCTGCTGCAGGACGCCGCACCGAGTGCAGTGCTGACCAACTGTGGCGACGCTCTCGACATCGGGCGGTTCGCCGAAATCGTGGGGACGCAGATTATCGACGTCGCGGACCCTTCGGTGGTGCGGGACCTCGACACCGTGTCGCCGGAACCGGTCGGCGACGCCGACCGCACTCGCAGACTGCTCCCCGCAGATGCGGCGTATCTGATCTACACCTCGGGCACGACCGGTCGTCCCAAGGGCGTCATGGTCAGTCACGCGAACGTCGTCGCATTGTTCGACGCCACCACACACTTCGACTTCCGCGCCGACGACGTATGGATCTTGCTGCACTCGTACGCCTTTGACTTCTCCGTCTGGGAACAGTGGGTGCCCTTGACCACCGGGGCTGCGCTTGTAGTCGTCGGCCAGGATGTCCTGCGCGATCCGGTCCTCATCGGAGATGCGATCCGCAGGCACCGGGTCACCGTCCTCAATCAGACACCGTCAGCGTTCTATGTTCTGATCGACACCGAACAGCACCGAACCGACGACCCAGACCTCGCACTGCGAACGGTCGTATTCGGCGGCGAGGCACTGAATGCGGCCAGACTCGCGCCATGGCTGGATCGCCACCCGACCACGCCGACGTTGATCAACATGTACGGCATCACCGAGACCACGGTGCACGTCACGCACACCGTGGTGTCGTCGCACGGCGATGTCGCAGGAGCGTCGGTCATCGGGCGGGCGCTGCCCGGCCTGCGTGCCGACGTCCTCACCCCTCATCTACAGACGACGCCGATCGGCGTCGTCGGAGAACTGTATGTGACCGGACCGCAGGTCGGTCTCGGATACCGCGGTCGTCCGTCGCTGACCGCAACAAGATTCGTCGCCGACCCGAACGGGTCCGGAACCCGTATGTACCGCACCGGCGATCTTGCGAGGTGGAACGTCGCGGGCGAGCTGGAGTATCTGGGCCGCATCGACGACCAGGTCGAGATCCGCGGATTCCGTATCGAGCCGGGTGAGGTCGCCGCCGCTGTGCAATCGCACCCGGATGTGACGGCAGCTGCTGTGGTCGCCGTCGATCGGGGTGCCGAATCGAGTGGCGCGAACCCACCTGCCGCAGCAGGAACGGTTCTCGCTGCCTACTATTGCGCGGCGGTAGAGTCCGACTCCGAAGGACAGCCACTCGATGCCGCACTGCGCGTCTGGGCCGAGACTGCGCTGCCCGCCCACATGGTGCCGTCGGTGTTCGTCCGGGTGGACGCATTGCCGATGACAGCGAACGGCAAACTCGATCGCCAAGCTCTCCCCGCAATAGATCTCGGCGCGCGCAGCGGCCACGGGCGCGAACTCAGCACTGCTGCAGAGCACAACATCGCCGCCGTCTTCCTCGACGTACTCGGCCTCGACTCGACGACCCAGCTGTCGGCCGACGACGACTTCTTTGCCCTCGGTGGCGACAGCATCGTCTCCATCCAGGTGGTATCGCGAGCCAGGCGCGCAGGACTGGTGACCACAGCCAAGATGGTGTTCGAGCAACGCACGGTTGCGGCGATCGCGGCCTCGGCTGTTCCTGCGGTTGATGGCCGTGAGATCTTCGGACGGGACCAGGCGGCGGGAGGCGGCCACGGCGGCCTCGCTCCGTTGATGCCGATCGCCCACCGTCTGATCGATGTACCCGGATTCGATTCTTTCGCACAGACATTTGTGTTCGTGACCCCCGAGGATCTGACATGGGAGCAGCTCCACGACGCGCTCAACCGAGTGGTCGGACGACACGGGGCATTGCGCGCGCGGGTCGTCGGATCGGGCGAAGCACGCCAACTCGAGGTCGGTGCCGTCGCCGCGGATGCGGCAGACAGGCTCGATCGTGACGAGCGCATCGATGGACAGCTCACTCGGTGGAGCACCGAGAAGTGGCAGCAGCACCTGAGAGAAGTCGCGAGCGACCTCGCGGGCGCGCTGGATCCAGCAGCAGGCGTGGTGTGGCGAGCGCGGTGGGTCACCGATTCGGCAAGCACCACAGGGCGCCTCGTCATGGTGATCCATCACCTCGTCGTGGACGGGGTCTCCTGGCGGATTCTCGCCGACGACCTGGCTGCCGCGTCCGATGTGCACTCGCCTGATGTCGGCCTGTCCACCGCAGGCACCGGACTGGTGGCGTGGGCCCAAGCGCTGACAACCCAGGCCGCCGCAGGCGCTTTCGATCATCAGAGACCGCTGTGGCTGGCGATGGCCGGGCAGACCGAGGCCGTCCTCGGGCATCGGCAACTCGATCCGCAGCGTGACACCTGTGCCCATGTGCGGCGAGTGAGTGTGACGATACCTGCGCTCACCGCGTCCGCGGTACTGGCGGACGTCCCGCGGATCGCCGCGGGAACTGTCGACGACGTCTTGCTCGGCGCGCTGTCCGCGGCGCTGAGCCAGTTGTTCACCGATCGTGATGAGTTGTCGCACGACGGGATGGTCATCGGACTGGAGGGTCACGGCCGCGAAGAGGGAGTCGTCGACGGCGCGGATCTGTCGACAACAGTCGGATGGTTCACATCGTGGTACCCGGTGCGGCTTCCGCTACCTAGCAGCGAGTTCGGACGATCCGAAGCCGACGGGTTGCACGGGAAGCGCGCGCTGGATGCAGTCCTCACCGTGAAGGAGACGCTTTCCTCGATACCCGACAAGGGCATCGGTTACGGAGTTCTTCGCCACCTCGCCACCGGACCGGCGACTGAGCTTGCCGCCCTGGACCACCCGCAGATTGCGTTCAACTACCTCGGCCAGTTCCGAGGCGCCGGTGTTAATGGCGTCGACAGCGAGTTGCCATGGCAATCCGCCCCGGAGACAGCTGGACTGGGTCTGCACGCGGCCGACGAGATGCCGGCCCCGGCGGTCGTCGACATCACCGCCAGGGCAGTCGTCTCCGATTCCGGCGTCGAGCTGCACGCAGATTTCGCCTACGTCGAGTCGGTCATCGACGAAGCCGCAGTGCGTGCACTTGCCGACCGATGGACGACGGCGCTGGCGGCACTCGCGGAGTACGCCACCTCACCGCAAGCGGTTGTGGCACACTCGCCCAGCGACTTTCCCCTGGTCGACGTGTCGGCGGACGACATATCGACGTGGGAGCGCGATCACGGGGAACTTCTCGGGGTGCACCCACTGACGCCGGCCCAGCGCGGTGTCCTTTTTTACTCAGCCCTCAATGCGTCCGGCGGCGTCGATCTGTATACGGCGCAACACGTTCGCGACGTTGCCGGCCCGGTACAGCCTGACAGGCTCCGCGCCGCATGGCGAGCGGTGTTGACGAGATATCCGCAGTTGACGATGGCTGTGCGGACCGCACACGACGGCACTCCCGTCGCCGTCATCCCGGTGACCGTGGACGAGCCGTTGACGGTGATCGACCTCCGGGCGAGTGCCGATCCGGAACACGATGCCGCCGCGTTCATCGAGGACGATCGGGCACGGGGTTTCGATGTGGAGCATGGCTCACCCATTCGTCTGACACTGCTGCTCACCGCCGACGCGGCAGGTGTTCTTGTCCTCACGTCGCACCACGCGGTACTCGACGGTTGGTCCACTCCGCTGCTCGTCCAAGACCTGCTGCGGGCCTACCAAGCGCCCGAAACCGTTGCCTTGCACGTGGACGACACGTTCTTCCGTTTCGTGCGCCGGATGGCGGAGTCGGGCGCGCAGCACGCCATCGATGTCTGGCAGGGTCCGCTGTCCGCGGTCACCGAACCGACCCTGGTGGCCGGTGGCTGGCAACCGGATGACACGTCTTTCCCCGACACTGCCGACACGGTTCTCTCCGCGCCCGTGACCGCCGAACTCGCAAACCTCGCCAAGCGTAGATCGATCACACTGAACACCGTCGTCCAGGCTGCGTGGGCGCTGACACTGCAGATCCATACACGTTCGGCGACAACGGTCTTCGGGTCGGTGGTCTCCGGGCGGTCCGTGGACATCGACGGCATCGACACCGCCGTCGGAATGTTCGTCAACACCATTCCCACGGTCGTGACCGTGTCACCCGACATGACAATCGATGCAGTGCTCGACACCGTGCACGCCTTCAACGTGGCGGTGCTCGAGGGTCATCAGGTCTCGCTCACCGACATCCACCGTCTCAGCGCGATGCCGGCATTGTTCGACACGCTCGTGGTGATGGAGAACTACGTCAACGACGACGCCGTGCTGGGTGAACTGCAACGCGCCACCGGACTCTCTCTCGAGCTACGGCAGTGGCGCGATTCGACGAACTATCCGCTCACACTTCGCGTCGTTCCCGCCGACGAATTGTCTGTCGAGTTGTCCTACCACCCCGCCGGCGTGGACGCCGATTCCGCCCGCAGGATCCTGGACATCTTCACCCGTGTTCTCGAGGCATTCGGAGCGGGGACAGATACACAGATCGCGCGACTGAACACCGTGGGCGCCTCGGAAGCTTCGGTGATCAAACAGCTCTCGGCCGGACCCGCGTTACAGGTACCTCCGGACACGACGGTCGATTCGCTGCTGGTCGCGTCTGCACAGTCCCATCATGACCAGACCGCGGTGGTCTACCGGGGTGTGGAGATGACCTACGCGCAGTTCGACGCGCAGGTGAACCGGCTGGCCCGGTACATGCTCGCCTCCGGTGTCCAGGTCGGTGACCGAGTGGCCCTGATCGGTGGTCGCGATGAATGGCTACCCATCTGTGTTGCGGCCATCATCCGCGCGGGTGCGGTCTACGTCCCGGTGGATCCCGAGCATCCCCGGCGACGCCGGAACCACATCCTGGCCGAGTGCACACCCACCGCCATCCTGAGCACGGTGGCCCCCGACTCCCTGGGCCCCGACTTCCCGGGTGCCGAGGACGATCTGTTCGGCGACGGGCGACTCGTGAACCTCCGGGATGAGTTGACCCTCAACACGATTGCTGCGGTGTCCAGCGAACCGTTCAGCGAGTCGGAACGAAACCGGCCGTTGCTCGCCGGCGACCTGGTGTACGTGATCTACACCTCGGGAACCACGGGTGCACCCAAGGGGGTGGAAGTGTCGCACCGCTCCCTGGTGAACCGCCTGTCCTGGGGCGCCCATCTCATCGGCAACAGCGACGATGTGGTCGGCGTTGCCAAATCCGGTCTCGGCTTCATCGACGCACTCACCGAGATGCTGCACATTGTTGTGGTCGGAGGTCGCCTGATCGTCGCGACCGCAGACGAGGCGAAAGACCCCGCACAACTGTCGGAGCTGTGCGCGCGGGCGGGTGTCACAGATGCGGTGATGGTCCCGTCCCTGGCTCGCAACATCGCCGCTTCCGGTGCGGCACAGGCCGGTCTGCGCCGATTGACGGTGTCGGGTGAGCGACTCGATGTCCCGACCGTCGAGCAGCTCACGTCTGCGTGGCCGGATGCGGCGGTGACGAACTTTTACGGCTCCACCGAGGTCACCGGTGACGTGACCACTCATTTGTTGTCGCCGGACGGGCACGGTTCGGTGCCCATCGGCCTTCCCGTTGCCAATTCGGCTGTGCTGGTGCTTGATCCGATGTTGCGACCGACACCCGTTGGTGTCGTCGGTGAGTTGTACGTGTCGGGTGTCCAGGTGGCTCGCGGCTATCGTGGGCAATCCGGTCTGACGGCATCCCGGTTTGTCGCCGACCCCGTCGGCTCGGGCGAGAGAATCTATCGGACAGGCGATCTTGCCCGGTGGACCACCGCGGGCGTCCTGGAGTACTCCGGCCGTGCCGACGACCAGGTGAAGATCCGGGGCCAGCGTGTGGAACCCGGTGAGGTCGCTGCGGTACTCGGCTCGCACCCACGCATCTCGTCCGCGGCCGTGGTGGGGGTCGAACACCCGGTGTCGGGCACAATACTCGCCGCCTACTACACAGAGTCCGGCACCGAGACGTCCGACGCACACGCTGTCGCGTCGGTGACCGACGGGTTCGACGACGACCTGCGCGAGTGGGCAGCGTCGCGATTGCCCGTCCACATGGTGCCCGCGGCGTTCGTTCGGCTCGATGAGCTCCCGGTGACCGTGAACGGGAAGCTGGATCGAAGTGCGCTGCCGGCAATCGATCTGGGGGCAGGCGGTGGACGTGGCCGTCCATTGTCGACGGAGACCGAACACACCGTTGCCGCGCTGGTGGCCGACGTCCTCGGGCTCGGGGAAGTCCAGTTGTCGGCCGAGGATGACTTCTTCGTCCTGGGCGGGCACTCGTTGCTGGCAACCCGGCTGATCGCGTTGCTCAACGCGCGATGCGACCGGGGATTGACGTTGCGCTCGGTGTTCGATCACCCCACCATCGCCGGCCTGGCCGGGGCAGTGGATGCGGCGGGTGGCCCCGGTGATTCTTCGGCGTTGCCTCGGCTCGTGGCCGTGAACCGCCCGGAGCACGTACCGGCTTCCTCGGGCCAGCAGGCTCTCTGGGCCATCGAGGGCCTCTCGGAAGCGAGCGGCCGGTACGTCGTACCGGTGAAGTGGTACGTGGAGGGGCATTTCGACCAGGCGGCCTGGGAACGAGCCCTCGAAGTGGTCGTCCGCCGCCACGAGGCGCTGAGGACCCGGTTGGTGGAGGCCGGGGAACACGGTCTTGTCCAGATCGTGGAACCCGCTGACTCCGTGGGCCGGTGGTTGACCACCGACCATTCGCACCTGGACGGGTCCGATGTCGGCACCGACTGGGACACGGTGGAGAACTGGGTGCAGAGTCCGATCTCCCTCGATACGGACATGCCGATCCGCTCGCTCGTCGCACCGCGTGACAATGGCGGCTACATCCTCGCGGTTGCGATACATCACGCGTTTGTCGACGAGTGGTCGATGTCCACTGTCGCGAGCGAGCTCTGGGCGGCGTACGGCGCCCTGAGCGAGAACCGGGAACCGGCTCTGCCGCCGGTTGTTTTGCAGTATGCGGACTTCGCGGTCTGGCAGCAGCAGCTCGTCGATACCGTTGCCTTTGAGCAAGGCACTCAGTACTGGGCCGATACCCTGGCTGGGGCCCCCGAGTTGTCCACCCTTCCATCCGATCGGCCGCGACCGGCAACACCCACCTTCCAGGGCGGCCACACCGGACTTGTCGTCGAATCGGCGACAACCGCTGCCCTGCAGCAACTCTCTGCCGACATCGATGCCTCGATGTTCGTGCTCGTCCACGCCGCGGTCGCTCTGACCTTGCACAGGCTGGGGGCCGATTCGGACATGGTGCTCAGCTCGCCGACCGCGGGACGTCCGGACGCGGCAGTCATGTCCACGGTCGGCTACTTCATCAACACCGTGGCCGTCCGGCACCGCCTGCAACCGATGTGGACGCCGAGGGAATTCTTGAGCGCCACCCGGGAAACAGTGCTGGGAGCTCTCGACCATCAGTTGATTCCCTTCGACAGGGTTGTGGCGGAATCAGGCGTCGGCCGGATTCCGGGAGCGAACCCGCTGTGTCAGGTGCTGCTCAACTTCGTGACCGAGCACGAACAGATCAGAGACGACACCCTCCAGCCCGCCGGCCTGTCCCATTTCGAGCGGGTCGGCGGTGTCCTGAAGACCGTCAAGGCCGACCTCGAACTCGAGTTCCAAGTGCTGAACGGCGTTCTGACGGGTGGTGTCTCGTACGCCGCCGAGCTGTACACACCGGCCTCCATCGACCGTTTTGTCGACGTGTTCACCGCCGTCCTCGACGTGATGGTCCACGCTCCTGACAAGCCGCTGAGCGCCGTCGAGTTCGGCCCCGTGCCGCTGCAGGATGCCGGACGCAGCGAAAACCTGGCTGCCGAGGACCTGACCGCCGGGCACCTGACCGTGGACGCCATGCTCCAGGCCGCCGCCAGTGAGCGTCCGTCGGAACCTGCGCTGGTCTTCGGCGAACAGACCTGCACCTCGGCGCAGTTCGATCAGCGTGTCAACCGGCTGGCGCGCCACCTGATCCGATCCGGCGTCGAGGTCGGGGACCGTGTCGCGGTCCTGATCCACCGGCGCCCGGAGCTGCCCCTTGCAATGGCCGCGGTGGTGCGTGCCGGCGCCGCGTTTGTTCCCATCGACCCCGCCTACCCACTCGAACGAATCCGGTTTCTGATCGAAGACAGCGGGGCTGCGGTGCTGATCACCGCCGGTCGCGACGACGATGGTTCGATGTACGGCCACACCAACCCATTTGATCTGGCCGATCCAGCGGTGACGTCGCGGATCGACATCATGGACTCCTCGCCCGTCGGCGATGACGAACGCTCGCGTCGATTGCATGCCGACGACTCGGTCTACGTGGTGTACACCTCGGGCACCACCGGGCGACCCAAAGGGGTCGACATCACGCACCGGGCGTTCGGTGAGCTGATCCGTCGTCGCCAGGAGCTCTGCGAACTGGCTCCTGGTGATGTCGTGATGGCCAGAACGGCAATAGGTTTCGATCCGGCGGCGGCAGAGTTGTTCTGGCCGCTGGTCTTCGGTGGTGTTGTGCACTATCTGGATGACACCCAGTTCGCCGACCCGGCGTATATCGCTGAGCTGTTGAACAACAACCATTTCGCCTGGATCGACTTCACCCCGTCGCTCATGGAGGAGGTGCTGCGGCAGGGCACCTTGACGGAGCTGGCCCCCAATGTTCTGTCGCTGGGTGGCGAAGCGGTGCCGTTGTCGCTTGCCCGTGATCTGCACACGCGATTCGGTGTGCGGGCATGGAACATCTACGGACCGGCCGAAGCGACGATCGAGGTTGTGCTCGGCCAGTTCGACCCCGGGGCCGACTATTCGGACGGGACCCTTCCGATCGGGCGTCCTCTCACCAACACCACTGCCGTCGTGCTGGATTCGTGGCTGCGAAGAGTGCCGGCAGGTGTCGTCGGCGAACTGTACGTGTCGGGCGTGCAATTGGCGCGCGGGTACCACCGCCGCCCAGGACTGACGGCCGGGAGCTTTGTCGCCGACCCACGGGGGTCCGGCGGTCGCATGTACCGGACGGGCGATCTGGCCCGATGGAATGCCGATGGCCTTCTGGAGTATCTGGGACGCGTCGACGATCAGGTGAAGATTCGGGGCCAGCGGGTGGAACCCGGTGAGGTTGCCGCGGTGGTGGGCGGCCACCGCTGGGTCGGATCCGCCGCAGTGGTGCCGGTCGAACATCCTGTCGCCGGAGTGACCTTGGCGGGGTACGTGACCGCGCTCGGCGATGGTGCGCATCTCGCCGACGAGGTATTCACAGAACACCTACGCGAGTGGGTCGGCGCCCGTTTGCCGGCCCACATGGTCCCGTCGGTCTTCATGCGTCTGGACGTGCTGCCGACGACTGCCAACGGCAAGGTGGACCGTAGGTCCCTGCCTGCCGTGGACGCGGGTGTCCCGATCGGCCGGGGACGCGAGCTGGAAACCGATACAGAACGTGTGGTCGCGACGGCTGTCGCCAGGGTTCTCGGTGTGGACGCCGACGTCGCGATGGCCGCCGGCGACGACTTCTTCGCCCTCGGTGGGCACTCGTTGACGGCAACACGGCTGGTCGCGTTGCTCAACGACCGGTGTGGATCTGATCTGACGTTGCGGTCGGTGTTCGATCACCCGACCATCGCCGAGCTCAGCGCCGCCGTGGACGCAGCGATGAAGACCGCCGCACCGGCCGCGCATCCGCGGCCAGGCAAGAGCGAACGGCCGGCGCACATCCCGGCTTCGTATGGCCAGCAGGCGCTCTGGGCGATCGGCCAGGCAACCGGGCCGAGCAGCCAGTACGTCATCGGTGATGCGTTACAGGTGGACCCGGGTCTTGATGCGAAGACCCTGCGACGGGCTGTGGTGTCGGTGGTGCGGCGTCACGAAGCGCTGAGGACTCACTTCGACTGGCGTGCAGGAGACCTGGTTCAGGTCATCCGTGACGCACGCGACGCCGACGGTGTCCCGTACGACGTGGTCGACGTCGCGGAGGCTGACGTTGCGCGCACGGCCGGCGAGCGCCTCGGACGGCCACGGGACGGCTCGGAGGAGTGGCTTGTCGAGTTCGTGCACCTGCGCAGTGCCGGTCGTCAGTGGCTGCTAGTGGCGGGGCACCACATCGTGTTCGACGAGACGTCGTTCGACGTCTTCCTGTCCGATCTCGACCTCGCTCTGCGGGCTGAGAATGACGATGACCCTGCGCGACAACAGCTTGCCGACAGTCAGGGACGTCTGCGGCAGTTCGCCGACTGGGCGATCCACGAACGGTCCGTGCTCGACTCGGCAGCGGGCGGGCACTCTGCACTCATCGATCGGATCACGACGCGGCTCGCGGACCACGTGGTATACCCGTACCTGCCCTACGACCACGCGGGCCCTGGCCGGCCTGCGGCATCGACGGCGGCGGAAGCCGAATGTGTTGTGCCGAAACAACTCGTCGAACAGGTACAACAATTCGCCGCCCGGAGTCGTGTCACGCCGCTGATGCTCCTCAACGCCGCACTGTCTGCTGCGTTGGCAGCGCACGGCGCCGCGAACAGATCCGTCTTCGGCACGCCGGCGACCCTGCGCCAGGGTCCCGATGCCGAGCAGTCGATCGGGTACTACCTCAACACGGTTCCGGTGCCGGTGTCGACCGAACCATCCGCGAGCTTTTCCGACAACGTCGCTGAATCGCGTCGGCTCCTGCTCGAATCCCTCGACGCCCGAGATGTGCCGTTCGAGTTCGTGGCATCGTCACCCGGCCTGCGCGTGAGTGCCGAGAGCACATCGCCGGTCTTTCAGGTGTTGACCGCGTACCGCGCAGCGGCACCTGAGGAGTCCCACCGATATCTCAGTCGCGCGATCGATGTCCTCGATGCCGGGCGCTCCGAGTCGGTTGCGAAGTTTGATCTCACCGTTGCCATCATCGACAACGACGGCGCCTGGACTCTGTGGTTCAGCTACGCATCTGCCCTGTTCGAGCCCGCGACCATCGAGAACCTGATGGCGACCACCGCATTCCTGCTGATCGCCGGCAGTCAGTCGCCGACGGCGACAGTGCAGCAATTGTGCTCGGAGTACATCGCACCCGAGCGGTCGCGACCCGGCGGAATGCCAACCGGTGACCTGGAAGCGGAAGCCGTTCTCTCTGAGAGTGTCCGGCTGCCCGCCTCCCGGTTCACCGTCAGCGACGTACGCGAGGCTGCGTTACGGGTCCTCGGCTGGGGCCTGACCGGGTCCGGCGTGGTGCAGATGCCGCTCGCCGTGGATCGGGACGGACCGCGACCGGCGGCGACAACTCCGTTGATCGTGTGTTCGACCTCCGACGGCGTGCACGCCTACGACTTCGAGATCCGTGTGCCCGGTGACGGCCGCTTCGACCTCGAATCGGTCGGCGTGATCAAGACTTTTCTGTTTGCGGTATTACAAGCCCCTGATGCGGATCACTTGCAGATCGATCTGCCACCGGCCGGCCTTATCGACGCCGAGCGTGACGCCGCGGGCGACCGCGTCGACGACCACAGTGACCGATGGCTGGCCTTCGCAGATGATGTCGACCTCGCCGATCCGATCACCCTGACCGGCGACGACCGAGACCGGCGCAGCGGACGCAATATCGTGAATGTTGATGCCGCAACCGGACCGGTCGCCCTGGCAGATCTGCGTGCGTCGGTGGTGTCGTCGACGGTGCACGCTCTGACCTCCATCGATGTCCTGACCCCTGCGGACCTCGTCTCCAAAGGTGTCATCATCGACATCGAAGAACCGTCGCGCGAAGACATGCGGCAGTACATCATCGGGCGAGCGCGGCGGACGTTCCCCGTGTTGGTCAGGTGGGCTTCGGAAACAGGTCGCCTGGCCGACGAGACCCTCGACGCCCTGGCGATGACCGCCGCCGAGGCCGAGGGCTATGTGATCCTGCGCGACCACAGCCCTGCGACCATCGGCGTCTTCGATGACCTTCCGGACGCGCAGATCGCGATACGGCTCCATCACGCGGGTTCTCCTGTGGCGCCGGGCATCACCGCATCACCGGGCGACCACCCGCTGGTGCTCGATGTGGTCGTGGCCGGTACGGAGAGTTCCGGGGTGGCCGTGGCCGTGGACGTCGTGACAACGTTGGCGGTCGACGCGGTGGGCCTGGCAGAACGAGTTGCCGCCGCCCTGGCAGCAACCGGGTCGGCGGTCGGCCTTTCGACCTCACCCGACCCGTGGGCCGACGGTGTTGTGTACGAACAGATTGCCGCGCCGCAACTGGTGGAGGTCGGTGCGAACCTCACCGAAGAACTGTCGGCCACGTTCGGCCAGGTCGCCGAGATCCTTCCGGTCAGTCCACTCCAGGAGGGTCTGCTCTTCCACCTGCTGACGGCGGAGGCTGCCGACTCGACGGACGTCTATTCGTCACAGTTTGTCATCGACTTCGCCGGCGCAGTCGACCCGGATCGGTTCCACGCCGCGGTCACGGCATTGCTGTACCGCTACCCGAACCTGCGGGCCGGATTCCATGTGCACGGTGAATCCACCTTCCAGATCGTCCAGGCCAAGGTGGAGGTGCCCTGGACGTGGTATCGGCAGGCAGATACCGCCCGGCTCGGGCGCGACTCGATCCTCCGGGAAGAACGTCGCCGGCCGTTTGCTGCGGACGCTCCGCCTCTGATGCGGTTCGCCCTGTTGCAGAACGACTCCGAGCGGTGGACGTTGTCCGTCGTCTTCGAGCATCTGCTCATGGACGGCTGGTCGAGCGGCCTGATGCTGGAGGCGTTGTTCAGGCTGTACAACGAGATCGACATCGCCGCCGATGTGGTGCCCGATCGGATCACCCCCGCAGAGCCGTCGTTCCGGGACTATCTGCAATGGCTCCAGACCCGTGACACCCCATCCGGTTACGCAGTGTGGGCTCGCGAACTGGGCGGCATCGAATCGCCTACCCTGATCCGTCCGGGCGTCACCGAGCCCGCCCGCGCCTCGCATGCGCGGGACCACGAGATGGATCTCGACGAGACGCTGTCGGCGTCGATACGCGCCGTGGCAGCTGATGCCGGCGTCACCGTTGCGACACTGCTCTATACAGCGTGGGGTGTACTGCTGAGCAAGCTCGTGGGCCAGAACGACGTGGTGTTCGGCACGGTGGCCTCAGGCCGCAGCCCGGATCTGCAGGACTCCGACCAGATCATCGGCCTGCTGTTCAACACGGTTCCGGTGCGCACCACGGTGCGCCCGGGAAACACGGTCCGTGAACACCTACGCGCTCAGCAGCACAGCCAGCTCGAGACGATCGAACACCCCTATGTGCAGCTGTCGCAACTGCACAGCGCGGTGGGCGTGGACCAGCTGTTCGACACGCTGTTCGTGATGCAGAATCACCAGTGGATCGACACCGACGCGCAATGGTCGCAGATCGGTCCGGACGGCTCGGTCTCGGTGGACGATGTGTCGCTGCAGGACGCGACGCACTACCCGGTGTCGATCGCCTGTCATCCCGGCCGAACCATTCATCTCCGATGTGCCTATCGCAGTGACCTTCTCACCGCAGACGAGGTCGCCACCCTGATGGCACGGTTCGTGCGAGTCGTGCGCGGGTTCGTCGACGATGTGGATGCACCGATGGCCAGGATCTCGGTCCTGTCCGAGGACGAGGCTGTTGCCGGTGTCACCGCCGGCCTGGTGCGCCAGGACATCCCGACGGAGTCCATTGCGTCGCTGCTGGCCCGTCAGGTGCAGGCACATCCCGACCGGACTGCGCTGGTGTCGGGCCGCACGCACCTCACGTTCGAGGAGATGTCGGCGCACGTCCGCACGCTGGCGGCCGAACTGGTCCGACGGGGTATCGGATCGGAGGACCGGGTCGCCCTGTACCTCGAGCGCGACCACAACATGGCCATCGCGATGTTCGCCGTCTTCGAGATCGGCGCTGCCTACGTGCCGATCGACCCCGAATTGCCTCCTGCCCGGGTGGGATACATCCTCGATGATTCAGAGTCTTCGATCGTGTGCACCTCGGCGATGCTGGCGTCATCGCTTCCCGAGACAACGCGCGAACTGCTGCTCGTGGGTGAGACCTTGTCCAGGGCCGATACACCGGTGCCCGAGACGGTGCAGCGCGCCGTCGATCCAGCAGGCCTGGCGTACATCATCTACACGTCGGGCTCCACCGGTACGCCGAAAGGTGTTGCGGTCCCGTACGGCGGATTGATCAACATGTTCTACAACCACGTCGAGCGCATCTTCCGCCCGGCCACCGAAGGCCGGGGCGGCGCGCCGATGAAGATCGCGCACACCACGTCGTTCTCGTTCGATGCCTCGTGGGAACAGTTGTTCTGGCTGCTGGACGGACATTCGGTGTACGTCATCAGTGAGAGCATGCGCAAAGATCCTGCTGCGCTGCTGTCCTACTACGCGCAGAACCGCATCGACGGATTCGACGTCACGCCCTCCTACGGTGAACTCCTGGTCGAATCAAGCCTGTTCACCCATACCGAACCCGGCTACGACGGCATCTCGTTCTTCTCGCTCGGAGGAGAGGCGGTCCCGGAGACGCTGTGGGCGACGCTGCGTGAGCGACCCGGTCTGTGGTCGTACAACCTATACGGCCCAACGGAATACACGATCAATGCGCTCGGCGCGAATCTCGCCGACAGTGACCGCCCGAATGTCGGCGAGCCGATCTTCAACACGATGGCACTGTTGCTCGACCGGTCGCTCACCCCGGTGCTGGACGGCGTGGCCGGCGAGTTGTATCTCAGCGGTGCCGGAATGGGCCGGGGCTACCAGGGACGGCCTGATCTGACGGCCGCGTCGTTCATCGCCCACCCGTGGCGGTCGGGCGAACGGATGTACCGGACCGGCGACCTGATGAGGCGTCAGCCCGATGGGTCGCTGGAGTACCTGGGGCGCTCGGATGATCAGATCAAGATCCGCGGGTTCCGCATCGAACCGGCGGAGATCGCCAGTGCCCTCGTCGACCGTGACGACGTGTCGCGCGCCACGGTTGTGGTTCGCAAGACTTCGTCAGGTAAGGCGTTGCACGCCTACGTCGTTGCTGCGGGGGAGGCGAAGATCGAGGTCTCCGACCTGCGTGATCATCTCGCGGCCCGGCTGCCCGACTACATGGTCCCCGCAGCGATCGGGGTTGTCGAGAACATCCCGCTGACGGTGAACGGCAAGGTCGACGTACGCGCTCTACCCGAGATCGAACTGGCAGAAGAGGTTGCGCGGGAGCCCCGGAGCGAGTTGGAGAAGACGATCGCCGCCGCCGTCGCAGACACCCTCGGGATATCTAAGGTGTCGATTGATGCGGACTTCTTCAACATGGGTGGTCATTCGTTGCTCGCGATGCGTCTGGCCGGACGATTGAGCAACTCACTGGGTCAACCGATCTCCGTGCGCGCGATCTTCGATCACCCGACCGTGGCGGAGATGGCGGCCGCCATCGACGGCCACGACAATCCTGGCGGCGTCGAGAAGGCACCCGGACTGCCGCGGATCGGCGAGATCGAACGGCCGGACCAGATCCCGGCTTCCTATGGGCAGCAGGCACTGTGGGTGATCGACGAGATGGCGGGCGCGGGGTCGACCTACACGGTGACCATCCTGTGGCACGTCTCCGGCCGCCTCGAACCCATCGCGTGGGCGGCCGCCCTGCGTGACCTCGTCGTCCGCCACGAGCCGCTGCGGACCCGACTGTCAGAGGCCGACGACGGCTCGATCGTGCAGGTCATCACGTCGCCGGATTCAGTCGAGCGGTGGCTGCAGATCGACCACGTCGACGCGGTCGGATGCAGCGACGACGAGACCGTGGCGCGCATCGAGCAGTGGGGGAGCAGGCCACTGTCCGTTGCTGCGGACTCGACCTTGCGAGGCGTGATCATTCGCCGCGGCGACGACCAGTTCGTTGTGGGCATGGCGTTGCACCATGCTTTTGTCGACGAGGGATCCATCGGCTCGGTGTCCGGAGATCTCTGGAATGCCTACTGCGCACGTCGCAGCGGTGAGGCACCTGTCTTCGAGCCTCTCGCAGTGCAGTTCGCCGACTATGCGGTGTGGCAGCGATCGCTGTTCGACAACGGCCGATTCGACGAGTCCGTGCGCTACTGGAACGACCAGTTGGCCGGTGCACCGGAACTGTCCACCCTGCCTCCGGATCACAGCCGGCCGAGCAGGCAAAGCTTCAAGGGGATCGATCTCGAGATCTCGCTGGACGACGGACTGGTGTCGCGTGTTCGCGAGACCGCGGCCAGGCTGGACGTCTCGATGTTCATGACCCTGCACGCGGCGGTCGCCGTGGCGATGAACCGGCTGGGTTCGGGCACCGACCTCGTGCTGGGATCGCCGACGGGCGGCCGATCAGAGGAGACCGTCGCCGATACGGTCGGCTATCTCGTGAACACGGTGCCGATACGGCATCGACTGCTTCCGCAGGACAGCCTACGAACCGTGTTGCAGCGCACAAGGAACAACGTGTTGACCGCGTTCGAACACCAACGAGTACCGTTCGACCAGATCGTCGCCGCGGGGAACGGCGCACACGTCGCCGGCGCGAACCCGTTGGTGCAGGTGCTGGTGAGCTATGTCGCCCAGTCCAGCGGATCGCACGAGCGTGACCTCCTGGCGAAAGCCGGTCTGGCCCTGCTCGATCCACTGGGTGGCAGTCTCGGAGTGGTCAAGGCCGACCTCGACGTCTTCTTCGTCGACGACGGCGAGCGGATCGATGCCAACCTGTCATACGCGGTCGACCTCTATGAGGAATCGACGATCATGCGTTTCATCAAGACACTGGTGCAGGTACTCGAAGTGGTGGCCGAGGATCTCGACACCTCGCTCGCTGCTGCGCAGTTGGTACCCGTCGAGTACGTCGACATCACCCGATCCGCTCAGGCCCCTGGGGTGACGACCGTCCACGAGGAAATCACGGTCGACGGGTTGTTGCGGAGTGCTGCAACTGAATTCGCCTTGAGCATCGCAGTTGTACACGGCGCGATCGAGTGGTCGTTCGCAGAGCTCGACGGCCGGGTGAACCGGTTGGCCCGCCATCTGATCGGCGCGGGCGTACGCGTCGGCGACCACGTCGCCGTGGTCGCTCAACGGGACGAATGGCTGCCGGTGATGATGGCCGCGGTGTTGCGCGCCGGCGGCGTCTACCTGCCGATCGATCCCTCCTATCCCGACGAGCGGATCACCTACCTGCTCGAGGACTCCTCTCCGACTGTGGTGGTGACCAACTCGCCGGACTGGAACGCTTCGGCCGGTGCCGACGACATCCCGGTGATCGACGTCCTGGCAATCGGCAGCGGTGCCGGGGAATCGGTTGCGCCGATCACGGACGACGACCGGAGCCGAGCTCTTTTCGCCGATGACGCCGCCTACCTGATCTACACCTCGGGGACAACCGGGCAGCCCAAGGGCGTTGTGGTCTCGCACCGGGCGCTGGCCAACCGGTTGCAATGGGGCCGCCGGCAGTACCCGTTGACCGGGCCGATTCTTGTCAAGACGCCGATCGGGTTCGATGTGTCACTGCCCGAACTGCTCTCGCCGCTGGTGGAGGGGCACGCCGTGGTGGTTCTCGCGGCAGGTGATCATCGCGATCCGTGGAAGATCGTCGACGCGGTGACCCGCCACGACATCGAACGCGTGAACTTCGTGCCGTCGATGGCCGACATCCTCGTGGAGAACGTCGACGCGGACGCCGGGGTCCAGGTGGCGGAGGTCCTGCTCGCCGGTGAGGCACTTCGCTGGAGTCTGGCCGACTCGGTCGAGTCGTCACTGGGCGCCAACGTCCTCAACATCTACGGGCCGACGGAGTCGGGCGAGGTGATGTACTTCGACTGTGGAGCGGTACCCGGTGAACAACGTGAGGGATTTGTCCCGATCGGATGGCCGGTGGCCAATTGCGCTGTGACGGTGCTCGATCCGTGGCTACGCCGGGTCCCGGCAGGTGTGGTGGGCGAACTGTACCTGTCAGGCGCGCAGTTGGCCCGTGGTTACCACGATCGTTTTGGGCTGACTGCGTCTCGGTTCGTCGCAGATCCGACCGGAAGCGGTGGACGCCTCTATCGCACAGGGGATCTGGTGCGAACCGACGGCAAGGGTGTGCTGGAGTACGTCGGGCGCGTGGACGACCAGGTGAAGATCCGAGGCCAGCGTGTGGAGCCCGGCGAGGTCGCTGCAATCCTGGACGGCCACCCCCTGGTGTCGTCGGCCGCCGTGATCGCAGTCGACCACCCATCGTCGGGAAAGACGCTGGCCGCGTATTACACAACGGGCGAGGTCACTGATGACCCGACCGCGTTCGACGATGATCTGCGCGACTGGTGCGGTTCTCGACTGCCGGCTCACATGGTGCCCACGGCGTTCACCATGCTCGACGTGTTGCCGGTGACGGCGAACGGGAAGCTCGACCGGTCCGCTCTTCCCGCGGTGGAGGTGAGCGGACACGGCCGTGACGGGCGGGCTCTGTCCCCCGGAACCGAAAGAGCCGTCGGAGAATTGGTTGCGCAGGTGCTGGGACTCGGTGACGTCGAACTGTCGGCCGACGACAACTTCTTCGATCTCGGGGGGCATTCGTTCACCGCTGTGCGGCTGGCATCCCGAATAGCTGCGGAGTTCGGTGTGAAGGTGGGCGTTCGCAACATCTTCGAGAGCCCGGTGGTCTCGACGATAGCGAACCTGATCGACCGGTCCACCGATCACTCGGATACCGATCATCTGCGGGACTCTGTGCTGCTGAGGCTTTCTCCGACGGCCGAGGCCGCGTACACCGAGCACCTGTTCTGTGCGTATCCCGCGTCGGGGTCAGCCGTGATGTACGACCGATTGGTGGCCCACGTACCGGACGGCGTGGCCGTGTACGGGCTGCAGAACGTTTCGCTGTTCGATCCCGAGATGGACATGGGCGATCTCGATGCGACGGCGCGCTGGTACTTCGACCTCGTCGACCGTGTGGCCGGTGGTGGCGACATCCATCTGCTCGGCTGGTCGTACGGCGCGCACTTGGCGTTTGCGCTCGCCAAACTGATAGAGAAGCAGAGCGACTCGAGACTGATCAGCCTGACGCTGCTCGACTCGGGCCCGACACCGGAACCGGGTTACATCACGGGAGCGATGTCGCTACAGGAGTCGATCGACGACTTCTGCTACGCATTCAGCATCGACCACCCTGGAGCTTCTCGACGGTGGAAGAGCTCGTCGATCACGCCGTCGATGTGGCGCCCCTGTGGCCGGGGATCCAAAAGTCCGACGTACGAGGCATGTTGAAGTCGGGCGCGACCGCCACCGAGCATCTGGCGAGGCCGACGCAAGGACAGGTACACGCGGATGCTTTGCTGTTGCAGGCAGGGGTGGACGGCAATCTAGACACCTTTAACTGGCGTCATCACATCGTTGGAAAGGTGGAATATTCATCGACTATGAAGGGGCATCGCGAGATGCTTGACGACGACGTCGTCGCGGATTGGGGAGATCGGTTGCGCCGGTTCATCTCTGATACCCGAAGCTGAAAGACCTATTGATGAACACTCCGGAACATCTCCGGAGCAAGAATGGAGAACTGACAATGAAGAAATCTCGAAGACTGCGGCTGTGGGCGTTGTTGGCCGCGCTGCCACTGCTTTTTGTGGTCCTGCTGACCGGATGCTCGGACGATTCCGACAAAGATTCGGCCTCGGGCGAGACCCGCACGGTGGAATCCGTCGACGGTCCTGTCGAGATCCCGACCGACCCTCAGCGCATCGTGGCGTTGCGTGGCTCGGCAGAAGCGCTGCTCAGCCTCGGTAGCGACAAGGTCGTCGGCGTACCGGATCTCTACACGGCCGACTACTTCGGCAACGACACGGCCGCTTGGGAGAAGTACCAGAGCCTGCCCAAGGTCGGCACCATCGCGCAACCGGATTATGAGGCAATTCTCGCGCTCGAGCCCGACCTCATCGTCGGCAACGTTCTCGAAAAGCATTGGGAAGCAATCGACAAGGAGAAGCTGAAGGCAATCGCGCCGGTCGTGAACCTCGAGGGCGGGTCATTGCTGGTCACCGACTGGTACGAGACCTTCGACGAGGCGGCCGACATCGCGGGCATGAAGTCCGAGGCCGAGGAGCAGAAGAAGCAGTTCCACGCACGCGCCGACGAGATCCACCAGAAGTACGCCGACAAGATCGACGGCACCAAGTTCGTCGCGGTTGCCTCGTGGTCGCCGGGCACCTTCTGGGATCAGAACGCCGGAACGTATGTGCCACACAAGCTCGAGGCCGCGGGTCTGACCTTCCCCACGGGCGAGGGACAGGAACGTTCGTATGAGCAGCTGGGAATGCTCAACGACTACGACGTGATCGTCTACCCGACCCGCGCAGACGGGACCACCACACCTGAGGTGCAGGCGATGCTCGACTCCGAGCTGTTCAAGAGTCTGCCCGCAGTACAGGCCGGACGGGTTCTGGCTGTGGCATACACGGATCCGTTCACCTACGCATCAGGAATGGCCAGCCTGGACAGTTTGGAAGCGCAGTTGGAAAAGCTCCCGCAGAAGTGAGTACCTGAGTCAGATCGATGATGGCGCCGGCGTTTGCCGGCGCCATCGTTGTGTCCGCCGGGATTGGCCACTGCCGGAAACTGCGGTGTGGGAGGAGGTCAGGCCCGGTATGGCGCGAAGAGATCCCGGTACGCCGGGTAGTGGTCCTCCAGTACGCCGAGTTCCGTGGCCCGGACGAAGTTCGGATGGTCCCGATAGTTGCCGATGTCGGCGAGTTGCTTCATTCCGTAATAGCCTGCGGGAGACGAGGAGTGGCCCACAGACGCCGGCACCGGGCTTCGACCGAGAGAGTCGATGTTGTCGACGAAGATGTTGTGGCAAGCCTGCGTCACCTCCATCGACAGTTCCTCCAGCGTCACGGACTCGGTGAGTGCGATAGCCCGTCTGTCGATGATGTCGCCGGTGTCGATTCCCGCGTCGACGCGATGAAGTGTGACTCCGAATTCGCTCTCGCCGTTCAGAATTGCGAAGACTGCGGCGGCAATGGGCAGGCCTCGATACTGCGGCAGCGGCCCGCCGTGAATGTTCACGATGGTCACGCCGAGTTGCAGGATCGGTTGACGGAAGATGAAGGGATTGCCGGTCGAACACACCAGTCCGTCCGTACAGATCTCGTCGATGCCGTCAGCCAGCTCGTTGACGTCGTCGGTGCCGGCGCATTCGAGATCGGTCGCCCACGTGGGGACCGCTTCGCCTTCTGGGTGGATGACAACGTCGACCGGTGTGCCCACCGAGGCGGCATGACCCGCGGCACGCCACAGCAGAGCTCCCGAGCCGACCAGAATCACGAGAACTCCCCTTCGCCCGCGGTCTTCGAACCCCATCGAACCTAGGGTAGCCTAAACTTCATGACGACTTTCGGGCACCCCGGGGATTCGGCCACGGTCCAGGTGGACATTTCGGAGCTGCACGAGCGATGGAATGACCGGACGACACCCACAACCACCGCAACCGTTCCGGAGTTGTTCGCGGCCGCAGCCCGATCGACGCCCGATGCGCTTGCTCTCGTCGATGGGCGTACCCGACTCACGTACCGCGAATTGTCGTTCAAGGTGGGCGAATTGGCGCAACGTCTACGTCAGTCGGGGCTACCCGCCGAGGGTGTGGTCGCCATCGGTATGTCCCGCTCGGCCGAGATGGTCGTTTCCGTGCTGGCCACGATGACAGCCGGTGGCGCGTTCGTTCCTGTCGACCCGCACTGGCCCGAGACCCGTCGGCGGCAGGTGAGCGCCGACGCATCGGTGAAAATCGCACTGACAGCTGCCGACGACCGCACGGACTGGGGCACGGAGACGATCTCGGTGAGCCTCGCCGACTGGCGGTTCGGTGATTGTGTGCCGGACGCGTCCCCGCTGCGCGTGCAGGGGAACCAGTTGGCCTACGTGATCTTCACCTCCGGGTCCACCGGGACTCCCAAGGGGGCGATGATCCGGCACGAGGCGATCTGCGAACGACTTGTGTGGCAACGTGATCAGATATTGATGTTCGGACGAGACGATGCCTCACTGTTCAAAGCGCCTCTGGCGTTCGACATCTCGATCAACGAGATACTGCTGCCCCTTGTCTCGGGTGGATACGTGGTGGTGGCGGCGCCCGGAAGTGAGAAGGATCCTGACTACCTTCTGGATCTGATTGCCTCGGAACGGGTCACCTACCTGTATCTGGTGTCCTCGATGCTCGACACCCTGTTGGCACTGGATCGCGATCGGTCGACCAGGTCGGAGTCCGCGCTGGCATCGGTCAGGCACATCTGGTGTGGCGGAGAGGTTCTGACACCTGATCTCTTCATGCGATTCCGGCAGCAGCTGTCCACCACGCTCTATCACGGCTACGGACCGGCTGAAGCGACGATCGGCGTATCGCACGTCATCTACCGCGACGAGGCCGAGAGAATCGCCACCTCGATCGGTCGTCCCAATCCGCACACCCAGTTGTATGTGCTTGACGAGCAGCTCGAGCCGGTTCCGGTGGGCGTGGGCGGTGAGCTGTATGCTGCCGGATTCCTGCTCGGCCGTGGATATGTCGGCAACGCCGCGATGACTGCGTCGAAGTTCGTGTCCAATCCGTTCGACCCCGACGGCTCACGGATGTACCGCACGGGCGACCTGGCCCGCTGGTGCGACAACGGTTCGCTGGAGTTCCTCGGCCGGGCGGACAACCAGGTGAAGATCCGCGGGAGGCGGGTCGAACTCGAAGAGATCGAGGTGATCATCTCCGGCCACCCGCAGGTGCGGCAAGCGGTGGTGACACTGACGGGCAATACCGCCGGCGCCGACAGTCTGTCGGCCTATGTGACCGAGAACCCGGGCGCCACTGTGGATGTGGGGAACCTACAGTCCTGGTGCGTCGACAATCTGCCCGACTATATGGTGCCGTCGAACCTGATGGTCCTGGACGCTTTCCCCATCACCGCCAACGGCAAGGTGGACCGCCGCGGGCTGCCTGCGATGACCCCCACCCGGCAAGGCGCGTTCATCGCGCCGCGTACACCCCACGAACAGCTCCTGTGTGACATCTTCGCGACAATTCTTGGGGTGGAGAAGGTCAGCGTCGATGACGACTTCTTCGCTCTGGGCGGAGACAGCATCGTGGCGGTCAAGGTTGCCCTGGCGCTGCGGCCGGAGGGATTCAGGCTGCGCTCACAGGACATCGTCTCTCACCGCACGCCCGAACATCTGGCCACGGCACTCACAGCGGCGGGTCCGACGACGACAGCCCCGACAACCGACGCGCCTCGAGTGGAACTGGAGGACGACGAGTCGGACGAGATCCATTCCCAGGTAGATGGTTTGCGTGAGGTGCTGCCGCTGACAGCCGTCCAATCCGGCATCTATTTCCATTCGATTGCGGTGGATGATCACGACCCCTACATGGTTCAGCAGATCGTCGAGTTGTCCGGGCCACTCGATGTCGACAGGCTCGCCGAGGCCGCAGACGTGGTGATCCGCCGCCATACGGCACTGGCGGCGGGCTTTCGCACCACGCGGTCGGGCCGGGTCGTCTCGACCGTGGGGTCGACGCCCGCACCGGAGTTCCGGACGTTGAGTTTTGTTGATGAATCGACGCTGGAGGCAGCGCAATTCGTGGACAGGGTTGCGTCTGAGGAACGCAGCCGCAAGTTCGATCTCACTCGGCCGCCGCTGATGCGCTACACCCTGATCACCATCGGGGAGGGGCGGTACCGGCTCATCCAGACGGTGCACCATCTGATCGCCGACGGTTGGTCGGTCGCGCTGATCTGGAACGACATCACGGCCGCATATCGCGGCGAACCGTTCGACTCCAGCGCACCGCAATTCAGCGACTTCCTGAGGTGGTGGACGCAGGGGCGAACCCCACAGAGCGAGGTGGAAGCGTGGAAGAACCACCTCGCCGACATCGGAGATCCGACACTGATCTCCGACCACCTGCCGCGCAGTCCGGGCAGTGGCTTCGGTCGGCGCCGTCGCACGCTGGGGCCCGATCACCGGCAGGCCCTGACGGCGTACGCCCGATCACGATCGGTCAGCGAGGGTGCCGTGATGACCGCGGCATGGGGTGTTCTGCTGGGCTGCGTCATGGGTCGGACCGATGTGGTGTTCGGTTCCACCACAGCGGGTCGTGGCGAAGATGTGGACGGCATCGACCGGATCGTCGGGATGCTGCTGAACACCGTGCCCACCAGGGTGCGCTGGACCAAGCGGGACACCATGGACGACGTGGTCCAGAACTTCGTCCGCGCGGAGACCGAAGTGCTCGACCACCAACATGTTCCGCTCCTGGATCTCCATTCGGCGTTGGGTGTTCGCGAGTTGTTCGACACCCTGTTCTCAATCGAGAACCTCGAACGTCCCGAAGATGTCGGCGATCTGCGACTCGGGGCCATCGAGTACGTCCAGGCCCCTCACTACCGGCTGACTGCGCTGGTCACGCTGCACGAGTCGGTGTCGGTGGCATTGACCAACGACCGGGCGGCTATCGACGACGCGGTGGCAGACCGGCTCTCGGATCTCTACCTCGGTGTGGTGGAGCTGATCGTCACCGGATCAGATCGGGGTACCAACGCCTTTCGCGCGATCACCGCGACGTCCCCGGTTGACCATCGCACCGTGGTGCACACCTGGAACCCGCCGTCGAAGACTGCGGAACTGCCGCGCTCGGTGGCTGAGCTCATTGAACGTCGGATCGCCGAATCGACGGAGCTGGCGGCCCTGGTTCAGGGTGACGTCACCCTGACTTACGGTCAGCTGGGAGAGCGGGTCAATCGATTGGCCCGCTTGCTGATCGAGTCGGGCGTCGGCCCGGAGGCCCGGGTGGCGTTGCTCCTCCCGCGTTCGCCCGATCTGGTCACCGCGCTGCTCGCCGTGATCGTTGCCGGTGGCGCGTATGTCCCGATCGATCCACGTCATCCGACCGAGCGGATCAGCCACCACCTGTCCGACTCGTCCCCGACCGTGGTTCTGGCCACCGAGGCAAGTGCGGTAACGCTCCGGAGGGCCGGCGTCGACGTCCCGGGTGAGCTGATCTGTCTGGACGATGTCGCGATCAACGGCCGGATGTCAGCATTGCCGGCAGGGCCCGTCGGCGCCGCCGACAGGCAGACCGAGCTGCGCGGGGATCACGCCGCCTACGTCATCTACACCTCGGGGTCCACCGGTAACGCCAAGGCTGTGGTGGGATCTCACACCGGGTTGGTCAACCGTCTCGAATGGTCCACTGCGAGTTGGACCGACGGCAACAGTCCCCTCGGAGGTGTCCGGCTCGCCAAGAGTTCGATCGGCTTCATCGACGGGTCCACCGAGATCTTGGGTGCGCTGTTGGCCGGATGTCGGTTGGTGATCGCCGACGAATCCGAGTCGAACGACGCGGACCGCCTGGCGGACCTGGTGCAGAGTCACGGCATCACCCAACTCACCGGGGTGCCGACCCTGCTGCGGGCCGTCGCCGAAGTGGGAGCGGCACGGGTCGGTGTTGTCCGGCAATGGATCTGCAGCGGTGAGGCGCTGTCCTCGGCTGTCGTTGACGAGATCAACCGGGCATCACCGGGTGCAACGGTGATCAACTCTTACGGTTCCTCCGAGGTGGCCGGAGACGTCGCGTTCTCCTCGCGATCCGCTGCGATCGCCGGACCCATCACCATCGGCGCACCTGTGCCGGGGAGCCAGGTCTATCTGCTCGACCCCTGGCTACGTCCGGTGTCACCTGGAGTGACCGGGGAGTTGTACGTCGGCGGGGCGCAGGTGGCCCGAGGCTATGCCGATCGGCGGGCCCTGACTGCTGCCACGTTCGTGGCCGACCCTTTCGGCCCGGCAGGCACCCGGCTGTACCGAACCGGCGATCTGGCCCGCTGGACCACAGACGGCCTGCTGCAGTATCTGGGCCGCCGGGACTTCCAGGTGAAGGTGAACGGCGTCCGCGTCGAACTCGAGGAGGTCGAGGCCGCGCTCGCCGCTGTACCCGGTGTGGCCGCGGCGGCTGCAACGGTTCACGAAACGGGCGGGTCGAGCCGGCTGGTGGGCTATGTGACGGCGGCAGAGGGCGCGCACCTGGACGGCCGGACGGTTCGCGACGCGGTGACCGCTGTTCTGCCTGTACACGTTGTACCGATCGTGCTGGTCGTCGACGCCCTACCTCTCACGCCTACCGGGAAGGTCGACCGAAAGGCGCTGCCGACACCCGATTTCAGTTCACTGACCACAGCATCGCGAGAGCCCCGTGGCGCCGCCGAGGAGATCTTGGTGTCGGCATTCGCAGAGGCGCTGGGACTGCCTGCGGTCGGTGTCGACGACGACTTCTTCGACCTGGGAGGCGACAGCATCTCCTCGATCGCGGTGGTTCGGCGGGCCGGGCAGCGCGGTCTGGACCTCACCATCGGTGACGTGTTCGCGCTGCGCGCGCCGGCGCGATTGGCAGAGGGTCGAACCGTGGCACCCGACGATACGACCGAGTCGTCCGTGCGACCAGAGCCCGTGCCGGTGGTTCCCCCGGTTGAGCAACATCGGCTCCGTCAGTCCGGTCTCGACATCGAGCAGCACGTGCTCACCGAGGTCATCGATCTGCCGCACCCTGTGGAGCCCGCGCAGTTGGCGTCGGCGGTCGACACGGTGCTCCGCGAGTTCGAGTGCCTGCGGTGGCAGGTGAACCCACGTCACCGATTGCTGTGGAACACCGACGCACTCCCGTACGCAGACCAATTGGCGTCGGAAAGCGTTGCGACGCTGGACCAGTCCGGTACGAACGCCGAAGGTGCTGTCAGGGCAGCGCGTGACCAGGTGGTCGAGCGGGTGGACATCACGGCAGGACGGCCACTGCATGTCGCACTCCTGCGGTCTTCGCAGGGCACCCACCTCATCGTGGCCGTACACGGGGTGGTCGCAGACCGGTTCACCGTCCACCAGGTGACAAATCGCTTGGCCGCACTGCTGGACGGATCCAACTCCGGTGCGCCGACCGTGGGGTCCACCGCGGACGCAACGGTCGCGTTGGCCGAACGTGCCCAGTCTGCCGATGCCGATGCCGCACTGGCTGATTCCATCGATCTGCTGCTCGGCATGCCGTCAGCCGACGACGTGGACGGACACGTGGACGGAGACGCTGGACTCGTCGTACGTGTCGAGAAGCTGCCCGGTCACATGGACAGGTCTGCCGAAGCAGTGGAGGCCGCCTTCGTCGCGGCCATCGCGCAAGGGCCATCGGCCGTACGCACGGTTGACCTCGAATGGAACCTGCGAAACCATCTGTACGGGAACGACGTTCATTCCGACGCACACGACGGCCTACCGGGTGCGTTCACCGCCGTGTACCCGGTGTGGCCGGGGGTCAACGGGTTCGAACGGCCACCGTATGCGCCCTGGTACGACTTGTGGCGCTTCCAGCACAGCGTCGGACGCAAGAAGTTGCGGCGGGCACCCACTGCAGGAGTGCTGCTGACCCGAGTCTTCGGCCCGCTCGCCGATCCCGCTCGGCGGGAGGGTTTCGAGGCGCTCTACGGAGTGGTCGGCCGGTATGCGATCCACGGGGATCGCGTGGAATTACATGTTCTGGGCCTGGACGCCGCCGACATGGCGGACCGTTGGGCCGCCGCCCTGAACCCGTGAGTGTGGCACGACCGACGAAGGAGGAGCCGTGGCCGGTTCGGTGCGCGATCTGACAGTGAGCCCGATCTGCTTGCGCGAGTTCGATGTTCTGCGTGTGTGGGACGTGACGCCGGGGATGCGACGTGTGGTTCTCGGAGGTCCGGCCATCGGCGAGCACACACGCGACGGTGTTGTCCTGCCCCCGGTGCAGACCAGCGGATTCGACGACGACGTGAAGATCATGCCTCCCGACCCGGTCACCGGAGGGTTCCCCTTCGAGGTGCCCCGTAACACCGGTGCGGGCCTGATCGACTGGACGCCGGGCAGTTTCGAGTACACCCGTACATACACCGTGCGCGCCTTCGACGCTGGTGCAGGCGAGTTGACCATCGACTTCGCCCTCCACGAGACCGGACTCGCCTCGACGTGGGCCCGTCGTGTGGTGCCGGGGGAGAAGATCCTGGTCGCCGGCCCCAAGCACTCGGCGGGACTGCCGACAGCAGCCGATTGGATGCTGATCGGAGGGGACGAGACGGCGTTGCCTGCGATCGGGCACTGCCTCGAGATGCTGCCGTCATCGCTACCGGCGACGGTGGTGATCGAAGTGGCAGACCCTTCACATCATCAGGAATTACCCAGCGCCGCAGAGGTACACATCACCTGGCTGTATCGCAGTGAGGCCGAGGGCAGGTCGCGGCTGGCCGAGACACTCCAGTCGGTCCCGTGGCGTGACGGTCAGCCATACCTGTGGGTCGCGGGGGAGGCCATGGTGATCAAGCCGCTCCGCAGATGGGCCAAGCGAGAGAAGGGGATACCGAAGGAGTTCACCGACATCGCCGGCTACTGGCGTGAGCGAGCGGTCGCCACCGTCGCGGGCGATCCCGAGGTCATCGACGTCGCCACGCAGGCGCCGGACCCCTTCGAGCGCGTCCACGAGTATTCGGAGCTGTTGCCTGCATGTGCGTTACGCGCAGCAGTGACGCTGGGGGTGTTCGCAGAAGTCGACGCGGGTGCGGTCACCGTGCAGGACATCGCCGCTGCTTGCGGGGCACGTCCCGACCCGCTGCACAAGCTGGTGCGTCATCTCGTGGTGATGGGCCTGCTGGTCCGAGAGGGGAACATCTACTCACTCAGCGACGTGGGCGCGGTGCTCGCCGACCCCGACACCCCGTGGGTCGAGGGATTGCGGATGGACTCCGCCGAGACGCAGATGCAGCTGTCGTTTCTCCGACTTCTCGACGTGGTGCGAACCGGTGATCCGGTCGGAATCGGGGGTTTGTCGGTCGAGGATTGGACGATTGACCCCGACCGGGCCGATGACTTTCACGGTGAGATGGTCGAATGGCCGACGTATCTCGCGCCGGCGTTGACCGAGGCCATCTCGTTCGACGGTGTGCGCACTGTCGCAGTCGTCGGCGAGGGCGGTGGTCCCTACGTGGACGCGATGCTGCGCGCGTATCCGTCGCTCGAGATCAGTGTTGTGGGCATGCCGTCGCTCACCGAGCGCATGCTCGGGGACGTGACCACCGAGAGGCGGCCTCTGGTCAGGCGCGTCGCAGGTAGTCACGTCGCGCCGCTGCAGACGAAGGTCGACCTCCTCGTGGCGGCAGGCGTCGTAGAGACCCTGCCCGACGGTGACGCGGCGGTTGCGCTGACGGCGTACGCGGAGTCTGCCGGCCGGGTGGTGATCCCGACTCGGCTGATGGACCCGGAGACGACAAACGACTACGAGACGGAAGAAGATCTTCTCCGGATGTGTGTGTTCGGGTCGGGCTCTCGCACGGAGGCCGAAATGTGCGCCCTCATCAACTCGGTCGGTGTCGGCGCACTGCACGTCGGGCCACTGGGGTGGGGCGCGTACGTCGTCGAATACCGAGCGAATTGATAACCCGTCTAGACTTTTGAACTCTTCCAAGGCTAGCCTTACCTCAATTGTGGGTGGAGGCCCACGTAAGCCGGGTGAATGCAGGCCATTTCCGACTCGGCTTCGAATTGAGCTTTGCGAAGCTACTTGGAAGAGGGGTGTATCCAATGGGTGCGGCGCAGCTGAACACATTTCTCGACAACACCGTTGCTCGCCATTTCGGCCGCCCGGCCGTGGCGTGCGGTGAGCACGAGACCGACTTCGAGCGTTTTGATGAATCAGTGCAGTGGCTCGGCGAAGACCTGGCGTCGCGGGGTATCGGCGCACGTCAAAGGGTTGGTGTCTGTGTAGGCGGCGGATGGGAGTTCCTGCTCGCATTCCACGCATTGGTGCGGTTGAACGCCGTGGTGGTGCCGATCGATCCCTATGACGAAACGTCGGTGACCGCTGCTGCCGGACTGGACCTGCATTTTGTTCTCACGCATTGCGCGGAGGACTTTCTTCACGAAGAGAATGTCGGGCTCATGTGCGGCGACCGAATACCCCCGACATTTGATGTGGCAGAAGAGTTCCGTTTGATCGCAATTTCGCCGCGGTCGCCCCTGCAGGCCGAAGGCGGTCTGATCCTCAACGACCTGGGGTTCCGATTCTGGGGTAACGGAGAAGTGGCCGAACGTATCGGGGGCCTGCAAACCGATCTCGACCTGGATGAGGACGCTCGTGCCGTGGTCTGTGGCCCGTGGAGTTGCCCCTCCGCAGTGATGCTGGTACTCGCCTGCGCAGCGTCGGGTTCCTGCGTGCATGTTGTCGACCACGTGCATGACTCCGTGACGGTGCACGATGCGCTGGGTGAGGGTGACGTGTCGGTGGTCTTCGCCCCGCCGCTGGTCATGCACGACCTGATGCGTGCAGCAGACCCCTGGACCTGGGGCCCGAGGCGCCCGCGGATGGTCCTGCCCGACGGTGAGGTGCTTCCCGATGTGCTGCTGCGCCGCCGGGGTCTGACTCGTCAGACCTGCGATGACCCGCCTGTCTACCGGTCTGGTCTTGCCGACCGGCATCCTGCGGATCATGCCGGCTACGGCCGGAGATCAGCAGAATTGCGCCCGGTCTCCTGAAGACCCCGCCGAATTGTCAACCACGCAGAATCGTCAGCTCAGAGCTGCGGTGACGAGTGCGGCCAGTTCAACCTCTTTGCGGTGCTCCAGTGTGGAGACGACGGTTGCCACATCCGAGTCGTCGGGCAGGAAGAGCGACGTGGCAATTGCCGCGACGAGGTCGTCGCGATCAGCCGGCGCAGGGTTCCGGTGGCCCAGCAGAGCAAAGATCTGATCGACCGGCTCTGCCGACTCGCTTACCGAGCGACGTACGACGTCGAACCCGTCCGGTGAGAACTCGAGGAAGATCTCGTCGCCCAGGGCCAGGCCCAGGTCGCTGACGAAGCGTTTGATGGTTCCCACTCGGGCCTGCACGGACACCCACATCAGCGACTGTGGCCCCAGTCGCGACGGCAGCTTCAACGGATTCCCCGGGCCTACTCCGATCAGGCCCGCGAGGGCTGACGGGATGTTAAATGCCGACCCTTTGAGGTGCGCGCCGGACACCGTTGTGGCCCAACGAATGACGTCGCCCTCGCAATAGAGACATCGGGTCTTTGCTGGCGACTTCCTGTGGACATAGCGTTCGCTGCGCCGGGTCACCACATCATCTCGCGTCACGAACTCGCCGGCCCCCGCGTACGCCCGGATGCTCGTTTCGGTGACGTCGTACTTCTCGCTGATCTGCGACACCAGATCCTTGATGCCGATACTGCCGCCCGCAGCGTCGAGGATGTGGCCGATCTGCCGATGGACCGGCTGGTACTGATCACCGCCCCATCGACGCAGTCCATAGGTGGTGCGATCGGTCTTGACGATCCGATCGTCGGTGACCAACGCATTGCGGACGCTCGACCGGGAGCGTGGCTTGCCGGCGAGTCCGGTCAGGATCTCCTCGAATGTGCGGGGCGCTCCGGCGATCGACAAGACCGCGCACACCAGATCCGCAGTGGACGTCGAGCCTTTGACCACATGGTCGTCGAGCACGGTGAATCCGCTGCTGTTCAACCATCTCGTCGCCTCGGACTCCGACAGGTTCAGTTTCGCGGCCACGATGCCGACCGGGACCAGCGCCTCCTCACCCGCGTGCGCATCGAGGACGTCTTCGACAAGGTCGGCGATCTGCGCGGGGGTTCGGCTGATGATCCATCCGTCCACGCCGGCAAGGTCGTTCGATCCGGCGATGAGCAGCTGTCCCACGGAGACCCCGAGCGCGGGTATCGCGGTGGCGAAGAGTGGCAGGGTCTCGGCCACCCGGGCAGAGTCCGCCACCGGATCGGCCAGTGCCACCGTCTCGGCGAGAAGCGGCGCAGGTCCACCGAACTCTCCACGGTCTCCGACAGTTGCAGCCGCAGACTTCGGTCGAGCTGGTTCACTCGCTCGCGCGACAACCCGAGTTCCTTGGCCAGGTCGGCCTGGGTGCGGGGCTTGGCCGCGAATATGCGCTCGTGGAGGATCACGCGGTCGCGTTCATCGACGGACTCGATGAACTCGAGCAGGTGAGGATCTGCCAGTACCCGGCCGCCGCTCCGGTTGTCCTCACCGTGCGGTGCCCGGGTCGCCTCGGCCACCAGGGCTGCGACGACGTCGATGACAATGGCACGGCCGACCCCAGGCAAGTGCAAGAGGTGGCCGGCCGAGTGTGTAAGGACATTCGAAACGTCTCGAATGCTGTTGTCGTGCAACGCTGAGACGGCGTCCGGCTCCAACTCGAGCGCGGCCACGGGCGTGCCTCCGGAGACAGTCGGGAAGTCGTCGGCAAGTGTGATGTCCGCGCGGTCGGTCACATGCCGCAGCGCGACGAGTTCGCAGAAGCGACGGAAGTTGTTGGCGTTCAATGCCTCTGCTGGGCTCCCGTCCAGCCAGGCGTTGGGGATCAGCTCGTCGCTGGCGAGGATCGATGGCCCTGACCGGTACTCCTCGAGCCACGGCAGGAGCATGGGCCAAGCCGTCTTCGAGAACGGCTGCGCCGCGTTCGAGTCGGGCATCAGCAGTGGGCCTTTCGTGGGCTGCGGTCACGGCACGAAGTGGCCGGTCGAGATGGGCGGTAACGGAAGATTAGCCTATCTGTAAACCTGGTTAGTTGCCGCAAAGTTGCCGAACGGGAGGCTCCGGCGCGACGCTTCAAAAGCCGCCCGAACTGCGACGATGCCGACAACGGGCGGGCTGCGGTATGGGACCCTGCTATTGGCACTAAGGTGAGCATTACCTACTGATAGATGGGGCTGAGATGCAGGACAACGCGTGCCGGGCTCGGACGTGACTGTCGGTGCCGACCCCGGCCTCCGGGTGGACCTGACAAAGAGCGCAGATGGTTCGGCGGCGCGCCGTCGTGCTCAGGGATTGGCGCAGACCAACACCAGGCGGATGCTCGGCTGGGTTGCCGGGGTCGTCGTCCTGGCCGCGGTCTGTATGCTCAGCATCGCCATCGGCGCCAAGGACGTGCCGTTCTCGACGGTGTGGGATGCGCTGTGGTCGTACGACAACTCCGGCGACCACATCATCGTTCGCGACCTGCGTATCCCGCGCACCATCCTCGGCCTGATCGTCGGGGTCGCGTTGGGGATCGGTGGAGCCTCATCCAGGCGATCACGCGAAACCCGTTGGCAGATCCCGGGATTCTCGGCGTCAACGCCGGCGCCGCGTTCGCCGTCGCCCTGGCGGTCGGGGTGTTCGGAGTGGCGAGCATCTGGGCGTACATCTGGTTCGCATTCGCCGGTGCGGTGGTGGTGATGGTCTTCGTGTACGCGCTGGGGTCGATCGGCAGAGGGGGCGCCACACCCATCCGTCTCACGTTGGCCGGAGTTGCCATCGGTGCCGTGCTCACCGGCATCACGTCGGGACTCATCCTGCTCGACCCGGAAGCCTTCGACCAGATGCGGTTCTGGAATGCGGGGTCGATCGCGGGTCGCGGACTCGAGGTGTCGGGTGCGGTCGCGCCGTTTGTTGTGGTCGGGCTGGTGCTCGCGTTTGTCATCGCCCGTCCGCTCAACGCTGTTGCCATGGGTGACGACCTCGCGCGGTCACTCGGGGCGAACGTGGCCCGCACCCGGGTCATCGGAGTCATCGCGGTGACGTTGCTCTGCGGCGCCGCCACCGCGGCCGCCGGCCCGATCAGCTTTCTGGGACTGATGGTTCCGCACGTGGCCCGCTGGATCGTCGGGCCCGATCAACGCTGGATCCTGGCGTACACGCTCGTGGGTGGGCCGATCGTGCTCCTGCTGTCCGACGTGATCGGACGTGTGATCATCCGGCCGGGCGAGATGCAGGTCGGGATCGTCACCGCGTTTGTCGGTGCACCCGTCCTCATCTTCCTGGTTCGACGAGGCAAGGCGAGCGGCCTGTGAGCGTCGACGCGCAGAACCAGGACAAGCCGGCGCTTCCTGGCGATATCGACTTCGGACGTAAGGTCGCCGTGCTGCGCGTGCAGGGTGGCACGCTGTCGGGGCGGATCGACGTTCGCGCCGTGGCCGTGATCGTCATGCTGGTGGCCGCTGCGCTGGTGGTTGCGGTCTTTGCGCTCGGCACCGGGGACTACCCGGTGTCCCCGGACCGGGTGGTTCAGGCGATCTTCGGTAATGGATCCCGGATCGAAGAGCTCGTGGTGATGGAATGGCGGATGCCGAGGGTGCTGCTGGCGCTGATCCTCGGGGCCGCACTGGGCGTCAGCGGGGCGGTGTTCCAGTCGATCACCCGAAACCCGTTGGGCAGCCCCGACATCATCGGCTTCAACACGGGCGCCTATACGGGCGCACTGGTGGTTCTGCTGATCATCGGTGGCGGCGGCTATTACGACACCGCGGTGGGCGCACTGGTCGGAGGCATGATCACCGCACTCCTGGTGTACCTCCTGGCCTTCAAGCGTGGTGTCCAGGGATTTCGGCTCATCATCGTGGGAATCGCCATCAGCGCGGTCCTGTCGTCGGTGAACGCCTGGCTGATCCTGCGAGCGGACCTCGAGGATGCGATGTCTGCGGCGGTGTGGGGTGCCGGATCGCTCAACGGACTGGGTTGGACGCAGGCCCGCCCTGCCCTCATCCTGTTGGCGGTCCTCACCCCGCTGCTGGTTCTGGCGTCCTACCGGATGCCGATGCTCGATCTGGGCGATGACGCCGCCAAGGCGTTGGGCATCCGCGCGGAACCGACGCGATTGGTGCTGATCGTCCTCGGTGTCGCGCTCACCGCCGTTGCGACCGCAGCGGCGGGCCCCATCGCCTTCGTGTCGCTGGCCGCACCACAATTGGCCCGGAGGCTGACCCGCACGCCGGGCGTGGCCATGCTCCCGGCGGCGGTCATGGGCGCATTGCTATTGGTGGCCAGTGACCTCATCGCCCAGCGCGCCTTCACACCCACCCAGCTTCCGGTGGGAGTTGTCACGGTGTCGGTGGGTGGCCTCTACCTGGTGTGGCTGCTCGCCCGAGAGGCGCGTCGCCAATGACCCAACAATCTCGAGACGTCCGATGACGAGGTGCGAACAGTGGACATGAGCAAATTCGCGGACCAAGAAGTACCGTCCGCGACCCCTCGCGGCGACGGGGTGCACACCCGGTTGCAGGCTCAGGACGTCACCATCGGCTACGACAAGCGGGTGATCAGCGAATCGTTGAGCGTCGACATCCCAGACGGCGCCTTCACCGTGATCGTCGGACCCAACGCCTGCGGCAAATCGACTCTGCTGCGGGCTCTTTCGCGACTTCTGGCCCCCACCAAGGGCTCGGTGCTGCTGGACGGTAAGGCGATCAGTTCTTATCCGGCCAAAGAGGTGGCGCGCAGGCTCGGTCTCCTGCCGCAGTCATCCATCGCGCCCGACGGCATCAGGGTCGCCGACCTCGTCGCCCGCGGGCGTTATCCCCACCAGAAGTTGATCCGGCAGTGGTCGGCCGACGACGAATCCGCCGTGATCGAGGCGATGACGGCGACCGGAGTGACCGAGCTGTCGGGGCGGTTGGTCGATGAACTCTCGGGCGGACAGCGTCAAAGGGTCTGGGTGGCAATGGTGTTGGCACAGCAGACTCCGCTGATGCTGCTCGACGAGCCGACCACGTTCCTGGACATCGCCTACCAGATCGACCTGCTCGAGTTGTGTGCCGAGCTCAACAAGACGGGCGGTCGAACGCTTGTCGCGGTGTTGCACGACCTCAACCATGCGTGCCGCTACGCCGACCACATCATCGCCATGAAGGCCGGTGCCATTGTGGCGGAGGGTCGACCGGCCGACATCATCACGGCCGATCTTGTCCGCGATGTGTTCGGCCTCCCATGCCGGATCATCGACGACCCGGAATCGCATACGCCCCTTGTGATCCCGCTCGTCAGACGCTAAATGTTGCAGGAACGGGCGGCCGAGCGGTGCGTCACTGTACGCGCTCGGCGATCAGGGGCACGACCGTGTCGAGCGCGTACTGGATCGACAGCACCGAGTTCGTCGAGTAGGCCCGCGAGATCGTGAGGTCGTCGAAGACGAGGTAGCGGCCGGCGGCGACGGCGGGCACCGACTTGAACAGCGGGTCGCCTTCCACCTCGGCGGCCGTGCGCTGGATCGGGAAGACCACCACCATGTCGGCGTCGAGCAACCGCAGGTTCTCGTCCGCAATGGGGACCGAGAATCCCTTGGCGTCAGCAGGATCGATGGCGGGATTGGGTGAGAAGCCCAGTTTGACGAGGAACTCGACCCGTTCGGTGTCGGGCGAGTAAGCGCCCCACCCCGTCCCGGAACGAGCTGCCACGGTGACCGTCTTGCCGCGGAACTCGGGGTTCTGCCCGGCAACTTCGGTGAACCGGCCATTGAGCTGCTCGACCAGTTCGGTTCCCTTCTCCGGGACTCCTAGTGCTTGCGACACCATCGTCACCTGTTGTTCGAGGGTGGTCTTGTAGCTGTCGGCGCCGGCGGGCAACGCAACGGTCGGGGCGATCTCGGCCAACGTGTCGTATCTCTTTTGGTCTCCCGAGCTCTTGGTGTCGAGGATCAGATCCGGTTCGAGTGCGAGGATCTGCTCGAACGACGGCTCCCGGGTTCCGATGATCTCGGGCGGGTTGTCGTAGAGTCCCTCGGCCCATGGGCCCACACCCTCGCCGCCGAAGTCGAGCCAGTCGCTTGCTCCCACCGGCTGCACACCGAGGGCAAGCGCGGTCTCGGCGTCGCCCCATCCGAGAGCGACCACCCGGGTCGGCGGCTTCTCGATCGTCACCGGGCCGAACTTGGTGGCCACGGTGACCGGGTACGCGCCGGTCGACGTACCGGATGTCGGGGATTGCTCTTGATCGCTCTCATCGGAACAGGCGGCCACGAACAGAAGGGCGAGAATGCTGAACACAGCTAGGACTCGGCGGAACATGGGATGAGGCTAGCCTATGCTTAGCGAGGCTCACCAACGGGCTTGGCACCTGATGAATTGCTCGCCCGGCGCGGCCTTACGCAAACACTTGAACCGAGCAAGCGCTCGGTCGTAGGCTGCGTCCGTGGATATCAATGGAGCAAGTGCAGTAGTTACCGGTGGCGCATCGGGGATCGGCGCCGCAGTCGCGCGCCAGCTCGCCGGACTGGGAGCCAAGGTTGTCATCGCCGACCTTCAGGCGGACAAGGGTGAGGCCCTCGCCAAGGAGATCGACGGGGTGTTCGTCAGCGTCGACGTGACCAAGACCGAGCAGATCGAGGCCGCCGTGAACAAGGCGACCGAGCTGGGACCGCTTCGGGCACTGGTGAACTCGGCGGGCATCGGCTCGGCGCAGCGCACCATCGGGCGTGACGGCGAGTTCTCGTCGGCCCACGACCTGGACGCATTCCGAAAGGTCATCAACATCAACCTGATCGGCAGTTTCGACGCGACCCGGCTGGCCGCGACCGCGATGAGTCGCAATGAGGCCACCGAAACCGGCGACAAGGGCGCGATCGTGTCGATGGCCAGCGTTGCGGCGTTCGACGGCCAGATCGGCCAGGCTGCGTACTCGGCATCCAAGGGCGGCATCGTGAGCCTGACCCTCACCGTGGCACGTGACCTCGCCGCTGCCGGCATCCGGAACAACACCGTTGCCCCCGGCCTGATCGAGACCCCGATCTACGGAACGGGTCCCGAGTCGGAGGCGTTCAAGGCCAAGCTGGGAGAGAACGTCCTGTTCCCGAAGCGGCTCGGTACCCCGGACGAACTGGCGTCCATGGTGATCGAACTGATCACCAACTCCTACATGAACGGAGAGGTCATCCGCGTCGACGGCGGCATCCGGATGCCACCGAAGTAACTCGTGCGCTAGGGATCGGTCAACATCGTCCCCCTGGACGGCCGCTGAGGGAATTGCTCCCTCGGTGCGCGGTCAGGGGGACGATTTCTGTGTGTCAGCTGGTGTATTCGGCGGCGAGTCGCGCGATCTTCTCGGCCCGCTTGAGGCGGGGCGGATCGCTGCCGTCGCGAACCACCCGGCCGCGGGCCTCGAACTCCGACAGGAAGTCGGTGGCCCAGGCGGTGTCTTCCGAGCTGGGGCTGGCGACGCGGTTGATGACCGCCGGCTGCGAGGCGTTGAGGCACAGTTTTCCGGTGAGTCCGAACGCGACCGATGTCGCTGTCTTCGCCTCCAGGACGGCCGCGTCGTCGGTGACCGCCGGACCGTCGATGGGGCCTGGCAATTCGGCGACCCGGCTGGCCACCACCAGCCGCGACCGCGGGTACGCCATCACGGCGTCGTCTGCAGCGGTGCCGGTGTCGTGGCGATAGTCGCCGCTGCCGAACGCAAGGCGCAGGACGCCGCGGGCGCGGGCGATCTCGACGGCGTTCTCCACCCCGACCGCCGACTCGATGAGTGCGATGACAGGGGTGTGGCCGCCGAGGCGGTCGAATGTCTCGCTCACCTGCGCGGCAGTCTCGGCCTTGGCCAGCATCACACCGGCCAGACCCGGTGCTCCGCGTAGCCGGTCGATGTCGTCGGACCAGAACCGCGTGGTCCTGTCGTTGATCCGTACCCAGGCCGTGGCGGTGTCGAGCCAGGTACACACCCGTTCGCGCGCTGCGCCCTTGCCGCGCGGGTCGACGGCGTCTTCGAGATCGAGGATCACCTGGTCGGCGTCCGATCTGGCGGCGGCGTCGAAGTCGCCCTGGGCGGCGTTGACCAACATCCACGAGCGGGACAGTTCGGGGGTGACGGATCGGGCGATCGTGGAGGGCATGCCCCTAGTGTGCGGCCGGCGCCGGAGCGGTCGCACTTTGAGTTCATTACGTTCACCCGTGAGCGGAGGGCTGGGCCGCGCGCGATGCAGGAACAATCGAAAAGAGTGGGCCGCCCCCTGACGGTGCGGCCCACTCTTTTCAACGCTTCGGACTAGAAGGAGGCTTCGTCGAGCTCCATCACGTCGTTGTCGATGTTCTCGATGATGCCGCGTGCGGCGGTCAGTTCGGGCAGGACGTTCTTGGCGAAGAAGCTGGCGACGCCGATCTTGCCGTTGTAGAACGCGGTGTCTGCTTCGGATGCACCGTTGTCGAGTGCGGCAAGGGCGACCTCGGCCTGGCGCAGCAGCAGCCAGCCGATCATGAGGTCACCGACGGCCATGAGGAAGCGAACGCTGCCCAGTCCGACCTTGTACAGCTCGGTCGGCTGCTCCTGGGCTCCCATGAGGAAGCCGGTGAGGGTGGCGGCCATGCCCTGGACGTCGTCGAGTGCGGTCTTGAGCAGAGCGCGCTCGGCCTTGAGCCGGCCGTTACCCGCTTCGGACTCGATGAACGAGCTGATCTGTCCGGCGACGTGGGCCAGTGCCTGGCCTTTGTCGCGGATGATCTTGCGGAAGAAGAAGTCCTGCGCCTGGATGGCGGTGGTGCCTTCGTAGAGCGAGTCGATCTTCGCGTCGCGGATGTACTGCTCGATCGGGTAGTCCTGCAGGAAGCCGGAGCCACCGAGGGTCTGCAGCGATCCGATGAGCTGCTCGGATGCCTTCTCGGAGCCGACGCCCTTGACAATTGGCAGCAGGAGGTCGTTGACGCGGAATGCCATCTCTTTGTCGGCACCTGAGACGAGCTGTGCGGCAACCACATCCTGGTGCGATGCGGTGTAGAGGTACACCGCGCGCAGGCCTTCGGAGTAGGCCTTCTGCAGCATCAGCGATCGGCGAACATCAGGGTGGTGCGTGATGGCCACCCGCGGTGCGGCCTTGTCGGTCATCTGGGTCATGTCGGCGCCCTGGATACGCTCCTTGGCGTATTCGAGTGCGTTCAGGTAACCGGTGGACAGAGTCGCGATTGCCTTGGTGCCGACCATCATTCGTGCGTGCTCGATGACGTCGAACATCTGCGCGATGCCGTCGTGCACCTCGCCGACGAGCCAGCCCTTGGCGGGGACGCCGTGCTGACCGAAGGTCAGCTCACAGGTGGCCGATACCTTGAGGCCCATCTTGTGCTCGACGTTGGTGACGTAGACGCCGTTGCGCTCGCCCAGCTCGCCGGTCTCGTGGTCGAAGTGGAACTTGGGCACGAAGAACAGTGAGAGTCCCTTGGTGCCGGGCCGTGCGCCCTCGGGGCGGGCCAGCACCAGGTGGATGATGTTCTCGGTCATGTCCTGGTCGGCGGAGGTGATGAAGCGCTTCACGCCGTCGATGTGCCAGGTGCCGTCGTCCTGCTTGACGGCCTTGGTGCGGGCGGCGCCGACATCGGAACCGGCGTCGGGCTCGGTCAGCACCATGGTGGCGCCCCAGCCGCGCTCGGAGCTGATGGCAGCCCACTTCTTCTGCTCTTCGGTGCCGTTGTTGTAGAAGATGTTGGAGAAGCCGGCGCCGGCGGCGTACATGAACGTGGCCGGGTTGGCGCCGAGGATCAGTTCGCCGATGGCCCAGTACAGCGACCGCGGGGTCGGCAGGCCGCCGAGTTCTTCGTCGATGCCGAGCTTGTCCCAGCCGCCGTCGGTCAGGGCCTTGTACGACTTCTTGAAGGCCTCTGGAACGGTGACCGAGTGGGTCTCGGGATCGAAGACCGGTGGGTTGCGGTCGGACTCGGTGAACGAGTCGGCCAGCGGGCCTTGTGCGAGGTTGTTCACCTCCCGCAGCATGTCGATGGCGGTCTCGCGGTCGAGATCGCCGAACTCACCACTCGCGAGGACCTCATCGAGCTTCAACATCTCGAAGAGGTTGAACTGGAGGTCGCGGAGATTGCTCTTGTAATGCCCCATTGCAGAATCCTTTGCAATCGTAAAACTGCCGTTGAGAGTGGCGAGTGAGCGCCCATGGGCTCGTTGCACGCTAAGTTACTCACCAGTAACAACTCAAATATACATCCGCATACCACGACGCACAAACGCTGTGTCGAAGAGAAAAGATGATTTGCACCACTGCGCGGGCGATCAGTGATCTGCGGTTGACCGGCGGCGGAGCAACCGCAGCCCATAGAGCGCGGCGCCGATCGCGAGAACGCCCACCCCCGCGATCACCGAGGTGGCCGGCAGGCTGAATCCGAGCACCAGACAGCCGATCAGCCCGGCCACCGGAACAGCTTTACGCCACCACTCCCGTGGACCCTCGAGAGTGAGAGCGCTCAGATTTGCGATGGCGTAGTAAATGAGAACGGCGAACGCGGAGAATCCGATGGCGTCGCGTACGTCGAACGTCGCGGCCAGCACCGCGACAACGATCCCGACGACCACCTCGGCGCGATGAGGGACGTGAAAGCGGGGATGGACCGCTGCGAGGGCACGGGGCAGATTGCCGTCGCGAGCCATCGCGAGCGTGGTCCGCGAAACCCCGAGGATCAAGGTGAGCAACGCGCCGAGCGCAGCCAGGGCCGCGCCGATGGTGACCACCGGGACCAGGGCCGGCGCGCCCGCAGCGCGCACCACGTCCACCAGCGGGGCGTTCGAGTCGCTGAGCGCACCGGCGCCCATGACGGCCAGCGCCCCCACCGCCACGAGCGCATAGATCACCACCACCACCGCCAGCGCGATCGTGATCGCCCTCGAGATGGTGCGGACCGGATCGCGCACCTCCTCGCCAAGGGTGGCGATGCGGGCGTAACCGGCGAACGCGAAGAACCACAAGCCCGCGGCCTCGAGGAGACCGGTCGCCGACAGACCCGATGTGGGATCGAGGCGTGCGGCGTCGACATCGGGTGAGGCCGCGACTGCGACCACCACGGACACAAGCACAATCAGCACAACCGCAACGAGTAGCCGGATCACCCACGCCGACTTCTGGATTCCGACGTAGTTGACCGCGGTCAGTGCCAGCGTCACGGCGACCGCAACGGCGTGTGCGTGCTCGGGCCACAGATAGAAACCGGCGGTCAGCGCCATCGCCGCGCACGACGCGGTCTTACCGACGACAAAACCCCAGCCCGCGAGGTAACCCCAGAACATGCCGAGGCGCTCACGGCCGTACACGTAGGTCCCGCCTGCCGACGGGTACTGCGCGGCCAGTCGCGCCGACGAGTTCGCATTGCAGTAGGCGACGACGGCGGCGATGGCCAGCGCAATCAGCAGGCCGGATCCGGCAGCGCCCGCGGTTGGGGCGAGGGTGACGAAGATACCCGCGCCGAGCATCGCGCCGAGTCCTGTGACAACCGCGTCGCAGAGTCCGAGTTCGCGACGCAACTCCGGAGATTGCGGTGTGACGGTCATGATGCCGGATCCTCCCCGAGCCGCATGTGGGTCAGTATGCCGCACGGCTCAGGCACGATGGACACATGACCGACCTGACCGACCGCTCTGATCTGCCCCGAACTGATCTGCCCGGACGAGATGAGACAGGCCACGCGAACACACCGCTGGTCCGATGGCTCACCGCCGAAGGCGTGGAGCGTGATCTGGCGCCGGCTGATCTCATCGAGATCGGTCACGGTTTGCGAAAGTTCATGCTGCCGTTCCAGTTTGCGATCAACGAGATCGTCACGAAGATCGAGATCCTGCGCGACGAGTTCGCCTACCTCAACGACTACAACCCGATCGAGCACATCAGCTCGCGGGTCAAGACCCCCGAGAGCTTGCTGGCCAAGGCCCGACGCCGCGACATCCCGGTGGACCCCGAATCGCTGGCCAACCGTCTCGACGACATCGCCGGCGTGCGTGTGACCTGCAGCTTCATCTCTGATGCGTACCGGCTCACCGAGCTGCTCTGCGCGCAGCCCGACGTGCGGACGCTACAGACCAAGGACTACATCGCAGAGCCCAAGCCGAATGGCTACCGCGGCCTGCACACCATCGTCGAGACGCCCGTGAACCTCAGCACCGGCCAATTGCCGGTGAAGGTGGAACTACAGGTTCGGACCATCGCCATGGACTTCTGGGCGAGCCTCGAGCACAAGATCTACTACAAGTACGACCGCACCGTGCCGGCCCACCTGCTCGACGAACTGACCGTCGCGGCCGGCACCGCCAACGTGCTCGATCAGCGGATGCAGGCCATCCGCAACGAGATCCACGGTGTGACCGGTGAGCGTTGAATCCTCAGCTGAGGGCTTCGCGTAGATATTGCACGTCGTCGGCGAGACCCTCTTCGGGGGTCTCCAAGATCACCGGCGCGTCGGCGGCCCTGGCGACGGCCACCAGAACGTCGGGATCGATGTGACCAGACGTGAGGTTGGCGTGCCGGTCGCGGGCCGAGTCGAACTCGTCGCGGGAGTTGTTCAGGTGGAGCAGGTCGATGCGGCCGGTGATCGCCCTGACCCGTTCGACGATGTCCACGAGGTCTTCGCCTCCGGCCCATGCGTGGCAGGTGTCGAGGCAGAAGCCGGCGTTGTCGAAATCGCCGACGGCCTCCCACAGGCGCTCGATGTTCTCGAGGCTGCGGGCCAACGCGTTGTCACCACCGGCGGTGTTCTCGATGAGGATCGGGACGGGGAAGCCACCCTTGTCGGCGGCCCGCTCAAAGAGCTTGCGCCAGTTCTCGTATCCGGTTGCCGCGTCTTCGTCGTCGCGGAGGTGTCCACCGTGCACGACCAGCCCGAATGCGCCGAGGTCGGCGGCCGCCTGGGCCTGGTTGATGACCGCCTGCCGCGACGGCATCCGCAGCCTGTTGTTGAGGCTGGCGACGTTGATGCGGTACGAACTGTGCACCACGACGTCGATCGGGGAGTCCCGGATCTGCTGGGCCAGGGGGTGCGGATGAGGCTTACCCCACTCCTGTGGATCGGTGACGAACATCTGCAACACCTCGGCGCCGAGTTCTTCGGCTCTGCCGATGGGATCGTTGTCTTGTCGTACGTGGGCACCAATGCGCATGCGTCCACCTTATGGCGTCTGCCCTTATCGCAGAACCACAGGTATTTCTCTGCCGGTGCGAGCAGAGTGGGACTGGTCAATGGGGTGGAGCAACTTTTCTTCGAAAGGTGTTAGACGTGGAACGGTTGAGTGGTCTTGACGCGTCCTTCCTGTATCTGGAGACGCGGTCGCAGTTGATGCACATCATCGGGTTGATCGAGCTGGATCCCGAGACGGTGCAAGGGGGTTATTCGTTCGCGAAGATGCGCGACGAGCTGGAACGACGGATCGGGGCGTTGCCGACGTTCCGTCGAAAGGTGCGGGACTCGATCCTGAACCTCGACCATCCGGTGTGGGTCGAGGACCGCAATTTCGACATCGAACGGCATGTGCACCGGGTGGCGGTGCCCGCGCCCGGTGGTCAGCAGGAGCTCGCCGATTTCTGCGCGCACATCGCTGGGGTCCCACTGGACCGCAGCAAGCCGTTGTGGGAGATGTGGGTCATCGAGGGGCTGGCCGACGGCAAGATCGCGGTGTTGCTCCGGATGCACCACGCCGGTGTCGATGGCGTGACCGCCTCGGACCTGCTGGCCCAATTGTGCACTCTCACACCGGAACCACCGGAACTCGACGACGTTTCCCTGTCTCGCACCGCGGGCGACTCCTCGCTCCTAGGCCTCGCCGCCGACGGCGCTCTCCAGATCGCCAGGCGGCCGCTCAGTTTTGCGCGGCTGCTGCCCAAGACCGCGCAGGTTCCGTTCGAGTGGGTGTCGCGAGCGTTGCGCGGTGAGGCCATGCCGGCTCCGTTCCGGGCTCCACGGACGCCGTTCAACAGGTCGATCACCCCACATCGCAGCATCGCCTACACACAGGTGTCACTCACCGACCTCAAACGGATCAAGGATCACTTCGGGGTCAAACTCAACGACGTGGTGCTCAGCGTGTGTGCCGGTGCGCTGCGCAACTACCTCGACGACCGGGGTGAACTGCCGGAACAGCCGCTGGTGGCGATGGTCCCGGTGTCGGTGCACGGCGACAACGACGACGACCTCGTCACTCAGGGAACCAACAAGGTGACCGGCATGTTCACCAAGCTGGCCACCGACGTGGCCGATCCGGTGGAGCGCATCACGACGATCGGTGAGCAGGTGCGCAAGTCAAAGGACCATCACGGCTCGATGGACTCGAACCTGTTGCGTGGCTGGGCGCAGTTCATCCCACCTGCCACGATGGGTCTGGCGATGAAGCTGTACTCGTCGAACGAATTGGCCGAGCATCACCCGCCGGTCTTCAACCTGGTCATCTCCAACGTTCCCGGGCCCGACTTCCCGCTGTACTACCTCGGCGCCAAGATCGACGCGATGTACCCGCTCGGGCCGGTGTTCCACGGCTCGGGCGTCAACATCACCGTCTTCTCGCAGAACGGGCACCTCAACATCGGAGCCATCGCCTGCAAAGAGCACGTGCCCGACCCGTGGCCGCTGATGCACGCGTTCGAACACGAGGTGAAGGCGCTGCTCGAAGCCTGCGATCCGTGACCCCTTGATGCCGCCGGGCTAGACCGGGGCGGTCTCTTTCACGTGTGCGGTGACGCGCCGTGCTGCGTCCAGGAACTTCGGGATGAACTCGTCGGCTTCGAGCACGCAGCACGCGTGTCCGCCGTTCACCTCGACGGTGAGTACACCGGGGATGTTGTCCGTCAGCAGCTGTTGGCGCCACAGCGGGATCACACGATCCTTCAGCGAGAGCAGGACTGCGGTGGGCACATCGATCTCGCCCAGCCACGGCTGAGAGTCGAAGTAGCTCATGCCGTCTCCGAGGGTGCCCAGCCGCGACACCGGGGTCGAGAGGAATTGGCGTAGCGCCCACACGGTGTCGGGCACCGAACGGTCGTCGAGTTTGGCGGCCTGGGGTTGCACATGCGGTGGATGGATCAACTTCATCAACCTGCCGATGTTCGACATGTTGGTCTGCCGCTGTGGGTCGTGGCTGCCGAAGAACGGCCCGGTGGAGCACAGCACCATTGAAGTGACCCGGCCCGGATGTCGTCGCCAGACCAATTGCGCGATACCGCCTCCCATCGAGAAGCCGGCGACCGTGAAGGTGTTGATGCCCAGGACGTCGGCAAGCGCGGCGACGTCGTCTGCGCAGTCGTCGAGGTCGAAAGGCTTGTTGCGGATACCGCGGCCATGCCAGCGTTGGTCGAGGGTGATCACCCGGAACTCCTGGTTCAGCTGGGGGATCAGCGGATACCAGCACAGCAGGCCGGTGGTGAGGACCGAATGCAGCAGGAAGACTGCCGGCGCGTCCTTGGGTCCGGAGTCGGTGACAAATGTGGAGCCACGCCCCGGCAGGTGAATCATGTGGCCGTGGGGGAGGTCGTGTACGGGGTACGGCTCGATCATCTTGTCGACGCGCGACAGGACCTGATTGCGGACCGACTGCAGCACATTTCGCACCGCACCGACGTTACGGGAAAACGGTCGCAGCGGTCGGCCGGTCAGGTCTTCTCGACCAGATACAGGTGCTCGGTGACGTGGGTGTTCCGACCGCCGAGGTTTCGACTACCACGGAAAGTGTTGTAGCGCTGCGTGATCTCGGTGACCGGACCGACATCAGCGAGGATCTCACGCATCTGTTCCGGCGAGATGTATCCCTCGTCGTTGTAGGAGATCAGGACGAACCTGGTGTCGAGGTCGTCGATGAGACGTGCCAGCAACGGGCCGGCGGTGGACCGCACGTTGTACCCCGAGCGATTCCAGTCGCGCGGGATGCCCGATACGCGGCTCATCTGCGCGGGCTCCCGGTTCTCGGCGATCAGGTTGAGCATGAAGTAGTTGGAACCGTATGGGTGCTGGTTGTACGGGGGATCGAGATAGGCCACGTCCACCGGCACGATGAGGTCGGGCAGATCGGCGGCGTCGGCCTGCAGGATCTGGCGTTCGGCGTGGTGAACACTCAAGACCGGCGGGGTCAGGACGATCTGTCGGGTGATGCGGCCCAAGGCGTCGGCGGCGGTACCACCGAACCTCCCGATGCCCGTTCCGCGGTCTTTGTAGAAGCCCTTGAACACCCCGGAAGTGTTGGCGTGCACGGACGCAGCCGAGAGCAGCGGTCCGAGGAGCAGCGACCGCATCGGCTGCGGCCGGGCATGGATCAGCGCGACGTACGCGTCGAGTCGACGGGCGTTGTCCGTGGTGTAGAAGACCCGCTCACCCTGCGCGATTCGGCTGTCGTCGGCGGGTGCGTAGTGACGGGCGATGAAACCGTCTGTGCGGAAACCTGATTCGACCTCGGCGTTGATCTCGGCGACGGCGGACCGGATCGCCTCGTCATCGATCTCGCCTTTGTTGGTCAGATAGCATTCGCTGATGACGCGAGCGTAGCTCTCGAGGTCGTTGCTGATCACGACGTCCGACCGGGCTTTGGCGAGCCGGGACACCACGCCGCTACCCGAGAACGCATCGAGTGTCACCAGGGGCCGGCCGAGCCGTTGTTGGACCGACGCCAGAGCGTCGTCGACCAAACCGAGTAGCTGTCGTTTGTTCCCGAGGTAGGTGATCAGCTGGGTGGTCCGGTAGATGACCTCGTCATCTGGAGAAGGGGCCACGGACACAGCCCGAAGCCTATCGCTCACCTGTGGGGGCTCCGGGATTGTCTCGACGCGGCTGTGTCTCGGTGTTGGGTTTGCCGGTGGGTCAGTCGTCGAGGCAGAGTTCGGTTTCGATGCTGATGGGTACGCCCGTGGCGATGAGCAGTCGGCAGGGGGCCTCGGAGTCGCGGTAGAGGTTCAGCCATTGGTGCCCGCGGCTGCCATCGGCGTAGACCGCCTCGAGTGTGCGGTTGAGCCGCGCCTCGGCCTCGTTGTTGATGATGTAGCGCTGGTCGCCGTATCGCAGATACTTGTTGGGCACGCGGGTAACCTCCACCGGCTTGATCTGTTCCGTCCACGTTCAGTGTGACTCAGACCACGAAATGTGTTCACCGGTTTCATCCGGCAAGATCCGGCAGACTTCGCCTAGGTTGTTGGTGGGAACATTCTGCGAATTCTGGGCGAACAGCGGGTATCGAATGCGTATGCGGGGGCCTCGACGATGAGCACACAGGAGGTCGAGCGGTTCGACGTGGCGTCGGAGGGCGCCGTGGAACGGTCGCCGATGCCTTGGTGGCGCAATCTGCGGGTATGGCGTTGGGTTGCGACAAGCCTGTGGTTGGGCGTCGTCGTGGCGCACCTGATCTTCCTCGGCCTCGCGTTCGACCGGACCCGCTTGATCTTGCTGATGTGCCTGGGTCTGGCCGCAGCGAGTATCGGGCGGCGACGGGTCACCACGGTGATCATCGATTGGCTCCCGTTCGCCGGGATACTCTTGCTCTACGACTTCACCCGGAACATCGCCCAGTGGATGGGGATGCCGACGCACTGGTCGCTCGCCGCAGATTTCGACCACATGTTGTTCGGGGTGAATCCGACGGTGTGGTTGCAAGAACGTCTGAAGCAACCCGACACGCCTTGGTGGGAGGTCTTCACCAGCGTCGTCTACATGTCGTACTTCATCATCCCGTATGCGGCTGCCGCAGTGTTGTGGCTGCGCAATCGCCACGCGTGGCGACGGTACGCGGCCGGCTTCCTGATCATGACGTTTGTGGCGCTGGTGGGGTACACCCTGCTTCCCGCCGCGCCGCCATGGGCCGCCGCCCGGTGCACCTCGGAGCAGGTCGCGGACTATCCGCGCGCACCCGAATGTATGAATCAGCTCTATGCCGATGATGGCGGACTGCTCGGGGAGCTGGAGCCGCAGAACGCGGGCGCCCAGCCCTACGTCGAACGCATCTCCGCGCGCGGGTGGGAAGTGCTCGACATCCACGCCGCTTCCAACCTGCTCCAGTTGGGTCAGGCGAAAGCCAATCTTGTTGCCGCGATCCCGTCGTTGCATGCGGGGTTGACCATGTTCCTGGCGCTGTTCATGTGGCCCCGCGTGCGTGCACTCGGGCGAACGTTGTTCCTCGGCTACGCCGTTGCGATGGCCTTCACGTTGGTCTACACGGCCGAACATTATGTGCTCGACATCCTCCTCGGATGGGGGCTCGCTGCTGCCGTGGTGGTGGGCGTCGATGTTGTGGACAAGCGGTTGATCGCCAGAAGGAATCGATCGCCGGTCCCGCAGTCGGAGTGAGTGGCTCGGCCGTTCGACAGCTCGGGGTGGTGGCCTCATGTGGACACTGAATCGATCACCACGCGGACTGCCTCTTCGAGTTGGGTCAATCCAGGTTCCTCGATGGGGTAGTGCCCGCAATTGATCAGTCGGACAACGGTGTTCGGGCCCGGTACCTTCTCCAAGAACCGTTCGCTGAGCGCGGCCGGGGTCCAGCCGTCGGCTCCCGGGTGTACCAGTGTGATCGCTGGGCCGCCGTACTGCGCCGGTGCGGTGTGTCGGTAGGTGAACCAGTCGGAAAGGAATCCGAGCGGTACGCGACCGCCACCTCCTCGGGGGTCTGCCGCGCACAGCCGGGTCAGTCCAGCGTTGTTGCTCATGGCGCTCATCCGGGCCGGCCATCGAATCGGCACCATCACGTCGCCCGCCCATCGCGACAACAAGGGGAGCGTATGTGGAGCGCTCATGCCGAGCGGCGCCCAGCGAGATGCGGCTCCTCGAGCGGAGCGGTCCGTCGGGTCGAGCAGACAGGTTGCAATCACAGCTGCGGCAGTGCCTGTGCGACTGGCCGTTTCGTAGGCCAGCATGCCGCCCATGCTTGCGCCGAACAGAACCAGGGGTCTCGGGTCGGCCCGGGTCTCCTCTGTCACGAAGTCGCACAGCAGATCAACCCAGTCGCGGTAGCGGACCTTCGCCGGGTCGACGGTCTCGGTGCGTCCGTACAGCGGAAGATCAAGTGCCAGTACGTCTGCGTCGCCGGGGGTCGCTACCGCGGTGAATGGCCACAGCGCACCCGAATGGCCGCCGGCGCCGTGGATGATCAGCACTCGCGCCGCCGCAGAAGGGTTCTTCGCCCTTGCCACGTGCACGCGGTGACGACCCCACGGCCACCAGGTGGCGACCGGTGCCTGCATCGCCGTTCGATAGCGCGGCGGAAGGAATCGGGCGTATTCGGCGACGTCGCTATATTCGACTTCGTTCATCTTTTGAGCATCAACGGAGGTCGAGGGCATGGCAACTCGCATTGAGGTCTCATGAGCCGCGCCCGGAAAACGCCTGTTCAGGACCGATCTCGCTTCATGGTCGACGTGATCCTGGAGGCAGCTACTCGCGTTTTCGACAGCGAAGGTCCAGCCGGGACGACCAACCGCATCGCCGATGTGGCCGGAGTGTCGATCGGATCGCTGTACCAGTACTTCCCGAACAAGCACGCGATCATGGCGGCGCTGGCGTGGAGGCATCTCGAGGAGTCGCAGGCAGCCCTCTCGACGTTGTGCGACCGCTTCGACACGACGGCGCCGAATCGCGTCGAGATGGTGACCACAATGGTCGAGACGGTGGTGCGGCTCAACGGCAGTCATCCCCGCACTTTTGCGGTCCTGCGTGAACACACGCCGCGAACTCCCGAGTTGGTCAAGGCGTTCACTGCCCTCGCCGCTGATATGACCGCGCGACTCGTGCCGCACCTCATCCGTACCGGCACGCCATCTGCGGACGCCCCTCTGCAAGCCCGCCTGCTGGCGGCCTCCATCGACGGGCAAGTGCATCAGTTGATTGCGACCGCCATCACTGCCGACGATCGAGAACGATTGTGCGCCGCCATCATTGCAGGTCTGACGGCGACCGACCAGCCGTTGTGATGCCAGCCCAGAGCGGCTGGACAGCACGCCCGAACGGCCCTGGAGATCGACTTTCACCCACATGAAGGTTGGACGCGGTCGGGTGTCGAAAGGATTCACCCAAACGATCTATATACGAACAGGTGTTCGATTGGGTAGGTTGGTGGCACGCTGATCGTCCGCTAGACCTGACTCTGAGATACGTGTGACTACGCCACCATTGTGATCGGCTGTCCCAATTCTGTTGTCTCAGTGTTGTTGTCTTGGAGGGGGTGTGGTGATGTCTGTTGTTGATCTGGTTGATGAGGTCATCGGGGTGGAGTTTCCGGATGATCCGGCCGGCATCGTGGGCTTGGTGAAGGACTTGATCGCGTTGCGTAATGCCGTGGAGGCGCGGTTGGCGGCCGGGGCGGCGATCATTGACCGGTTGGGGTTGGCGAAACGGGCGGGATCGACGACGTCGAAGATGTTGCAGGCCAATGGTGCTGCTCCGGTGACGGCGGCGCGGTGGCTACGGATCGGCACCGGGCTGGCGGGGTTGGATCGTACGGACGGGTATTTTCGGGACGGGTTCCTTTCCGCCGAGCATGTCGATGCGGTGGTTCGAGGGATCAGCCATGTTCGGGGCCGCTTCGTGGGTGTGATGAGTGACGACTTCCGGTGTGAGGTTGAGGGAACACTCGTGGCTCATGCGTTCTCTGGTGCACCGCCCGCGGAGATCGGAAGGATTGCCCGGGCGATGGGTAATGAGGTCGCCGGAGAACAGGGTGGGGTGCCGGCCGCCGAAGACGCTTCGTTGAACACTCTGGACTACGTCGTCACCGGCGATGGCCGGTTGTCGGGCAGGTTTGATGTGGATGCGGTGATCGGGGAAAAGATGATGTCCGCGCTGGGATGTGTGGTCCAGGCCACGTCCCGAACCGGACGGGAGCGCAGATACTCGCACGCCGACGCAACGACGAGCTGATGCCCTGCACCAACTCCTCGACTGCGGTGGCGGTGGGCAGGGCCTGGTGTCAGCACCGAAAACGGAAGTTGCTGTGACGGTTCCGGCTGATCATCCCGACCTTGCGTCACTGCGGTGGATGGGTCCGGTCACCGAAGCAACCGCAGCCACGTTGGCGTGTGATGCCACCATCACCTCGGTCACCCTGGACGGGCAGCAGGTGCCGATCGACCTGAGCCCACCCAAACGGCTGTTCACCGGACCAGTGCGCAAAGCGATCCTGATCCGCGATACCTGCTGCATCAAATGCGGGGCACCGGCGACCTGGTCGGACTGTCATCACATCGTCCACTGGGCTGACGGCGGACCCACCACACTCGCGAATGGGTGTCTGCTGTGCCGGACGTGCCATCGGGCCGTGCACCACACCGACTGGGACATCACCATGGGCACCGACGGGCATCCCTGGCTGATCCCGCCCGCCGACATCGACCCCACCCGACAACCACTACCGGCCTACAACCGCCGAACCCTCACCCACGCAGCCTGACTCAGGCTGCCTGACCCACGCAGCCAGCACAACACCGCACCCGACACATCGCCGGGACCGCGGACGCACCCTGACAACTACATAGTGTGAAGACCCTGCGGCGTAACCGATCTGACGCGTAAACGTCGCTGCCGCGTGAACGTCGCTGTCGCGTGGAGGACGTGCCGTGTTCAAGGTCGGGCAGTGGAAGGTTCGGACGCGGGTCAGGTGGTCCGTCGGCTGCGTTGACTGTGCGACCGATCTGGCCGATCCGACTGATTCGGCGGGTTGCCTTGATCTGGTCTGTCCGTTGGAGCGGTCGTCGGCGAGGTGTGGGAGTCGCCCTTGCCCAAGTTGTCTCCGGCGCCCAGGCTGTCCGCGTTGCCACGTTTGCGCAGGCGCCAGCCGCCGTTGTCCGTGTCGGACTCGCCGAAGTGGTCGGCGTCCACAGAGCTGTACAACGCGACCAGGACTGCACCCACCACCGCGCCGATGAACCCGATGACGGCAAGCCAGGCCAGGCCGGGCTTTGCGCTGTCGTTGAGGAAGACCACGCCGATGATTCCGGGGCCGGCCGTCTCGCCGACCACGAGCACGGCGGTGACGCCGTTGACCTGACCGAGCTGCAAGGCGACGGTGTGGACGTAGAAGCCGACTGCACCGGCGATGGCGATGGTCCACGCCGCGGGGTCGGTGAGAAGGGTGACGATGTCGAACGGATCGATTCCGCGCAGGATGCGGACCGAGATCGCGATGACACCGAACAGCAGGCCGGCGGCAGCACCGCCGACAATCGCGCCACGCTTGCCGAGTTTGTAGACAGCGAGCAGCGCCAGTCCGGCCAGAACGCAGGTGGCGAAAAGCAGGCCGTAGTGGAAGCTGCGTTGTTCGCCGCCGCCGCCTTCATGCGACGACGACAACCCGAGCGCACACAGTGACGCCACCACCACGCACATCGCGACCCAGTCGCGACCGTGCAGTCGAATCCCCAGTACAGCGGTGCCGACGAGGGCGGTGACGATGAGGTTGGCCGAAACGATGGTCTGCGACAGAAAGAGAGGAAGGAACCGAGCGGCAACCGCGCCGGCGCCGAAGCCGATCACCACCAGCGACGTGCCGAGGATGAACTCGCGGGTCTTGAAAGTGTCGACCGTCGAGGAGACCGACGGGCCACCTTCGGTGGTCAGCTGGTGTTCTCTGTCGTGCTCGCGAGCCGCGACTGCCGCCTTGCGGGCACCGAGGGCGCGCAGCACAGTCGACAGACCGTAGGCCACGGCAGCCGCACTGGCGAACAAGACACCGATCAGGAACACCCCGACACCCTCCGTCGCCGCCCGGAATATTCGAGGCCCACCCGGCGCCTGTCCGACGGCGAATATAAGCTACCATGTCGCTGGTGAAAGCCATTCTTCGGTTCGGCAGCGAGGCACGATGACCACTCGCAGCGGAAAAAATGTTCTCATCACTTTCGGGCGTTCATTTCTCACTCTTGATCTCGCGAGATTGATGAATGCCGGCGGGCACAATGTATTCATCGCCGATTCGATTCCATTTCCGATCACGCGCTTCTCGAATTCAGTGCAAAAAGTGTTCCGGGTACCGCGGCCTAAGTTCGAGCCGCGCGAATATGTGGACGAAATTGCGCGTATCGTGCGGGCTGAATCGATCGACCTCGTCATACCGATCCACGAAGAGACCGACATCCTTGCGATGGCGCAAGATCAGTTCCCGCCCGAGTGCCGCCTGCTGCTCTCCGATTTCCTGACGGAAAACCGGCTGCACAACAAATACGAGTACCAGGTGCTGCTGGAGACCCTGGGCGTGCCCACCCTGAAGTACGCACAGGTTCGCGACGAGGCCGAGTTGGCCGCGCTGGATTTTGAAAGTCCATTCGCGCTGAAGCAGGTTTATTCGCGAGGTTCACAGCAGGTTTATAAAGTGAATCCCGGAGAAATACCCGACGGTCTCACATTTGATCCGCTCAATCCGTGGCTGGCGCAAGAGTGGCTCAAAGGCGACAAGTACTGCACCTATTCGGTGTGCCACGAGGGGCGGGTCTACGCACATGCGATCTACCCTGTGCGATATGCAATCAATGGCCAGTCGTGCCTCAGTTACGAGCCGGTGGAACATTCCGGAATCACAGACTGGGTGACCGAACGGGTGAAAGAAATCAATTTCACCGGTCAGATCGGCTTCGATTTCATCGAACACCCGGAACGGGGTTTGTTCACCATCGAATGCAACCCGCGTTCTACTAGTGGAATCTTGATGTTCGAACCCCATAACAGAGTCGACCGCGCATTCTTCGCCGAGAACGACGACGTGATCACCCCCGATCTCGACGTTCGCAAAATGGTCGGGCCGGGAATGCTCCTCTACGGCTGGCGCAAATCTGCACTCGAGGGCAACACGCTGCGCGGGTTCGCTAGGGATTTCCGCCATACCGACGAGATCATCACCCGACGCGACGACATCGGTCCTTTTCTGGGCATCCCCTTCGCCTTGAGCAATATCCTCACGAACTCACTCAAGTATCGCGTTGGTTTGGCGGAAGGTTTCATGCACGACCATGAATGGGACGGCGAGCAGATCTGATCGGGCCGTCAGGCCGAGTGCTGAAGGCAGAACTCGACGATCCGCTCGACGCTGTCACCGGGACCGGTGAACAACCCGCCGTGGCCCGCGCCGTCGATCTGGACGAACGCCGAACCGGGGATGTGTGCCGCAGTGGCTCGGGACAGCTCGGGCGGGAAGAACAGGTCGTGTTCGAACGCCAACACCAGGGTCGGCACATCGATGGCGGCCAGGTGCTCGGGCAGCGGCTCGCCGGACTTGATCCACTCGTAGGATGCGGTCAGCTGGCCGGTGAAGCCGTCCGGACTCGCCCAGCCTCCATCGGAACCGCTGAGCATGTCCCGCCAGCCAGACACGGTGGCCGGGTCCTGCAGCAACGTGGTGTGCAACGTGGTCATCAGTTGCTCGAAAACCAGTACTGCTCGGGGTATCTCGCCGATCTGCTCGATGAGGCTCAGCTCCATCTCGCCGACGAGTGCACCGATCGGGCTGGGCTGTAGCCCAGCGAAAAGGACTGCAGCGTTGACCAATTCGGGACGCCTGCGCAGCATGGCCTGAGTTGTGTAGCAGCCCATCGAGTATCCGACGACGAGTGCGTCGTCAACGCCGAAATGTTCGAGCAGTGCCGCGGCGTCGTCGGCGAGGTCGGCCACCGAGTATGGCGAAGGCGGCGCCGAGGACGGAGCCAGGCCGCGCGCGTTGTAACTGATCACGGTGAATCCGGCGTCCGCGAGGGCCGGGGCGAGGCCGCAGATGTCCCACACCATCGACGGCATCCCCAGGCCGCCGTTGAGCAGCACAACCGGTCCTTCTCCGACCTTGGTCACGCCCAGCACGGTCCCGTTCGGCAGCGTCGTCGCGTCCATGATCAGCCCTTTCCCAGTGCGCCCCAGGACATGGTTTATACCAAGCGAGACTTGCTGGAGAAGTCGATCTGCGCAGCCGGGTTGCTGACCGCGGTCACAATCCCGGTCCCATACGGACCCTTCCGGTCGTACAGGGTGGCGGTTCCCACAGAGATCCCGTCGGCGGTGATGTGGCTGTCCGCCTCGATGCCGAGCTCGCGCCCTCGGGCATGCGCGACAACGCCATGGTGAGGTCGCAGTTGATGTAGCCGATTCCGTCGGTGCCCAGGTTGGTGACAAGACTTGTCGACTCCGCGGACTGCACCGCGTGGACAAACGGTGAGGCGGGCTCGTTCGGCAGCACCGGCATCGCGGTGCTCCACGCTCGTTTGCGCGAGGCGTTCTGGTGGCTACCGATATCCCGCGTCCAGTCGGCGTCGCCTGACTGCAGCCACGGGTGTCGTAGCGTGATGTCCTCCGCCTCGTCGGTCGGCGGGCTGAACGTGCCCGACGGTTGCCATTCGGCGCCGGGGGGTGGCGCCGAACGCCGCAGGAACACAGCCGTGGCACGTGCAACGGTGACGTCATCCTGCCGGACCTCGGCGTCGGCGACGATGATGCGTCGGCCCGAGCGGACCAGCGCCGTGGTGACCACCGTGGGCCGGTTACGGGCGGCCTTGAACAGGTCGATCGTGATCCGGGCGGGCACAAAGTCCGGATCGGCGAACTCACGCTCGATGGCGCGCGCCGCCACAGCACAGACGGCTGGGCCGTTCAGCTGATCCGGGCCCCAGGCGCTGCTGGACCACTTGGTGGGCATCAGCGTGCTGTCGTTGTCACCGAGAACGAAAAAGCTGCGAGGTTCGGGCACGAGATCGATAGTGTCAGAGCTGGGCCGATGCGAGCGGGGCGGGTAGGGACGACGCGGACGGCAGGTCGCGGCGTGACCGACGACTGATCATCGCGAGTGTGGCTGCGGCAGCGACGGCACCGAACCCGAACATCCAGGGATAGGTGACCCCGGGGATGTAGTCGTGCAGATATGCCAGCGTGGCCGGGACCGCGAACCCGAGATAGGTGAGGGCGTAGTACACCGCTGTCAGGCCGGCAAGATCGCCCGGCTGCGCGATCCGCTGCACCTCGGACAGTCCCGCCACGAGGGCGATCCCGTAACCGGCGCCGAGCACAACAGCGGCGACCAGCACCGCCCAGATGGTCAGAATCGAGGAGGCGAGCGCTGCCAACGCCATGCCTGCCACGAGCAGGAGCAAAGCCACCTGACTGGCCCGCGCCGAGTCGGGACGGTCTATGCGGCGGGCGAGGGCCTGGATGCCGAACCCGCAGCTGAGTGTCACCACGGAGATCAGCGCTGCGAACGCCATGGGGGCGCCGCCGACCTTCGGTGCCATCAGGGTGGGCAGGATGGCCTGGCATCCGATGGCTGCGCCGAAGACCCACGGCGCCAACGGAACAACGACGTACAGGAACCGGCGATGGCCCAGCGAAGGGATCTTCAGATCATCTCGTAGGCGGGTCGGTGCAGTGGCTCGCTGACGGGTTTCGGGAACATTCCACACCCACACCGCGCCGAGAAGGCACACGCCCGCGTTCAGGGCATAGGACAGCACGTGAGGCCAGGGCCCCCACTCCGCCAGCACTCCGGCCAGCCCCGCGCCGACGCCGAACCCCGCGGTCAAGCTCATCGCGGCCCGCTTGGCGCCGTTGTCGACGGACAGTTCCTTGATCCAGCTCGTCCCCACCGCCATCGCCAGGCCGATCGCGATGCCACACAGAATGCGGCCCACGGCGAGGAGGGCGACCTGGTCGGCCGCGGCTGCCAGCACCAGCGATCCGGCTGCGGCGATGAGCGCGGCGGGGCGCATGATCGGCCGGCGTCCGAACCGATCTGACAACGGCCCGCCGATCAGGAGCGCCGGGATCATCCCGAGGACGTAGGCAAACAGCAACACATCGACGGTGGGACCGGACAGCTCGTACTCGCTCTTGTAGAACACGAGCAGGGGAGTGAACTCGTTTCCGCCCCAGGCGATGGCGAACATCGCGGCGCTCACGCCGCGCCAGTTCCTCATGCCGGAGGCCTGCGCAGATCGTGCACTGCCGCCAGGTGTGCTGCCAGCGAGGCGGCGAAACCGTCGGTGTCACCCGCCTCGATCAGATCGGTCAATTCGTTGTGATGCTTGATGATTCGCTCCATCTGGGCTTTGTCGCGCAACACCGACGTGCTGGTCATCCGGAGTTGGCGATCGTGCAGGGTGTCGTAGAAGCCGGACAGCAGCGGATTGTTCGCGGCCTGCACGAACAAGCGGTGGAAACCGGCGTCCTCGATTGTGAACTGGTCCACCTCGGCTGCCTCGGCGAGACTCTCGAGCCGGGCGATGCTCTGGCGAAGCGACTCGACGATCGCGCTCCGATCGGTGTGCGCCAATGCGCGGACCGCGGCGGTCTCGACCGCGTGGCGGGCCCCGATCACGTGTTCTGCCTCGTCTGCTGGGACCGGCACGATCAATGCCCCTCGTTTGGGGTAGAGCCGCATCCACCCCTGGGTCTCGAGCCGCAGGAAAGCCTCTCGGACCGGTGTCCGCGAGATGCCCAGGGCTGCGGCGACCTCGCCCTCGCTGATGAGTTCGCCACCCGCCAGCGAACCGGAGAGAATCCGGCCCTTGACGTCGCGGTAGGCGCGCTCGGCGGCCGACAGGTTCATGGACACAACTTGTATCCAAGCAGGATGCGTGCGGTCAGACCAGGGAGGCGATGTGTGATCTTGGTCAGCCGGGCGATCAGGGCCGGGCGGTGGGGGCGCCTGCCAAAGCGGCTGCGGCTGCGTCACGCATGACGAGAGCTTTCCGGTGCTGACCTGCGGCAGCGAGGGCGTCCGCGGTGCGGCCGTACAGCTCCGCGGCTTCGGTGTGCCGACCGAGGCCGGACAAGGTGGTGGCCATGTGCCCGACAACGTCGACGGTGTCGGGGTCGGTGGGGCCGTGGGTGAACATGTATTTGGCGAGCAGGTCCCGGCACAGTGGTTCGCACGCCTCCCACTTGCCCAGATGCACCAGACAGCGGATGACGTCGTGCAGGTTGCACAGGCACATCAGCGAGTAGGGACCTTCGCGCCGCGCGCGGATCTCACGCAGTACCGAGAACTCCGCGAGCGCATGGGTGTACTCGCCTGCCTGGAACAGTTCGGTGGCCTCACGCTGCATCTCGTCGAGCACCCATTCAGTTTGCCGTCCGGACCCGCTGTGCTGGGCCGAAACGGGCAAGACGGTCCGAAACGGCCATCTGGGTCAAATCGGGCCACGTAGGGCAACGCGGTGGTTTCTGCCTAAGGTGACCGGGTGACGCAGCCACAAGACCCCGGCGATTCCCATCGGCACCATCACCACGGTCTCGCGGCCGTCGACCTGCATCCGGCGGTCGCCAAACTCGTGGTGGGATTGCTGGCGGCATGTGCGATCGCGGTCGTCGCGGGTCTGGTGATGCTCTGGCCGAGCGACCGTGACCACGACATACCGGTGCAATTCCAGTCGTCGGGCGGCGGCTCGGTGGAGATCGAGACCGGGCAGGTGGTCTCACAGACGATGGCGGATTGCCTGAACTCACAGGCGGGGCAGGTTTTTGCGGGTGCCGCGACGGTGACGACCGTCAAAGACGGCCCGTGCATCCAGAACACGGTGGAACTGACGTCCGGGCCCAACAAAGGTGCCCACACGCTGATCGAGGTCCCGACCAACCGGGTGCAGGCCGGACTGCAACAGGACTCCGGGAGTGACGACCTCAGTGACGCCCAGCTGAGCAAGCCCCAACCGGGCCAGCCCGACCTTGCTGTCGGCGACTCGATCAAGCTGTCTCGAGCGGCCAGTGTGGACGGTTCGGAGAACTACTCGTTCTTCGACTTCGCCCGGTCCACGTCGATATGGGTGTGGGCGGCGGTGTTTGTCCTGGCCATCGTTGCGGTCGCGGCATGGCGCGGCCTTCGCTCGGTCATCGGCCTGGTGTTCGCATTCGTGGTGCTGTTCGGGTTCACCCTGCCGGCCATGCTGGACGGGGAATCGCCGGTGGCGGTGGCCATCGTGTCGTCGGCGGCCATCCTCTTCGTGGTGATCTATCTGGCGCACGGGGTGAGTCTGCGAACCAGTGCGGCGTTGCTGGGCACCCTCGCGTCGCTCATGGTGGCGGCGTTGTTGTCCTGGCTGTCCATCGAGACCATGCACATCTCCGGCCTGTCTCAGGAACAGACCACCAATCTGCAGATCTACAACAACGCCATCTCGCTGAACGGTCTGCTACTCGCAGGATTCATCATCGGTGCGCTCGGCGTGCTCAACGACGTCACGATCACCCAGGCTTCCGCGGTGTTCGAGCTCTCGGCAGTGGACCAGACCGGGCCCCTGCACACGTTCAAGGCCGCGATGCGGGTGGGCCGCGACCACATCGCCAGCACGGTGTACACCATCGTGTTCGCCTATGCGGGTAGCACTTTGCCGCTGCTGCTGTTGTTCTCGGTGTCGGGGCAGTCGTTCTCGACACTCATCACCACCGACATGGTCGCCGTGGAACTGGCGCGCTCGTTTGTCGGCGGGATCGCGATTGCGTTGTCTGTCCCGCTGACCACTGCGGTCGCCGTGCTGCTCTCGACACCGGGGGCGTGTCAAGAGAAGGAGTCGGTTGCCCAGGCGATCGAACGGTCGGCCGAACAACCTACCGAGCAGCCACCGGCGCACGGGAGGCACTGGCTACCGGAGTGAGCTCAGGCGGGCTCTGACACCGTGTTGGTGACCGAACCGATGCGGTCGATGGTGAGGGTGACCTCGTCGCCCGGCGCGATCCAGCGGTCCAGTTCCAGGCCGCACCCCATCGGCAGGGTGCCCGATGTGATCAGCTCACCCGAGTGCAGATTCTCTGACTGACTTGCGTAGGCGACCACTTCGCCTGGGCTGTAACGCAATCCGTGAGTGCTGGTGGACGACCACACCTCGCCGTTCACCGAAACGGTGGCCTCGAGCTGGTCGATCTCGGACAGCACCTCATCGGCGGTGACCACCACGGACCCGATGGAACTACCGAATGTCTTGGTCTTCACCACGGGTCCGAAGACGCCACGACGTTGCTCGTCCCACTGCACGTCACGCGCACTGAAGTCGTTGAACACCACGAAACCCCCGATGGCTGCCGCAGCCTTCTCCGGGGTGGCGTCGCGCACCGGGTGGGCGATGATCATGCCGAACTCCAGTTCGAAGTCGAGCTCGCTGCTGTAGGCCGGCCACGGCATCGGTTCACCATCACCGATCACCGTGAGGTGATTGCCGGTGTAGTAGACGGGATGGTCGTAGAAAGCGGAATTGGGTCGCAGCGGCGGAAACACCCTGTGTGTCAACCGTTCATAGCCGCGGATCAGGGGGCGGGTCGCGGGCAGGTTGCGTTGCACCAAGCCGTGGGCGGCCTTGGTCCAGTGTTCCTCCCAGCCGAGGAAACATCGCAGCGAACTCGGGTAATACGGGATCGACGGCGCTGGGTCGACGGCCACGCCGACCCCCTTACGTGCAGCACGGTCGACGATGTCGATGACGGTGGCCCGAGACCGTTCGCCGGTCGCGAGCAGGGCGAGCAGATTTGCAGGCAGGTGGGACAGCTCGTCGAGTCGGCCGCGGGAATCGAGCGCGGCGCGCAGGCTGATCCACGTCTCGGTGGGCTCATGCAAGATGGCAAGCGACGCGGACTCGGTGAGACGGCGGATCTTCATCGGCTGCGTTCGCGTAACAATTTCCCGGCATCGGAGAAGGCGCGGGCGCGGCGCCCGAAGGTGGGTGGAGCTGGTGCCTCGCCCTTCCACAGCCGGTAGAGGGTGCTGAGGTTCAGGACGATCCGCTCCGGGGAGTCCCAGTGCGCATACGGACGAAAGTCGCTGCTGGTCAAGAGTGTTCGCGCGGCCTGGATGGGGGACCGGCCCGCGTCGAACTGAGCACGCCCCTCTCGGTCGAGCCACGACCAGTAGTCGCGGAGCAGCTCGATCTCGGTACGCCCGCAGATGGGGCCGTGGCCGGGAACGTACGTCGCCGCGTCCAGACCGAGCAGATGGTCGAGGGCGTCTTGCCAATTGCTCAGTGGGCCATGCCAAATCACCGGTGTGGCCCCGATGAACAGCAGGTCGCCCGTGAACACCACCCCTGAATCGGGCACATGTGCGATGACGTCACCGGGCGTGTGGGCGGGACCCAGATCCCGCAGCAACACGGTGCGTCCCCCGACGGTGATGGTGTCGGTGTCGGTGAATGTGCGATCCGGGAGCCGGGGTACCCGGGTGGGAAGCGATGCTCCTCCGGTGACCCGGCTCATGTAGGAACCCAGTGCTCCGGCCGGCCCGGGCAGCGCCGACGCCACCGACCCGAGCTTCGAGAATCGCGCCACCGTCGCGGGTGGGGTGTCTTCCTTCATGGCGTGTAGAGCCGACGCCGATGTGGTGATGCGCGCCGACGCCGGCAACGTGTCGTTTCCCCACCAGTGGTCACCGTCGGAATGGGTGTTGACTGCCTCTGTGATGGCCGCCGATCCGACCAGATCCGGCCAGGCCTGCGCGATCGACTCCGCGCGTGAGGTGTCCCAGACCGTGTCGATCACCATCGACGCATCGTCGCCCACCACCAGGCCCGTGTTGGTCTGGCCCCAGCCGCCGGGGAGATGCATGAATGCATAAGTGCCACCGTCGATCTGGGTGAGGCTGTCTTGCCGAACTGGCATCGGTGGTCCTTGCGAGAGGCGGTGGTGGAGGCGGCAGTGCAATGACTCGACTGTACCGATCAGACCCCGGATCGCGCTGGTACTCGGCGACTACCCGAGCTCCGCCGGGCGATCGATGAGATGAGACCTTCCACCGGACCGCGACCGTACCGGGCAATCCATATTGTCGAGAATGCGACCGCGACCAGTACGAAGACGATCCAGGTGAGCAGCCCCTGCCACGGGTACACGCCGTCGCGACCGCGCTCGGAGAACTGGCACAGGACGAAGATGCCCACGATGTGCGCGCTGTACACGGTGAGCACCATGGACCCGGTGGCGCGCAGCGGGAAACTGAACCGTCCGGGCCGTCGGCAGAGCAACAGGCACAGCCCGATGACCAGCATGCTGATCCCCGCCGAACCGAACACGTCGAACGGGGTGCCCGAATGTGGTTCGGCGCCCAGCATCGCCTGCAGGTCGGCCCATTCCCACAGGAAGCCTCCACCCGGGTTCTCTGAGGGTGCGTAGAACTGGGACGGCGTTTGGTGTGTTCCGTCGTCGAAACCCGACAACGCCGCGGAGAGCAGGTAGGAGGCCACGGCGATGCCGGCACCGAAGCCGGCAAGTCGCCGGGCGACCATCGGCGACCGGAGGTCCAACCGTCCGATGCCCAGTCCCAGAAGCAGATAGGCCGCCCAGATCAGCCCCGGGTATCCGCCGCTGATGAGGATGTCGGTCAGCGCGTTGAACGGAGATCCCCACGCCCCGAGTGCGGCGTGGATGAGCGGCACCAGAAACGGCATGACCACCGCCACCACACCGGCCGCGACGAACAGCGTGGGCGACGAAACCCGCAGCAGCGGCAGCGAGATGACAAACAGGAAGCTGTACATCACCAGGATGATCAGGACCGGGGTGCCCAGCATCTGGAGCAATCCGCCCAGCAAGAAGATGCAACACGCCCGAACTAGGAGCTGATGGCGCGCGACCACAAGCTGTTCGGCGCCGAAAGGGGCGGTGCCGCCGGTCACCAGGGCGATCGAGACCCCGGCCAACACCGCGAAGGTGACGGCCGAGTGGCCGTTGACCACCGAACCCCACGTCTCCGGTTGCGTCCACCGCAGATCGCCGAGGTCGAGGATGTGCGCTGCGAACATGCCCAGTACCGCCAGGGCCCGCGCGATGTCGACGCCAGGTATGCGCGCCGATCGATTGGCCGTCATCCAATCATCTTCACTTACTGCGCGTGCCCGTGGTTTTCCGTGGACACCTAGCTGGGCCACTGTTAGCGTCCGCTGTCATGAGCAGCGACGCGCAGGACATTGCCGACCTCAGGCGGCAGGTGCAGCGACAGGGTGAACTGATCGACGACCTATACCGCAGGCTGGGCCTGGACGGGCCGCCGGCACCAGCGGCGCCGACCGCCGAGACCATTCCACCTGAGATCGCCGACGCAATCCGGGCGGGGAAGATGCCACTCGCTCTGAAACTCTGGCATCAGCGGACCGGGGTCAGTCTCTCGGAGGCAAAAGAACAGATCGACGCGTTTGCGCGCTCGTTGTAAGTTCTCCCCATGACCAACGCCACCGGGCCCACCTCTTCCCGCACCAACGCCTTTGTCCCTCAGTCCTTTCCCGATCAACTCCGCAATGCCGTGCGGGCAGGGCTGATCGCCAGCGCCGTCATCGGCATCATCGTCGGGATCGTGGCCCTGGTGTGGCCGGAACCGACGTTGCTGGTTGTGGCCCTGCTGTTCGGGATCACGCTCATCTTCACCGGCGTGTATCGGCTGACCGTGGCGTTTTCGGCCAAGCTGCTGCCGACCTCGATGAGGGTGTTTTTCGGCATCATGGGCGCGATCGTCCTGATCGCGGGCATCATCTGCCTGTTCAACCCCGGTGAGTCGCTGGTGCTGCTGGCCATCGTGATCGGCGTGGGCTGGATCTTCCAGGGAGCGCAGGAAATTGCGGCCGGTCTGGCGGGTGCGCACTACGCGCCGAAGTGGTTCCTGATCGGGTCAGGTGTGTTCTCGGTGATCGCGGGCATCATCGTGCTGTTCCTGCCGGGCGCCGCGATCGCCACGTTCCTCATCGTCGGTGCGATCCTGCTCGTCGTGGTCAGCGTGGTCACGCTGCTGACACTGCCGCGAGCGGCCCACACCCCGAACCAGACTCAGTAACCCGCTGCCCAGCCCCGCACGTCGGACACGTATTCCATCGAGTTGTTGTACCTGAGCACTGCGGCGACCTGCTGCTCGGGATCACGCAGATCGAGTCCGCCGTCGCACAGGTAACGACCGGTGGTCAGGGCGGCATCGAACAGGTTCTGGGGATCGATCACGCCGTCGCCGTTGCCGTCCGCAGCGTACCTCTTCCAGGTTTCGGGAAGGAACTGCATCGGCCCGACCGCGCGGTCGTAGTTGGGGTCGCCGTCGAGTTGACCGCCATCGGTGTCGTGGATGACGTTGTTCCCGGCAAGGCTGCCGTCGAGTACCGGGCCGAGGATGGGCGCGAGGAGCTCGCCGTTGACGCCGACCTTGCCGTTGTTCGCGTGGGTCGACTCGACCCTTCCGATTCCGGCGATCAGCTGCCAGGAGATACCGCAACCCGGTAGTTCTTGCGCCAGCTTCGACCCGGCGGCGAAATAGGCCTCGTAGTTGACGCGGGGGATCTGACCGCTGGTGACGCTTGCGGGAACCACCTCAGGGGCCGGTGCCGGTGCGGGCGCAGGCGCGGCAACTTGGGCAACCGGCTCGACCACCGGAGCGGGAGCGGGAGCCGGCGTCGACGACTGCGGGGCCTGACGGGTCTCGGCCACCTGCTTGGTGGCGTCGGTCAGCTGGTGATCGGCCTCGGCGGTTGCTGCCGCGGTGACCAATCCGATGGGTACGAGAGCTGCCAGAGCGAAAGGTGAACGCGACTTTCTCTTCGGCGCTGAATGCTTACCCAATCGGGGACCTCCTGATATGGCCTTTGTCTAGGCCTTTTACGACCGCGCCGACGGTACCCGAAACACGGCGTTAACCGTTATCGATCCGTGACCAATTGGCCATGACGCCGGGGCGTGAGCCGGGGTCTTCGCAGGTAAGCCGTTAGCAAATCGAAGTTTGTGATCCTCGCCATACGATCGGGCGGACGTACTTGGTGAACCGCGGTCGGTCAGAAGCCGCCGAAGTCCCCGCCCCCGTAGTCGCCGCCCCCGAAGTCGCTGTTGCCGTAGTCGCCGCCGCCGAAGTTGTCACCGCCGAAGTCGTCCCCGGACGCGCTGTAGTCGGTACCCGCATCGCCGGAGTCGCCTGGGTCTCCCGGGTCGCCGGGGTCGGTACCGTCGTCACCTGCGTCGAGACCGTCTTGGTACCCGTCGCCATAACCGCCTTCGAAGGCCTGGGCGTCGTATCCGACGCCGGCCATGCCGCTGAACATGGCATTGAACAGCAGCACCGATCCCAGGCCCCAAGCACCGGCGACCAGGGCCGGCTTCCACCACGGCTCGGAGTACCAGCCGGCGGGAACTGGGCGGCCGGCGACGCGTCCGCCGGGGAAGTAGTTCGGTGTCTGGTCCGACGGCTGGGGTGACGCGGCAACCCGGCGGCCTTCGTACTCGATCTCCCGCTTCTCGCTGACTTCACCCGAACTCTTCTGGCCCACCAGCGTGCCGATCTCGGGTCCCGGGTCCATGTTCATCGCTATCCGGGCGGCTCGCACGTAGTAAAGGCCTTCCAGCGCAGTCTGTTTGGCGAGCTCGGCTTGTCTGGGGGTGGCCGCCTGCTCGATCTGCGACCCGGCTGCGTTGAAACGTTCGGATGCGTCGGCAAGAGCGGACTTGGCCGGTTCATTGGAGCCGACGAGGTTGAAGACCTGGCCGCCGAGCCGCTCGATCGCTTGTCTCGCATCGGCTTTCGCGTCGGCGAGAATGGCTTCGTCGGCGCGGCGACGAGTCGAGCCCTGGTTGCGGGCGAGTGCGACGATTCCGATCACCACAACGATCACCGCGATCAACAGGATCAATTCCATCGGGGGCCTCTCGATCGTGACGAACCAACGGCAGTACTTCCAGGCTACCGATGTCAGTTGTTCCCACTGCCGGCACGAATTACTCTCCGATTCGCTACCTTGAGGTCCATGTCGGTAGCGGAGCAGATGATCAGGGACGAGCGCGCAACAACCGAGGAGGCCCTCGCGGTGTTCGACGCGGCCGAGCCCGTCGAGACAGATTTCATGATCGGCACCTGGCGCGGGGCGGAAGTCCAGACCGGTCACCCGATGGACGGCATGCTCGTCGCCAGTGGCTGGTGGGGCAAGCAGTTCGTCGACGGGGAGACCGTGCACCCGTTGTTGTTCCCGACCGCGGACGGCAAGGCTCTGTGGGCGTTGGACCCCAAGCGCCTCCCGGTTGGCGTGCTGCTCAACGCGCCGTTGCCGTCGCTGGAGAACCGCTCACTCGGTGGACTGGTGAACGCCGCACGCCCGTTGTTGCAGACCAAGAAACCGAAGGCCAGGTTGCGGACCACGCAGTACCGCGGCGTCGACACCGCGACGATGGTCTACGACGCGCAGCCGATCAACGACATCTTCCGTCGCGTCTCGGACGACACGGTGCTCGGGCTGATGGACCTGCGTGGCTCGGCCAAGCCCTACTTCTTCTCGCTACGCCGAGACGATTCGCTGCCCGTCCGCGCGAACCGCCGCTGAGGTCAGAGCAATTCTGCGGCCACCCTCAGGTCTGCGACCAGCGCATCAAAACCTTGTGCGCGGTCCTCGGATGGCCCCCGCAACAGCGCGGACGGGTGAATGGTGGCGACAACACTCGTCGTCGCGGTGATACCCGGGAGTGCACCGTCGGCATCCAGATCGAACACCTTGCCGCGGTGCTCGGTGAGCCGAAAGCTGGTGCCCAGCAACGTTTGAGCGGCCGTGGCACCGAGGCAGACCAGGACCTCGGGCCGCACGGTCTCGATCTCGGCCGTGAGCCACGGTGCGCAGGCGACGATCTCGGTTCGTCCCGGCTTCTTGTGGATACGGCGTTTGCCACCGTCGGCGCGGGTGAACTTGAAGTGCTTCACCGCATTGGTGACGTAGGTGGTCGTCCGGTCGATGTGCGCTGCGGCCAGCGCCTTGTCGAGCAACTTGCCTGCCGGACCCACAAAAGGTGCGCCGGCTCGGTCTTCCTGATCTCCGGGTTGCTCACCGACGAACATGATGCGGGCTCGGGCCGATCCGGCACCGAACACGGTTTGATCGGCGTCCTGATAGAGCTGGCATCCGCGACAGCCGCGTGCGGCGTCCGCTAGTACCTTCAGGTCGTGGGTGTCTGGGACGAACTCCTGAGCACCTGGCGCTTTCACCGCAGCCGAATACCCACATCAATCGGATGGGACACGTCGTGATCACCGACATCGCAGACCTGCTGGCTCATGTGGCGCGTCTGCGTGAGGGGCGTGAACGGATCATCATCGGTGTGGTCGGGGAGCCGGGCAGCGGTAAGAGCACCGTTTCCCAGGCGCTGATCGACCGGCTGGATGCAGCGGCGGTCACTGTGCCGATGGACGGCTTCCATCTGGCGAACAACGAACTGCAGCGTCTCGGGCGGGCCGACCGGAAAGGTGCCATCGACACCTTCGACGCACACGGATTCGTCAACCTCGTGCAGCGCCTGCGGGCACGAGCGGAGTCCGTGGTCTACGCGCCCGACTACGTCCGCGACATCGAGGAAGCCATCGCCGGGGCCATCGCCATCCCCAGCGATACGCCGGTGATCATCACCGAGGGTAACTATCTGCTGGCGAAGGACGAACCGTGGAACCGTCTTCGCGAACTCGTCGACGAGATCTGGTATCTCGACACACCCGCGGACGTCCGGGTGGAACGACTCATCAAGCGGCACATACGTTTCGGGAAGACCCCAGAGCACGCGAGGCGGTGGGCACTCGGGCCGGATGAGACCAACGCCCAGTTCATCCGAGGGACCCGGGACGCCGCGGATCAGACGATCGACGTGCTCGCGTTCAGTCGCTCTCTGTGAGCGATCGGGCGCGGGGACGGGTCAGCGAGTAGTCCGCCATGTCCGGGGTACCGAGATAACTCTTGAGGGTGGCCAGATCGAATGGCCACAGATCGACACTGCCGTCCTCTTTGAAGTACCAGCTCTGGCACCCGGTGTTCCACACCGTCGGTTCCAGCGCACTGCGCACCTCGACGTTGAATCGTTCGGTGGCCGAGGTGGTCACCTCGACGGTGGCCATCTCACCGCGGGCATGCCTTTTGACCCACGCCACGATGTGGTCGCACGTCAATTCCGCGGCCGTCTGCAGGTGGATACTGCCCACCGGACTGTTGGGTCCGAGGATGGTGAAGAAGTTCGGAAAGCCGGGAATGCTTGTCATCGCGAACGCATGCGGGCCCGAGTCCCAGGCTTGATCGATGGTGATGCCGTCGCGGCCGGTTAGCGACATCGGCCGCATGTAGTTGTGGGCTCGGAATCCGGTGGCCAGAACGATCACGTCGAGATCGTGATGCCTGCCGTCGACGGTGAGGATTCCGGTGGCGTCGACATGGTCGATCTTGTCGGTGATCACCTCGACATCGGGACGCTGGATGGCCCGGAAGTAGTTGCCGGACAACACTTGGCGTTTGCACAGCGGCTGATAGTCGGGCCGGAGGCGCTCGCGGAGTTCCTTGTCGCGGATGAGGTGGAGGCAGAGCCGCGCATAGGTCTGCACAGCGGTGCGTTTGAACCCCGGATGGATGGTGAGGTCGGTGAACAATGCGCTGGCCCGGACGGAAGCTCGATATGAGGCTTGCGCAGCGGATGGATATCGCTTGAACAGAGCCGTCAGGATTCTCGGCTGACGCACTGTGGTTGGCGCCCACAACACCCACTGAGGTGTGCGCTGGAAGACCGCGAGCGATCGGACGGTCGGGGCCAACGCACCGGTGATCTGCACGCCGGTGGACCCGCCGCCGATGACGGCAACCCGCTTGTTGTCGGTCTCGAGGTCTGGGTCCCACCGTGCGGTGTGCACCACCTCGCCGGTGAAGTCGTCGAGACCTGGGATGTCGGGTGTGTTCGGGTGATGGAGAACGCCGGTGGCGGCGACGAGGAAGTCGGCGGTAAGCCGGTCGCCGACCGCGGTCTCGACATGCCACTGACCGTCCTCGAAGCGCGCGCCCGTGACCTCGGTGTCGAGCCGTATGTACGGCCAGAGGTCGTGGGTGTCGGCGACTCCGCGGTGGTAACGCTGGATGTCGTCGCGGGCGGAGAAGACCTTCGGCCAATCGGTCTTGTTCTGGAACGAATAGCGATACAGCAATGACGGCACGTCGCACGCCAGCCCAGGGTAGCGGTTCCAAAACCACACCCCGCCAACGTCACTGCCCTTCTCCAGGATGGTGAAGTCGTCGAAACCGGCTGCCTTGAGCTTGACTCCCATCGCGAGTCCGGACATGCCCGCACCGATCACCACGACGCGGGGATTGCTCACCCCACCGCGCATCTACGTGCCATCGATCTGGAAACCCACCTTGCGAAAGTACTCTTCGAAACCCTCGATGTGGTCGCCGAGGTGATGCAGCAGCTTCGCGGTGTCGTGTTCCCACTGTGTGGTCTTGAGACCTTGGATCTCCACCGCCCACGGCAGTACGGCCCGGCCGCCATCGGCCACCACGTAGGTGAACCGGTCGACGAGAGCGCCGCACCAGAAGAAGTCGGCGAAGGCGAGACGAACCCGGCTGTCCGACAGCACCTTCGACCATTCGTATGTGCGGTCGTGCGCGCGTTCGCCGTGGTGTTCGAAGTCCAGGCTCATGCCCCAGCCCACCGTGAGGCTGATGTCGGGCTTGTACGACGCCGTGGCGTAGTGGGTGTTGACTTCGAGGCGGTAGCCGTCTTTCGAGACGGTCCCGGCGAGCCAATCGTGATAGCTCGGGCCCTGGTGTTTGATCACGTACCAGTCGTCGGGGTCGGAGGCCTGGACGATGCGCCGGAACTCATCGAGTCTCACTGCGCGTTGCCCGCTCTACTTTCCCTCGTCCGACAGTCGGGCGAGGTTGCTCTTGGCTTCCTCGAGTACCTGATTCGCCTCGGCGTCGGGCTCGGACAGGGCATTGCCCTTCTCGCGCAGGTCATCGATGAAGCGTTGTGTTTGATCGGCCAGTTCGGTACTCCCGTGTTCGAGCGCACGCTGCCGCGTACGTTCCGCCTCTTCGATGAGAGCTGTGATCTCTGGATGCAAAGTCATGTTCACGATGGTTCCACAGAGCGTGCACCTGTTCCGGCGGATCGCCGAATAGGTTATCGATCCATCGCGCTGGGTAGTCGGAGGCAAGGCAACGGTGTCACCGCGGAGGCGTCGTTGATCAGGCGCCCCCGGTTTCACAACATATGGCGGGGGCGCCGCCTTGTGCCCCCGGAGTTCGTCATCGGGCGCCAGATGGATGGTCGTTCTCGACCAACTGCCGTGCGATGTCATACAGACGGATATTCGATTCCTGAGACAGCTTGCGTAACAAGTCGAATGCCTGGATCGCGTTGACGCTGTAGCGCTCCATGATCATGCCTTTGGCCTGCCCGATGGTGTCGCGGCTGGCCAGCGCGCTGCGGAACTGTTCGCCTCGCTGCAATGCGCCCCAGACCGTGGCGGCGTGTGCGGCGAAGATGTACCCGAGATCTCGTGATTCTTGGTCGAACGCGCCAGGGATCTCCGAGTACAGATTGAGGGCGCCGACTGCGTCTCGCGTGGTGAAGAGCTGGAACGCCGCGATCGATTGGATCGGCGTCTGCTCGATGGCGTCCGCGCAGAACCTGGGCCATCGTTCCTCGCCGTACAGGTTGCTGATGTAGTAGCTGTCGTGTTCCACCGCCGCGTCGAAGCAAGGCCCCTCGCGGTGCTTCTGCTGCAGGGCGTCGAGTGTCCGGGGAACCTCGTGGGTGGCCGCCGGCGTGGCGACGTCTCTGTTCTGCCTGGAGACCACCGTGATCCCGGCATAGCTTGCACCCGGGATGTGGTCCACGGCGTTGTGAATGAGCTCACCGAGAGCGGTCGCTGAATCGTTGGGCAGATGCTCGCTCATGTCGCGGGCCAGTTCGGCTATCCGCTTGTATGCATCGTTGTTCTCGGTGCTCATTGCTTGAGCTCCATCCGCTTGCCACCGAGCAAGATGCACGATATGGAACAAACTGTAGTCCTGTCGGCTACGTCTGGACGACGATCGCGACTTCACCAACATCGGCCCCGTGGACGTGCTTCGAGGGCATATTCCCCTTGATTGACGCTGTCGGGGATGAAAGTGGTGCTCAGCCGCTTTTCTGAAGGTCCTCGCGCACGAGGCAGATGTTCGCCAGATCGTCGAGGGGTAAGGCCAGTACCCGGGCCAGTGCGGCGATGGTGGTGAACGCGGGAGTCGGCATCCGGCCGGTCTCGATCTTGCGGAGCGTTTCCGGCGATATGGCCGCCTCTTGTGCGACGTCGATGAGGGTGCGCTCGCCTCTGGCCTGGCGCAGGTATGCGCCCAGGCGCTGGCCGGTGGCGACTTGGGCAGGAGTCAACGGGAGGCGAACCATGCGGCGAGTCTACCGGGGCCGGTATGAAAATACCGACCTGACGGTTTAGGCTGGTATTTAAATACCGAACCTGTGCTTGCGAGAGGGACATCTGTGCTGGAACTGAAGACGCCACGGGAGATCGAGGCAATGCGTGTCACGGGGTTGTTCATCGCCGAACTGCTCGACGACCTCGCCGGGCGTGCTGCCCCGGGAGTGAACCTCCTTGATCTCGAACATCGTGCCCGTCACCTGATCGACGAGCGCGGCGCCATGTCGTGCTACTGGGACTACTCGCCGTCGTTCGGCCGCGGACCGTTCCGCAACGTCATCTGTCTTTCGGTCAATGATGCTGTGCTGCATGGGCTACCGCATGACTACGTGCTGCGCGATGGCGATCTGCTGAGCATGGACATCGCGGTGTCGATCGACGGGTGGGTTGCCGATTCGGCGCGGAGCCTGATCGTCGGTACCCCGCGTCCTGAGGACAAACGGCTCATCGAGGCCACCGAAACGGCGCTGGCAGCAGGAATTGCCGCAGCAGTCGTCGGGAACCGTCTGGGGGACATTTCGGCGGCAATCGGCGGTGTGGCAACAGATTTCGGATACCTTGTGAACACCGAGTTCGGTGGTCATGGCCTCGGACGCACCATGCATGAAGACCCGCATGTCTCGAATGTGGGACGGGCAGGGCGGGGTCTCAAGCTGAAGCCCGGCCTGACCCTTGCACTGGAACCGTGGCTGGCGCAGGGCACCGACAAGATCGTCTACGACAAAGACGGTTGGACCATCCGTTCGGCCGATGGGTCGCGCACCGCCCACAGTGAACACACGATTGCTGTGACCGACGATGGACCGGTGATCTTGACGAGTCTGGGTCGGGATAGGGCTTCTGCGATTTGAGCCGATGACGGGAATCGAACCCGCGTATGCAGCTTGGGAAGCTGCCGTTCTGCCATTGAACTACATCGGCGTGCGGCGTTTGGCCGCGAGAGCGATGTTAACAGCGCGCGCGGTGGGGGTGGTCGGCGCTCGGTCTGATGAATTGTCAGACCTCGAACGTATGATCGATTCATGAGTTGGGCGGGGGGCCACCACGATGGACGCTGAGGCGTCAGAGTTGTTGTCGCGGGTGCAGTCTGGGACTCGCGAGGTGAACCGGGCGTGGGCTCAGCGGCTGGACGACGGCCTCGAGTATTACCGGTACGTCTCCAGCAACGACGACGAGGACGGCACGCGGGCGGCGGCGTGCGAGATCGCAGTCGCGTGGCGATGCACCACCGGGCAGGCCGACCATCTGCTGCGGTGTCGGAGACTGCTCGACCATCTGCCGTCGCTGGCGGACGCATTTGCCTGTGGCGAGCTGAGCATAGAGAAGCTCAAGGCGATCTATCACCGCGCTTCGCGCGGCTATCGGGATGCGCTCATGGATCTGGACGGTGTACTCGCCGAAGACGCAATGCTCTTGGGCGACTACGTCTTCGCCGAGGAACTGGACCGGCATCTGATGCCATTCGAGCCGGACGTGGCCAACGATGGTGACTTCGTGGATCCGGCCCGCCGGGTGGTGGTGCGCCGGCGAGCAGGCGGGATGGCGAGTCTGATCACGGCCTGCACTGCGGAGGAAGCAGTGCGCGCCAAGGCTCAGCTCGAGGAGATTGCACCCGATGATCGTGCGGCGCAGGTGGATGCGGTGCTCGATGCAATCGCCGACGCCGCCGCGCTTGCCGACACGGCTGAGCCCGCCGACACGGCGCCGACCCCGACCTCCCCCGATCGACACAAACGCGCATGGACCGAGCTGGTGGTGGATCTGCCGACGGTCTTGGGGCTGTCGACGAACCCCGGTTACCTGATGGGATATGGGCCGCTGGATTGCGAGCAGTCGCGGTCATTGGCGGGCCGATCGCGGTGGAAGGGCCTGGTGACGATCGGGGAGAACGCGCTCACCGCCGTTCTCGAACTCATCAACTCTGCCGGCGATGCGCCGGTAACCAGCGAAGACCTCACGGCCGCCTTGATGAACTCGGTCGACGGCGGAGATCGAATAGTTCTGGGAGAGAGAAATCTTGGCCCACCACCGCCGATCAAGGCGCCGCCGACCCCCGACGGGCACGGCGGTTGGAGTACGCCGCCGCCCGGCGCCTTGCGATACAGACCCGGGTCGAAGCTCGCCCGAATAGTTCGCGCCCTCGACGGGCACTGCCGCTATCCGGGTTGCACCGTGCCCGCTGACAAGTGCGAACTCGACCATGTCGTCCCGTTCAACCATGCCAACCCGTTGGCCGGAGGTTGGACCATCGAGGCGAACTTCGAATGCCTGTGCAAGGAGCACCACGATATGAAGACCCGCGGAATCATCCGGGTGGTCCTGCAGCGCGGCAGGACAATCTGGTTCAGCACCCGCGCCGGCCAACAGGTCGTGACCAAAGCTGCGGTCCGCTAGATGACGCCCGAGAAATCGAGCTGCGCCAACCGCTCTGGATCGGCCACGATATTCATCGTCACCACACGGCCATCGGACACCGTGAACGCGGCGATCGACGACACCGTGTCGCCCGAGAACGCCAGCACGCCGATGCCGCCGTTCATCCGCACCATCTGCGTCCGCTCGGTGAACCGCTGGAACGTGATCGCGCCCCGGGCCGCAGCCTCGGCACCCAGCACCTCGACAGGTGCGCGGTCCGCGGCCACGTCGGTACGGATGACGATGTTCGGATCCAGCACAGCCATCAGCGCCTCCAGATCGCCACCCCGAGCCGCAGCCGTGAAGGCCTCCACCACCCGCCGCTGCTGCGCCAGACCCTGCGACCGCGGCGTCGCCCCCTGCACCCGAGAACGCGCACGACTGGCCAACTTGCGAGCAGCCGCCGGCGTCTTGCCGACAATCGGCGCCACCTCATCGAATGGCATCGCGAACAGATCATGCAGAACAAACGCCAGACGCTCACTCGGGCTCAGCGTCTCCAACACCACCAACAACGCAACACTCACCGAATCGGCCAGCACCGCCTGGCCTTCCGGACCGTCGGGCGCATCGAGCGGAGCCAGGATCGGGTCGGGAACATGGGCGATCTCCAGTGACTCCTCCTGGCGAGTCCGCCTCGACCGCAACATGTTCAAACACACCCGCGACGTGATCGTGGTGAACCAGCCCCCGATGTTCGAGATCTCATCGGTGTCGGCGCCGGCCACCTTCAGCCAGGTTTCCTGAACAGCATCCTCGGCCTCGCTGAGCGAACCCAGCATCCGATAGGCCACCGCTCGCAAATGCCCGCGATTCGCCTCGAACTCGGTGAGCAGAAAATCGTTTGTCTCCATCGGTCACATTCCCCTTCTCCGTCGTGTCAGAGCTATGAACCGCCCGACACGGCCGATGTGACACAACATCGCCGCCCCGATGAAGGAGTCCGCAATGACCGCACGCTTGACCAACCCCGCCACCGTTCTGCCGCAGGCAACCAAGGCCATCCCACACCTGTTCGGAGCAATGGACCAAGGCGGTCTGTCGGCCTCACTCCGCGAAATCCTCGCACTGCGGGTCAGCCAGATCAACGGCTGCGCCGCCTGCGTCCACGCCCACGCCAAGAACCTGAAGGCGGAAGGGGAAAGCGACGACCGCATCTCCACCGTGGCCGTCTGGCGCGAATCGCCCTTCTTCACCGAACCCGAACGCGCCGCGCTCAATCTCGCCGAGTACGCCACCCGCCTGGCCGACTCCCGCGGCCACGCAGTACCCGACACCGTCTGGGACGAAGCTGCCGACAACTTCGACGAGAAGGAACTGTCGGCGATCATCTTGCTGATCGCCACCACGAACTTCTTCAACCGCATCAACGTGACGATTCAGGAACCAGCAGGCACCACCTGGTGAGCGCACCCTGGCAGCTAACCTCTTCGTGTGCTGCTCTCCGACCGCGACATCCGCGCCCAGATCGCTGATGGCCGCCTGGCCATCGAGCCCTTCGACCCCGTGCTGGTGCAACCCTCCAGCATCGACGTCCGGCTCGATGGCCTGTTCCGGGTGTTCAACAACACCCGCTACACCCACATCGACCCCGCCCAGCGCCAAGACGATCTGACCACGCTGGTCGAGCGTGAAGAAGGGGAGCCGTTTGTCCTGCACCCCGGCGAGTTCGTCCTCGGATCAACGCTCGAGGTCTGCACCCTGCCCGACGACCTCGCGGGCCGCCTCGAAGGCAAGTCGTCGCTCGGCCGCCTCGGACTGCTGACCCACTCGACCGCCGGGTTCATCGACCCGGGCTTCACCGGACACATCACGTTGGAGCTGTCAAACGTCGCCAACCTGCCGATCACCCTCTGGCCGGGCATGAAAATCGGTCAGCTGTGCCTCATCAAGCTGTCCAGCCCGGCAGAGTTCCCCTACGGGAGTGCCTCGGTCGGATCCAAGTACCAGGGGCAACGCGGACCGACGCCGTCGAAGGCCTACCTCAACTTTTCGCACGACTGACCCCGACTCGTCACCTCGACCACCCCGGCCAGACAGACATAGTCCGTACGCAGATGGGTATGACCGAACGTATGAAGGTGACAGTTTTTGGTTGCGGCTATCTCGGCGCCACCCACGCAGCATGTATGGCCGAACTCGGACACGAAGTCCTCGGTGTGGACGTCGACGAGGCGAAGATCGCGACCCTCGTTGCCGGTGACCTGCCCTTCTACGAACCCGGACTCGTCGAGGTCCTGCGCCGCAACCTCGACAACGGACGCCTGCGTTTCACCACCGACTACGACGAAGCGGCGGACTTCGCCGCCATCCACTTCCTCGGAGTCGGAACTCCCCAGAAGAAGGGCGAGTACGCCGCCGACCTCCGGCACGTCCACAGCATGCTCGACGAGCTCGTCCCGCGACTGCGTGGCGAGCACCTCATCATCGGTAAGTCGACCGTGCCCGTGGGAACCGCCGCCGATCTGCAACGCCGCGCCACCGCGGGAGCGCATGAGGCGGCAACCATCGAGGTGGCCTGGAACCCTGAGTTCCTACGCGAGGGCTTCGCGATCCAGGACACCCTGCACCCCGACCGCATCGTGCTGGGCACAGATCGCGCCAATGCCGGCAGCCATGCCGAGAAGCTGGTGCGCGAACTCTACGCAGACCTGCTCGCCGAGGAGATCCCTTTCCTGCACACCGACCTGGCGACCGCCGAATTGGTCAAGGTCTCGGCGAACGCCTTTCTCGCAACCAAGATCTCATTCATCAACGCCATCAGTGAGGTGTGTGAGGCAAGTGGGGCCGACGTCTCGATGCTGGCCGACGCGATCGGCTACGACAACCGCATCGGCCGCCGATTCCTCAACGCCGGATTGGGTTTCGGCGGAGGTTGCCTCCCCAAGGACATCAGGGCATTCATGGCCAGAGCCGGCGAACTCGGTGCCGACCAGGCGCTGACCTTCCTGCGCGAAGTGGACTCGATCAACATGCGCCGTCGCACAGCCATGGTGGAACTGACCACCAAAGTGTGTGGCGGAAGCCTGCTCGGCGCCAACATCGCCGTGCTCGGCGCGGCATTCAAGCCCGAGAGCGATGACGTACGAGACTCGCCGGCGTTGAACGTCGCCGGTCAACTCCAATTGCAGGGCGCGACCGTCAACGTCTTCGACCCCAAGGCAATCGCCAACTCTCGCAAGATGTTTCCCACGCTCACCTACGCCTCGTCCGCCCGCGAGGCCTGCGAGCACGCCGACGCCGTACTCGTCCTCACCGAATGGGCGGAGTTCGTGCACATGGAACCCGATGAGCTGTCACCAGTGGTGCGCAAGACCAACATCGTCGACGGCAGGCGCTGCCTGAACGCCGGCCAGTGGATCGCTGCGGGATGGCAGTATCACGCGCTCGGCGGCAATACGAACACCGGAGTCGCAGAACTGGTCAGTCCGTAGCCTTGCGGAGATAGTCGTCGAGTTGGTGGGCGAGGTCGCGATCGAGGGCGCGGTCGAGGGCGCTGTGAGCCGAGATGGTCGCGGTGCGGCGCATCTCGCCGATCAACTCTGCGGCCCAGTCGCTTTCGGAACCCTCCGAGGGAACCCAGCCCTCACCGCGTTCGGATTCGACCACGTCGCGGCCGGCTGAGATGAGGGTGGAGGCGACGGCGGCCATCTCCTTCTCGACCTTGCCGTGCACGTCGAGGATCTTCGACAGCGTCAAACCCAGTTTGGTGAGCCGTCCGAAGGCGTAGACGGTCTCGCGGTCGCGCAACACGTAGTCGTCACCGTCGGCCTCGATCAGACCGAAGTCTTCGAGACTCTTGTAGTGAGACGGGTTGCGGGAGTTGAGCAATGACTTGAGGGCCTCGGCCGAGATGGTCTCCGATCGCGCCTTCGACCACGGTTCGGTCACCACTTCCCGGATCCCGAGGACATCGACGAGGTCGTCGCCGCGTTGCACACCCAGGAGGAAGTCGGCGATGTGCCGGATCGTGAAACCGCGGTGCAGCAGGTCGTTGATCACCTTGAGCCGGGCGAGATGGGTGTCGGTGTAGATCGCGATCCGTCCGCGACGCGTGGGGCGGGGCAGCAGCCCGCGGTCCTGATACCCACGCACATTGCGCGTGGTGGTTCCCGCGGCGCGTGCGAGGTCGTCGATCCGGTACTCGGTCACCCCGAGATTCTAAACCGGCTGTCACGATGCCAGTTCTGACCGTGACATTGACAAATGACACTCGAATCGCTGCGATGGCGGCTGAACAAGACATACAGGACAGTCCCGTGCAGAATGGCCATCGAACGGTTGCTACTGGTGAATGACTGCTACTGGTGGACGACTGCTGATGGTGAACGACGACGAGGAGGTCGAGAGCAGTGATCTGGCTCGACCCATCGCTTCTGCGCACGGTTCGTGACCTTCTGCACTCAGCATCCGGCCAGGTCGGACCGGCGTTTGCTCTGATCGATCTCGACGACGGCGGTCTGCGTGGTGCCGCGGTCGACTCCGCCACCGGACAATGCCTGATGCAGCTCGACGACCATGACCTGCAGGGCAGGGCTTTCGACCGCTCGGTGGCCGACTACCTGGTTCGCACCGGCAAGGCCCCGATGCCCGAGAACGCCGAGTGGGCCCGTGAACTGCTCGACCTCATGACCAAGGCCCGCTCGGCGCTCAGCCGTTCGGACGGGACGTTCGTGATGGGCCACGAGTACGTCGGCATGCTGCGAGTGACCCGGACCGACCTCGACGACGCCCTGGCTCCCGCGGTGGCGCGCGCGGTCAGCGTGGCACGATCGATTGCCGCCGGCTCGCCTGCCCCGGTCACGGCAGTGGTCCTGATGCCCGATCACGTGATCTGGCCCGGTCTGCAAGCGGCATTGACCACCGGACTGCACGATCTGCCCGTCCTGGCGATGCATGCGGACGTACCCCTGGCGGTACCGGGACGGCATGCGCGGCCGGCACCGGTCGTCGAACCGGAATCGGAACCCCAGCTCATGCAGGAACCCGAACCGGCGCCACCGCCCGTGGACAACCGGCGCCAGAACCGGCTCGTGCTGATCGGTGCGGCGCTGATCGCCGGCCTGATTGTTGTCGGCGGCGCCACCCTGGTGGTCGCGCCGTGGAGCGAAGACACCGGTCAACCGCAGTCTCAGCGGTATCTGCGCACCCCGGAGACGAGCGCAACGGTGTCGGCAACTCCTGGCCCCGCGCAATCGCCCACGACCGCGTCATCGGCCCCGACCACGACCCCGCAGCCCCTGCCGCCGATCAACACCGAAGCCGCGCTCGCCCCGGTGATGCGTTACACCGCACCCCCGCCGCCTCCTCCGCCGACGACAACACGGCGACCGGCACGGCCTGCGCCGAATACGATCCCCAACCCCATCCCGGGGTTGCCTCCGATTCTGCTGCCCTGAGTCAGGGTGCGACGCCTCGACTGATCAGATCGAGGGTCTGGGCGTAGATGAACTCCCAGTGGTTGGTGGTGTCGGGAGGCCCGGCTCCATCGAGCTCCAGACTCACCGCGCCGTGCACACAGGACCAGATCTGCAGCGTTAGGTCCATCGGCTCCCCGGCCCGGATGGTGCCCGCGGCCTGTCCGTAACGAACGATTTCGGTGAGCGCCCCGAGGGCTGCTTCTCCGACTTCGCCTTCGGGCGCGCACTGGCCCGAGAACATGAGCCGGTAGAGCGTCGGTGACTTGTGTGCGAAGGCACGATAGGTGTGACCGGCGCGGTTCAACCGGACGTCGGCGTCGGAGTCGACAACGCTGCCGATCATCTTTCGGAGTTGCGAAAAGCCCTCCGTGACAAGGGCATTGATCAAACCATCCTTGCCGTCGAAGTGGTTGTAGACACCCATCGGCGCGACCTTGGCCTCTGACGCCACCGCACGCACCGTCAGACCACGCACGCCGTGGGTGTCCAGTACGCGCAGGGCGGCTTCGAGGAGCAATCCTCGGACATCTCCGGCAGGGGTCCGCGATGCCGTTCTTGGCGATTTCGATGCCACGTCGTCGATCCTTTCACACCACTCGCACGATCCCTCTTGACATCGCAGTAGCACGCTGTTCTTCTTGTATAGAACAACGTACTACAACACTAGAACAGCATCCTAATTCAGGAGAGAGTCGATGAGAAAGACAGAGCTGGTCGAACCCAAGACCGCCGCCCGGTCGCGCAATCGCTGGTGGGGCCTGGTCGCCCTCTGTGGCGCCGTGCTCCTGGTGATGATCGACAACACCATCGTCAACGTCGCGCTGCCGACTATCAGTCGGGACCTCGGCGCGAGCAACTCGGGACTGCAGTGGGTGGTGGACGCCTACACCCTCACATTCGCCGGGCTACTGCTCACCGCAGGCCATTTCGCCGACCGATTCGGCCGCCGCAAGGTACTGGTCATGGGAATCCTCGGGTTCGCGGCGGTGTCGGTGCTCGCTGCCGAATCGAGCTCGCTCGGACAGCTCATCGCCACGCGTGCGGGGCTCGGATTGTTTGCCTCACTGGTCTTTCCGGCCACCCTGGCCATCCTGATCGGGATCTTCCCCGATCTCAAGGAGCGGGCCATCGCGGTCGGCATCTGGGCCGGCACCACCGGTATCGCCGTGGCCATCGGTCCCGTGCTCGGAGGTTGGCTGCTCGAGCACTACTCGTGGTCGTCGGTGTTCTGGGTCAATCTGCCGATCGCCGCAGCAGTGCTCGTCGGTGTCTACCTCGCGGTGCCCAGCGGCGGCAAAGCCCAGCCGGGTCCGTTCGATCTCACCGGCGCAGCGACGTCCATCGCGGGCGTGACCCTGCTGGTCTACACGCTGATCGAGGGACCGAATCATGGTTGGGGATCGCTGCAGACCATCGGTGGATTCATCGGTGCGGCAGCGTTTTTGATCGGATTCGTGTATATCGAACTGTGCTCGCGCCATCCCATCCTGGACGTGCGCCTGTTCAACAACCGGCCGTTCGCCGTGGCCTCGGGGCTGATCGCGGTCGCATTCTTCAGCCTGTTCGGGTTCATCTTCCTGATCACCCAGTACTTCCAGGCCGTCAAGGGCTACGGCCCGCTGGAGGCAGGACTGCGCACCCTGCCGTTCGCGATCGTGATGGCCGCATTCTCGCCGCTCGCCATGGTGTTCGCCCGCAAGCTGGGGCCCGGGCGGGTTGCGGCACTGGGATCATTGACGATGGCCGCAGGGTTCGCGTTGGTTCTCCTCGCAGGCAAGGACGCCTCCTACTGGGGGCTGATCATCTGGTCGATGAGCCTGATGGCGGCGGGCCTTGCCCTGGTGCAGGGGCCGGCCACCAACATCATCACCAATTCCCTTGCACCGCAGCAGGCAGGCGCGGGCTCGGCGGTGAACGACGTGACGCGTGAGATCGGCGGCACCCTCGGGGTTGCCGTGCTCGGCTCGGTGCTGTCATCGGTCTACACATCGGGGATCGGTGACAAGCTCGATGGCAGCGGTCTGCCCCCGGAAGCCCTTGCCGCGTCCAAGGAATCGGTGATGGCCGGTGTGCAGGTCGCCTCGGCCATCCCGGGTCCCGGCGGTCAGCAGATGCTCCAGGTCATCCGTGACGCGTTTGTCAACGGGCTGCACGGTTCGGTGGTAGTGGCCGCCGTTGCTGCGGGCCTCGCTGCGCCGATCGCCTGGATCACCCTGCGGACCAGACAACTCGGTGCAGCGGTGGTGGTGGAGGACGATGCGCGTCAGGCGGAGTACTCGTAGCCGTCCTTGAGGGCTTTGCGCAGAGACAGGATCGACTCCACCCGGCTGGTCGGTCGAAGGTAGGGCGAATCACCTTGAGCGTTGATGTAGTAGGTGTTCGACCCGGCGCAGCGCGGACTCGCAAAGACCGTGCTGCGCACCTTCTTGCGCATCTTCTCGACGAACTCTTCGGTCTGCTCATCGGTTGCGCTCACCCGGCCCGCGCCGGACTCGACGGCTTTGGCGACAACCCGCACCGCGTGGGTTACGCAGAGTTCGATGGTGTCGAACCACGAGAACCCGATCACGCCGTAGGGTCCCGGCGCCAGGAACAGGTTGGGGAAGTCCGGGACGGTGATGCCCTCGTAGGCATGCATACGTTCCGAATCCCAGGTGTCGCCGAGATCCTGGCCGCCGACTCCGCGGATGGTGTAAGGCAGATCGAAGATCTTGAAGCCGGTTGCAAGGATGAGCGCATCGATCTCCAGACGTCGGTCGTCGGCGAAAACGATTCCGCTACCGGTGATCTCGGTGATGGGCGACGTCTCCAGGTCGACGTTGTCGCGATTGAACGTGGGGAAGTAGTCGTTGGAGAACGACGGACGTTTGCAGGCGTAGCCGTAGTGCGGGGTGAGCTTGGTGCGCAGCTCTGGGTCTTTGACCTGACCCCGCAGGTGACGCAGGCAGAGCTTCTCCATTCCCCGAGTGATGGCGGGCAACTGCTTGTTGTAGACCACGCCGAGCGTCTCGGCGATCTCGAACGTCGAGTCGATCAGAAAACGCGGCAGCAACTGCAGTTTCGGAGCGAACCGGTACACACCGCGCAGGCGGTCCGGGATCGGCGCGTTCGGTTTGGGCAACACCCAGATGGCCGTGCGCTGCACCACGGTCAGGTGTTCGACGTCGGGTGCGATGGTGGGGATGATCTGGATACCGGTGGCTCCGGTGCCGATGATCGCGACCCGCTTGCCCGTCAGGTCGTAATCGTGGTCCCAGGATGCTGATCTCAGAACCTTCCCCGAGAAGTTCTCCAGACCGGGCAGCGCGGGTGTGGCCGGGGTGGACAGCGCGCCATGGCAACTGATCAGGAACCGGGCGGTGACGGTCTCGCCGGATGCGGTGGTGACGGTCCACAGATCGGTGGTCTCGTCGAAATCGGCCGCGGTCACCGCGGTGCCGAACCGGATGTGCTCGCGGATCCCGAACCGCTCGGCGATGTCGCGGGCGTACTGCAGCAGTTCCGATCCCGGCGCGAACACCGCGGACCAATCCGGATTGAGTGCGAACTTGTAGGAGTAGGTGACCGACGGGATGTCCACCTCGACACCGGGGTATTGATTGGCCAGCCAGGTGCCGCCGACATCGTCGTTGCGGTCGAAGATCACGTAGTCGTCGATTCCGCGCTCTTGCAACTTGATCCCGGCAGCGAGCCCGCCGAATCCGGCGCCCACGATGGCGACGGTGAATTGAGGTTCGGGCACGATGATGTCTCCGTTGCTGTTCGGGTTCAGAGGTCGAGACGAAGGTGGTCACCCTCGGCCCGCGAGACGCAGGTGAGCATCACACCGGCGTCGCGTTCTGGTTCGGTGAGGATGTTGTCGCGGTGTTCGACCTGGCCTTCGAGCACCCGGACCTTGCAGGTGCCGCAGAAGCCCTGCTGGCACGAGTACGGCACCGACGGCAGAACCCGGCGAACCGCCGCCAGTGTCGACTCGGTGGCACCGACCGCAACGTCACCGCCGGTGCGGTCCAGGGTCACCCGGAATGGCCGACCGTCGAGAACCGGTGGCGGAGAGAACCTCTCGAAGTGCAGTTCGATGTCGGCTCTGCCCGCCAGCGCGGCACGGATCGAGTTCAGCATGGGGACGGGGCCGCAGCAGTACACGGACGTTCCCGAGACTCCTGGTGAGTCGGCGTCGTCCCCACCGAGAAGATCATGCGCGGTGGGGATGCCGTCGGTGTCGTCGGTGCGCACCGTGATCCGGTCCCCGTAGCGGGCCAGTTCGTCGACGAAGGGCAGTGAGTCGACGCTGCGGCCGGTGTACACCATCGACCAGTCCAGGCCCAGCCGCTCGGCGGCCTGCAACATCGGCAGAATCGGGGTGATGCCGATCCCGCCGGCGATGAATCGCAGTCTGCGGGCCGGCGACCCATGACCGGGCAGCGCAAGGGGAAAGGCGTTGCGCGGCCCTTTGATCCGCAGCAGGTCGCCAACCCGGAGCTGGTCGTGGACCTCCACAGATCCGCCACCACCGTCCGGTATCCGCCGCACGGCGATCCGGTAGTGGTCACGATCGGCGGGGTCACCACACAGCGAGTACTCCCGCATGCGACCGGACGGCAGCAGCAGGTCGAGGTGAGCGCCGGCGTACCACGGTGTGAGCTCGCCGCCGTCGGGGTCGGCGAGGGCCAGGGCCACCACGTTCTCGTCCTCGGCCACCACCTCGCGGCCGACGATCCGCACCGTGGTGACGCGGTGGACCTCTTTCGGCACAGGCGTTTTGGTGAGAGTGCTCCACAGCGGGAACCACACCTTGCCGAGCAGTGTCGCGATCCGCATCGCCGGGTCGTGCTGATACCGGTTGTACAGATGCGGCGGCGGCGCCGTCATCGACGTCGTGTGCGGGTGGTGGCGCTGATTCATGGGTGCGCGGTCCGGGCCGCAGGTGACGTCGCGAGGTAGGCGACGGCCTGGGCCGTCGACCCCACCTCCATCGGGGAGAAGTCGCGCCGGAAGTAACTGAAGGTCGCGAAGACGATGGACCGGAGGGTGGGCAGCAGCCCGTTTCGGGCGCCGGAGAACCATCCCAGCCACAACCGGGGGTAGCTCACCTTGCCTGCCGGGTCGCCGTGGGCGATGAAGCGGATGCCGCGGTGGATGACAAAGAGCAACGCCGGCAGGGCGACCAGCATGGCCCGGCCACGTTTGAGGTAGCTGTCGCCGAAGTATGTGGCCACATCATGTGCCACACAACGATGTTCGACCTCCTCGGCGCCGTGCCACCGGAAGAGGTCGGCCATCATGGGGTCGGCGCCGTGCTCGTCCCACTTGTTGTTCAGGGCGAAGTCACCGAGTACTGCGGTGTAGTGCTCGATGGCGGCGATCAGCCAGAGCCGCTCGACGAGGTGCTTGTACCGTGCCTTCGCAGTGCCCTTATCGGAGGGGCCGAGGATCTTACGGAAAATCCACTCCATCTGGCGCTGGAACGGCCGGGGGTCGAGACCGTTCTCGTCGAGGAACTCCCACAGAACCCGGTCGTGGGCTTCGGCGTGCATCGCCTCCTGCCCGATGAAGCCACGCATCGCAGCCGCGAGCACCTCGTCCTTCACCAGGGGCAGTGCCTCGTTGTATGTCTGCACGAACCAGCGTTCACCCTCTGGCAGCAGCAGATTGAGCATGCTGATCACATTGGACGACACCGGATGGTTCGGGATCCAGTGCAGCGGGGTGTTCTTCCACTCGAACTCGACGTTGCGGGCATGCAGTTCGACTGGTCCCGGATCAAAAGCGTGGGTCATCGCGGATCTCCTGTTCAGAACAACTTTGCGCGGGCCATCAGACGCGAGAGCCCGGGTGTGAAGCGGTAGATGCGGTACCAGGCGTGCGCCTCAGGGGTCACCGGTACCACCGCCTTGTTGTTCTCGATCGCGCCGAGAATCGCGGTCGCCACCTTGTCCGGCGTGTAGCCGCGGCGGCGGTACATCCCACTCATCTTGTCGCGCAACTGTTGTTGCGTGTCCGCGGTGGATCCGGCGAACTCGGTGGCCGCGACGATGTTGGTGTCGACGATGCCGGGGCAGATGGCCGAGACCCCGATGTGATGTTCGGCCAGTTCGGCTCGGAGGGATTCGCTGAACATCAGCACCCCGGCCTTGGTGGCCGCGTAGCTGCCGAGGCCCTGCTGTGGTGTGAATGCAGCTGCCGAGGCCAGGTTGACGATCTGGCCGCCGAGACCGCGTTCCACCATCGCCCGGCCGAAGACCCGGCTGCCGGTGATGACCCCGAGCAGGTTGATGTCGATCAGGCGCCGGATCTGTTCGTCGGTGGCGTCGAGGGCGTGTCCGGCGAAACCGATACCGGCGTTGTTGATCACGATGTCGGCAACTCCGTGGCGCTTGGTCACGTCGTCGGCGAATGCGGCGAACGCGTCCTGATCGGCCACGTCGAGCCGGTAGGCGGTGGCCAGGCCTCCGCTGGAAGTGATTGCGGCAGCGGTCGACTCGGCCGCGTCGAGGTTGATGTCCGCGACGATGACCTCGGCCCCGTTGCGGGCGAGCAGAATCGCCGTCTCTTTGCCGATTCCGCTACCCGCGCCGGTGATGACCGCGAGCTTGCCGGACACAGAGGTGTTCTCGCCCCGCCGGCGGGCGCGCTCGATGACGGGAGACACCTCGCCCCCGCGCATCGTCTCGATGAAATCACCGGCGATCTCGGCGAGGTATCCGGGGTTCGTGTAGGGCAGCCAGTGGCCGGTCTCGGTGTCGCGACGCCAGTGCTTGTCCGTGTAGCGAGGGGTATTGGCGAAGATTGCACTGCGCAGAGCGATGTCGCGCGTGTTCACCACCTCGAACACCGGAACCGTGGTGCTGCGTGGGTTCGGATTCGCCAGTCGCGGACGGATGTTGGCGCGGTAGTACCGCAGTCCCGACACCGCGTCGGCACGGAAAGTCGGTGCGAAGGTGAGGTTCGCCGGGTCTGTGCCCTCGACGGCGGTGAGCAGCCGTTGCCACGTCGCGGGGTGCATGGCGGCGCCGAACAGCGCTTTGGGTACCACCGGGAGCTGGAACACAGCCGTGTAACTCGACGACAGCACCTGAGACAGCGCTTGTCCCAGGGACTTCGGGGTCGGGTGACGCAAACGCTCGCGCGACCATTCGCCGAGGTGGTCGAGGTTCGGTCCCGACACCGAGATGAACGAGGCGATCCGGTCGTTGGCGCCGGGTGTGCACACGGCTTCCCATGTCTGGACCGAACCCCAGTCGTGCGCGAGGACGTGAACTGCCTCGCCTGGGCTGACCTCGTCGATCACCGCGAAGAGATCGGCTGCCAACTCGGGGAGCCGGTAGGCGGCGTCGCCGTCGGGCTTGTCGCTCTCGCCGTAGCCGCGGGTGTCATAGGCAACCACGTGATAGCGCTCGGCGAGGATCGGCGCCACCGAGTGCCACAGGTGGTGGGTGTCGGGCCATCCGTGCACAAGCACCACGGTCGGGTTGTCAGATGACCGCTCGCCCAGCTCGAACACGGCCAGCTCCACGCCGCTGCGGATCACGGTGCGTGACCGCCAGGCGGGCTCGGCGGCCCTCTGATTGCTGTCGATAGCAGTCATCAACTCCCCCTTGAGTGATTGAGTGAGTTAGACGTTACCAGTCGTCACACTTAAATCAAGAGGTGCTGAGCTGCGGTTATGTGGTTCTACTGCTTGTAACTCGCCAAGAAGTTGCCCATTCGCTGCACCGCGTCACCCAGATCGCGCGACCACGGGAGCGTGACGATGCGGAAATGGTCGGGGTTGGGCCAGTTGAATCCGGTGCCGTGCACAACAAGGATTTTCTCGCGGACCAGGAGGTCGAGGACAAACTTCTCGTCGTCGTGGATGTCGTGCACCTCGGGGTCCAGGCGTGGGAACGCGTAGAGCGCACCCATCGGCTTCACACAGCTCACGCCGGGGATCTCGTTGAGCTTCTCCCACGTGATGTCGCGTTGTTCCAGGAGCCGACCGCCGGGCAGGACAAGATCCTCGATGCTCTGGTACCCGCCGAGCGCGACCTGGATGGCGTGCTGACCCGGAACGTTTGAACACAGGCGGGTCGACGCCAGCATCTTCATGCCGTCGATGAAACCCTTCGCGTGGTCTTTCGGCCCGGTGATGGCCACCCACCCGGCCCGGTAACCGCACACCCGGTACGCCTTGGACAGGCCGTTGAACGTCAGGCACAGCAGGTCCGGCGCCAGCGACGCGAGATTGATGTGCTCGGCATCGTCGTACAGGATCTTGTCGTAGATCTCGTCGGCCAGGAGCAGCAGCGAGTGCTTGCGGGCCAATTCGACCAGCTGCGTGAGGACTTCCCGTTTGTAGACCGCGCCGGTCGGATTGTTCGGGTTGATCACCAGCAGCGCCTTGGTGCGCGGGGTGATCTTCGACTCGATGTCCGCGATGTCGGGGTTCCAGTCGTTTTCCTCGTCGCAGAGGTAGTGGATCGCCTTACCCCCGGACAACGCCGTCATCGCGGTCCACAGCGGGTAGTCGGGGGAGGGGATCAGCACCTCGTCGCCGTCGTCGAGCAACGCCTGCATGGTCATGGTGATCAACTCGGATACACCGTTACCCAAGATCACGTCGTCGACGTCGAAGTACGGGAAGTCCGGAATCAGTTCGTAGCGGGTGACCACCGCGCGACGAGCCGGAAGCACCCCCAGGGATTCGCTGTACCCCTGGGAGTACGGCAACGCGTGGATCATGTCGCGCATGATCACGTCCGGCGCCTCGAAACCGAACTGGGCAGGGTTGCCGATGTTCAGCTTCAGGATCCGATGCCCCTCCGCCTCCAGGCGAGCGGCGTGGGCCGTCACCGGTCCGCGGATCTCGTAGGCGACATTGCGGAGCTTCGCCGATTGCTCGAGTGGTTTGAGGTCGCGGTACACCGTCGACACGTGTGGTCTGCTCACCTGCTTATGGTGCCAGCCTTTCGCAAATCGTTTTCGGGTTCAGCGTTTACCAGGACGCTTCTTGCCTGCTGCGATGCCGAATCCCTTGGCCTTGGAGGGCCCTGATTCGGCCAGCGTCCGGCTGTCGGCCGGTGCGTCGCCGTTGGTGGCAGTTGCGCCGTTGGTGCTCTCAGCGGTCGTCTCGTTATCTGCCTCTGGCTCTGCCACAACCTCGGTCTGGGCCTCTGGCTCTGGCTGTTCCGCGGGTTCGGGTTCGGGCTCGGGATCGGGCGCTGGAGCCGCGGCGGGCTTGGCGGCTCCCGGCTTCTTCGCTCCGGGACGTTTGGCCTTGCCGCCGATCGCCAGGCCCTTGACGGGAACCGCGGCTGACTGCTCGGTCGCGCCACCCTCCGCAGTACCCTCCGCGGCCGGTTCGCTGACCTCTGGCTCGTCCACCTTCGACGGCTCGTCGGCCACCGGTGCGGGTGCGACATCCTCGTCGGGCTTGCCTGCTCCCGGCTTCGGGGCCCCGGGACGCTTGGCTCCGGGGCGCTTGGCACCGCCGCCGATGGCCAGGCCTTTGACCTGAGCGGCCGGCGGCTTCTCGCCGGCCTGGCCGGTGGTGGCCGGCTCTTCGGTGACCGAT
>NZ_AYTE01000029.1:0-12367 GCF_000506245.1 Williamsia sp. D3 | reverse complement strand
GGTAACGGCCCGGTCGACGGGGATAAGGGCCCGGTCGGTGGGGGTAGGGGTCAGGTGGGGAGCTGGTTGTAGCGATCCAGGGCGACCCGGCGCTGTGCCGAGTGATCCACGATCGGCTCGGGGTAATCGTCGGGCCTCAGTGCGCCGGGTTCGTGGACAGCGCTCCCCGGAATCGAGCGGAGCTCGGGAACCCAACGGCGTACGTAATCCCCGGAGGGATCAAACTTCTTGCCCTGGGTGGTGGGGTTGAACACCCGAAAGTACGGTGCCGCATCGGTTCCCGACCCGGCGACCCACTGCCAACCGTGCTGGTTGCTCGCCATGTCGCCGTCGATGAGTTGATCGAGGAACCATGCGGCGCCGCGCTGCCACGGCAGATGGAGGTCCTTCACCAGGAATGAGGCGACGATCATGCGCAGCCGATTGTGCATGAACCCACTTCCCGAGAGCTGCCGCATACCCGCGTCGACGATCGGGTATCCGGTCTTCCCCTCCCGCCACGCATCGAAGTCCGCGTCGGCGTCCGATCCCGAGTCGTGCTCCATCGCATCGAACTTCTTGTTCAGGTTCCACCACACCGAGTCCGGTCGCTGGTACAGCACGTCGGCATAGAAGTCCCGAAACGCCAGTTCCCTGACGTAGGCGGCCTGTCCGGCCCCCTCGGATTTGTCGAGTTCGACAAGCATCGCCCGCGGATGGATGTTGCCGTACTTCAGATACGCCGACATCCGGCTCGACGCCTCGAGATCGGGCCGGTTGCGGTCCTGCTCGTAACCGAGCACGCCGTCGGCGATGAACTCGGCAAAACGCTCGTGCGCGGCGTGCTCGCCGGCAGGGATGTCCAGTGTGGCCGGCGGGTCGGGAATGTCGATGGACTCGACACCTGCGATGTCACCGGGGTCGACCCAGTCCGCCGACTCCACTCCGGTGTCGGCCGGCTCCCGCCATCCGTGTGCCTTCCACGTACGGAAGTAGGGGGTGAACACCCGGTAGGGCTCGCCGTCGTCTTTGCGAACGCGACCGGGCGTCACCGCGTAGGGCGATCCTTCGGCGCGTAGCGGCACGTCGCCCAGCGCTTCGGCCACCTTGCGGTCTCGGCGACGTCCGTACGGGGCGAAATCGGCGGTGATGTGCACCGCCTCGGCGTCGATGGCTTTCGCGATGGCGGGAATCTGTTGCTCGGGCGCACCGCGGACGACCAGGAGTCTGCCGTCGAGCTGGTTGTGCAGATCACGGAGCGACTCAAACAGAAACGCCAGTCGTCGATCGCCCGACGATGCCTCGAGGCTGGGGTCGAGGACAAAACAGGCCAGGACGCGCCTGCCCTCCGCGGCCAGCAGCGGTGGCAGATCACCCAGCCGCTGGTCTCGACGAAACCAGAGCAGGATCGGTTGTTGGTCCATTCACCCATCCTGCCGAAAAGAACGGCGAAGGGTGGTACATCAATGTCGCGAATGCTTCGGCGGGTGCAGCAGCAGGTCGATGACCAGCGCAGTCCACCCCGTTTGATGACTCGCGCCGAGACCGGCCCCATTGTCTCCGTGGAAGTACTCGTTGAACAACAGATTGTCCTTCCACGCAGGATCGGTCTGGAAGATCTCCGTTCCCCCATACACGGGACGACGACCGTCAGCGTCGGGCAACCAGATCGACACCAGTCGGTCCGCCAGGTCTTGGGCGATCTCGAAGAAGTCGGAGTCGGCGTCCGCGCCGGTGGGGTAAGCCATCGTCACCTCGGTGCCGAAGAACCGCCCGTATTGCACCAGCGCGCGGATCGCCAGGTAGTTGATCGGGAACCACACCGGCCCCCGCCAATTCGAATTGCCGCCATACATGGCGGTCCGTGACTCGGCGGGCTCGTAATCGATGACCGCACCGGTGGCACCGGGCAACGTGTACGGCTCGCGGTACTTTTTCGACAAAGAGCGGAGACCGTGATCGGAGAGCATTGCGTCCTCGTCGAACACCGTACGCATCAACGACCGCAACTGGTCGGCAGACAACACCGACAGCAGGATGCGCGGTTTGTCGCCGTCGGAGCGGATCCGCCACGACTGCGCGCCCCCGATGCCGAGCGCCGCGAACCGCCGGGTGAATCGATTCCGCAACCTGCTCATCCGCTGGGCATTGCGCGCGGGGATCTCTGCGGCAGCCAGAGCGGGGATCAGCCCGACAAGACTTTGCACCTTGATGGACTCGCAGGTGCCGTCAGGGTCGGTCAGCCGGTCGTAGTAGAAGCCGTCTTCCACGTCGTACAGACCGGATTCCTTGAGCGACTGCGCGATCAGGGTGAAGTGCTCGAGGAACTTGATCACCATGTCTTCGTAGACGGGGTCATGGTCGGCAAGTGCCAGCGCTATGCCCAGCATGGCCTCGGCATAAAACGCCATCCATCCGGTGCCGTCGGACTGCTCGAGTGTGGTGCCCGGCGGCAGGTGTGAACGGTCGACCGGACTGATGTTGTCGAGTCCGAGAAACCCGCCACCGAAAACGTTGTTGCCGTGCGGATCCTGTCTATTCACCCACCAGGTGAAGTTGAGCAGCAGCTTCTGGAAGACCCGTTCGAGGAACTCGGTGTCGGTACTGCCGTCGATGTTGAACACCCGCAGCGCCGCGAGGGCATGCACCGGCGGGTTGACGTCGTCGAAACTCCACTCATAGGCGGGCAGAGCACCATTGGGGTGCAAGAACCACTCCCGCAGCAGCACGATCAACTGATACTTCGCGAATGCCGGATCCAGATGCGCCCACGAGATGGAGTGAAAAGCCAGGTCCCAGGCAGCAAACCACGGGTACTCCCACGGGTCTGGCATCGCCAGGATGTCGAAGGCATCGAGGTGTCGCCAATCAGTGTTGCGCCCGTGTTGATGTCCCGGTGGGGGTAGCGGCTCCGCGGGATCACCGTCGAGCCATCGCGCGACCTGATAGGAGTACATCTGCTTGCTCCAGATCAAACCCGCGGCGGCCTGGGTGAGGATCCGCATCTGCTCGGTGTCGAGATCGGGTCCGATGGCGGCATAGAACTCGTCCGCCTCACTTTGCCTCAGTGCGGCGATTCTGCCGAAGTCGTCTCCTGCCCAGTCACTATCACTGCAGCCGGCATCGTCCCGCCCGGACAACCGCACACGCGCATGCACCGTTTTTCCCGCAGCCACGTCCAGGTGGTACCACCAGGCTGCCTTGCTTCCGTGTTGCGCCGGATTGACCGTCGCGCGCCCGCGACCACGTGGTCGTTGATCCCGTCTTTCGGGTACGGCGTGATCGGGTCACCGCCGAAGATCTTGGGAATGTTGGTTTCGTTGTCGCAGAACAGAACCCGCGGCTCGGTCCCATCGCTTGCCGGCGCCGCCCGCAGTCGGTAGCCGTCCAGCCGGGCGTGCTCGAGGACCACCGCATCGCCATCGACGACCAGGCCGGGGATGTTCTGCTCGCCCGCAGCGCGCCAGGTGTTCCGGAACCAGCCGGTGGGCAGCATGTCGATCGACGCGTCGTCCGCGCCGTTGTTGGTGACGCTGATGGTCATCAGGATGTCGGTTGGACCGGCCTTGGCATACGTGACATCGACAACCCAGTAGCGGCCATCGTCGAAGACCCCGGTGTCGAGCAGCTCGTACTCGAAGTCGTCGCGTCCACGCCGGGCGTTCTCCGCCACCAGTTGCTCGTAGGGGAACGCCGCCTGCGGGTAGTGGTAACGCCATTGCAGCAGAGCATGACTCGGCAGCCCCTGCAGATACCACCAGTATTCTTTGACGTCTTCACCGTGATTGCCCTGCGGGCCCGTGAGTCCGAACATGCGCTCTTTGAGGATCGGGTCGACGCCGTTCCACAGGGCCAACGACAGGCAGAACTCGTGCCCGATGTCGGAGATCCCGGCCATACCGTCTTCGTTCCAGCGGTAGGCACGGGAACGCGCATGCTCGTGCGGGAGGTGGTCCCATGCGTTTCCTTCGTCGCTGTAATCCTCTCGCACTGTCCCCCATGCCCTCTCGGACAGGTACGGCCCCCACAGGTACCACGGGTTCGCATCGTGCAACCCGTCTTCGAGACGGCCGGTGGCTTCGGCGAGACGCTGATGCTCGGCCGTACCACCCGGCCGGCGGTGTTGCCCGTTCACTCAGATCGCCTCGCGTTCAGCATCATCGGAGGTGTTCTCCGCAGGGACCGGCTCCACCCGGAACAGGTGCCACAGCCTGGGGCCCAGCTCGACGAACAGGCCGTCGGTCAGATCGGCGGCGCCACGGCGATACCGGAGGTCACGGGTGTCGTCGACGAGGTCGACTTCGGCCGCTGCGAGGTCGTCCCATCCTGTTCGCACCAGGCCACTGGCAACCCGGTCGCCGAGGTTCACCACGACGACCCAGCGGGTGTCACCGCGCCAGGCCCACGCCAGCAGATCCGCTGTTGTGGAGTTGTCGGCCCAACCGGTGATCTCGGCCGTGGCCCACGATCCGGTACGGAATGTGGTGTCGCGCAGAATGTTCGTCAGCCGGCCATAGAAGTCGAGCAGCTCGTTGTCGACCTCCTCGACCGGGCTGCGGCCCAGTTGCACAGGAAGATGCATGCGCCGGCCCTCGAACTGGCCATCGTAGAGCAACCTCGCGCCGGGGTGGGTGAACGACGTGACTGCCGCGATCTTGTGCCCCGCGAGCGAGAACACCGATGCAGCCCTGGGCTCGTCGTGATTTTCGAGGAATCGGACGAGCCGGCTGAGATGGTCCGGCTCGGCATCGAGTTGCCTTCTGACCGCGGCAGCGTCGCCACCTTCGACGAAGCGGTCGTACAGACCCTTGTCGTAGCAGTAGTCGAATCCCTGCTCCTGCAGGGCGGCCTCGAGGTCCCAGTACGCCTCAGCGATGAATGTGAAGTCGGGGTGTATCGACCGCACGGCTCCGATCACGAGTGGCCAATACTCCTGTGACGGAACATGTCCCGCGCGTTCACCCCAGGTTCTGCCGAACACGTCGTTCATCATCAGCATCGCCATGTCGCACCGCACACCATCGCACTGTTCGGCTATTCGCGTGAGGGTGGTGATGACGGCCGCACGCAACTCGGTGGAGAAGGCGTTGAGTTGCACGACGTCGGGCCACGCCGGGAAGTAGGGGTCGCGGCCGTTCGCGAGTACCTTGCCGCCGACCTCGATGAAGGATGCCGGTTCCTCGCGCAGGTCATCGGCGGTGCCGCCGACAAAGAACTCCGGATGCGCGGTGGTCCACGAGTGGTCGGGCGCAACATGGTTGGGCACGAAGTCCAAGATCAAGCGAATCCCGCGGTCAGCAAGGGCCTGCCGTGCCGACGCCAGCCCGTCGGGGCCGCCGAGCATCGGGTCCACCTCGTATCCGCGGATGCAGTACGGCGAACCGACGATGTCATCGATGGTGAAGTCGGGCAGGATGTCCCGGCAATGCTGGACCAGGGGTTCGTCCGCTCTGGCGATCGCCACACCGGCCGGGCTGCGCTGCCACACCCCCATCAGCCACACGACATCAGCACCGGACGCCGCGATCACGTCCCACACCTCGCCGAGGACATCACCCAATTCGACGCGCCGGCCGTACCTCCTGCTGAGCTCGTCGAGCCACGGCCACGTGTTGATCTCGTAGATGAACGGGTGCGCGATCACCCCGTAAACCTATCGCGCACAAAGCCGTCAGTGGCTGTGAACGCCCAGGAGATCACCGCCCGTTCACCGGGGGGCGGCCAGGGTAAGTGCCGGAGACAGCAAACAGCCCTGCACGGTGACCGTGCAGGGCTGCTGCGAAAGATGCGTACCCGGACCTAAGAAACGCCGAGCAGATCGATCACGAAGATCAGTGTCTTACCCGACAGCCGGTGTCCGGCACCCTCGGGCCCGTAAGCGAGCTCGGGCGGCACGGTGAGCTGACGGCGACCGCCGACCTTCATGCCGGGAATACCCTCCTGCCAGCCCGGGATCAGCCGGTCGAGCGGGAAGTTGGCGGACTGGCCGCGGTTCCACGAGGAGTCGAACTCCTCGCCTGTCTCGTACTCGACGCCGACGTAGTGGACGTCGACCACTCCACCGGCAACAGCGACGTCGCCGTCACCGATCACCAGGTCGGTGCTCACCAGTTCGGTGGGTGCGGGGCCTTGGGGGAACTCGATCTCAGGTTTTGTCATGGTTCAGCGCTGATCCATATTCAGGTAGTCACGTTCGGTGTATCCGGTGTAGATCTGCCGGGGACGGCCGATCTTCCCGGTCGGGTCGGCGTTCATCTCACGCCAGTGCGCGATCCAGCCGGGCAGCCGGCCGAGTGCGAACAGCACGGTGAACATCCGGGTGGGGAACCCCATCGCGCGGTAGATCAAACCGGTGTAGAAATCCACGTTCGGGTACAGCTTGCGCGAGATGAAGTAGTCGTCGCTCAGGGCCACTTCTTCGAGCCCCTTGGCGATGTCGAGGAGATCGTCGTTTACGCCGAGGAGCTCCAAGATCTGGTCGGCGGTCTCCTTGACGATCGCGGCCCGCGGGTCGTAGTTCTTGTAGACCCGGTGCCCGAAGCCCATGAGCTTGACGCCGTCTTCTTTGTTCTTGACCTTGTTCATGAACTCCTTGGTGTCGCCACCGGAGGCCTTGATGTCGTCGAGCATCTCGAGCACGGCCTGGTTGGCACCGCCGTGCAGCGGGCCCCAGAGTGCGTTGATGCCACCGGAGATCGAGGTGAACAAGTTGGCCTGCGACGACCCGACGAGGCGGACCGTGGAGGTGGAGCAGTTCTGCTCGTGGTCGGCGTGCAGGATGAAAAGCATGTCAAGGGCCTTGACCACGTCCGGGTTGACCTCGTAGGGCTCCGCGGGGAAACCGAACGTCATCCGCAGGAAGTTCTCGACCAGGTTCAGTGAGTTGTCCGGGTACAGGAACGGCTGTCCGGTGGACTTCTTGTAGGCGTACGCCGCAATGGTGGGCAGCTTCGCCAACAGTCGGATGGTCGAAAGCTCGACCTGCTCGGGATCTTTCGGGTCCAGGGAATCCTGGTAGTACGCGCTCAGGGCGTTCACTGCGCTGGACAGCACCGGCATGGGGTGCGCGTTGCGCGGGAAGCCGTCGAAGAATCGTTTGAGGTCTTCGTGCAGCAGCGTGTGGCGACTGATCTTGTTGGTGAACTCGTCGAGTTCGGACGGGGTCGGGAGCTCGCCGTTGATCAGGAGGTAGCTGACCTCGAGGAAGCTCGATCCCTTCGCCAACTGCTCGATGGGGTATCCGCGGTAGCGCAGGATTCCGGCATCGCCGTCGATGTAGGTGATCGCCGACTTGGTGGACGCCGTATTGACGAAACCGCCGTCGAACGTGGTGAGTCCGGTCTCGGCGAGGAACTTCCCGAGTCCGACGCCGTTGGCACCTTCTGTCGCTTCGACGATGGGAAGCTTGATCTCGCCGCCGGGATAGCTGAACGTGGCCTTGGCCTCCGCTGCCGATCCGTTGGCAGACACTGTTTCGGCGGACACTTGGTCCTCCCCTTTTCGACGGGCTGCACCGGTCTCGTGAACCGGTGCAGGTGTTTTACCTCCGGGGCCGTCGTAACGATCGTGCGACCCGGTTAACAACCTAGTCGGTTTCAAGCTCGCCCGCCCACGGAGGGTCCGCGCCGGGCCGCGACACGGTGATCGCGGCGGCCCGGGCAGCGAACTGCAGGGCCTCTGACCAGTCGTTTTCGGTCATCGTGCGGAGCTGCGCGGGGTCGAGGAAGCGGCGCGTTCCCAGCCAGTGCAACAGGGCGCCACAAATCGTGTCGCCTGCCCCTATGGTGTCGATCACATCGACTCTCCGGCCGGGTACACGCGCGGTGAGGTCGGGCGTGCGAACACTGAGTCCATCGCCGCCGTGCGTGATGACAACCGCGCCCACGCCGGCTTCGATCCAGCGGTCCGGATCTGTTCCGGCGGCGCCCTCGGCCAGCCATTCGGCGTCGTCGTCGGACACCTTGACGATGTCGAGCGACGGCAACCACGAGGCGAAGCGCTTGCGGTAGGCGTCGGGGTCATCGATCACACCGGCACGGATGTTGGGGTCCAGCAGCGTGAGGCGGCCCTCGCCATGACTGCGGTGCAGGAGCTTCTCGTAGGCGCTTGCCCCCGGCTCGAGCACCATCGACAAGGTTCCGAAAGCGAGGGCGGCGACCGTGCGTGGTAGCTCACCCGGATCGGTGACCAACCGGTCGGCGGTGCCCTGCAGATAGAAGTTGTACTGCGCCGATCCGTCGTCGCCGATGCTGGTGAGAGCGAGCGTGGTCGGTTCTGGACCACGTTGCAGCAGAGAGAAATTCACGCCGGCGGAACGAAGCGCATCCGCGAGGGCATCGCCGAACGCGTCGGTGGACACGCGCGAGCACAACGACACCGCCGACCCGAGCCGGCCCAAGGTGATCGCGGCGTTGAACGGGCCGCCGCCCAGAGCAGGTGTGAGCGGACTCAGCGCACCGGGTGCAGACGGCACCAGGTCCACCAGCGCTTCTCCACACACGACGATTTCTCTCACGGCGCCACCCTCATTCCCGGAATCGCAAGCCCCAGCGGCCGGTCCAGATCTGGCCCGGTTCGAGCACGATCAGATCGGTTCCGGTGGCAAGCGCGTTGGGCGGCGCGGTCATCGGTTCGATGGCCACGGCCCTGCCGCGACCGGGGTACGGCTGGTCGTGGCCCGGGTCGGCGGTGAAGGCCTGGACCCACGAGAAGTTGAGGTCGGTCCACAGTTCGGTGGTCCCGTCCGAGCCGATCAGGCGATGGGTGATGATGCCGTCGTCATCCGTCATCGCGGTGAACGGGGTGTCGAGCCACACTCCCTCGACCGGTCGTGGCGTCCGGAAGTCGAACTCGGTGCCGACGACGTCGACAGGGTCGCCGTCGGGGAGTTGGCGTTCGGGGTCGAGCGGCTGATACTTCTCCGCTGCCAGCTGCAGTGAGCAGTCGTCGGCAGGGACGTCGCCCACGCGGACGAAGGTGTGCTGGCCCACTGCGTACGGCGCGCGGATGGTCCCGGTGTTGGTGGTGGTGTGGGTGACGGTCAGGCCATCGGGCCCCACCGCGTAGGTGGCGGTGAGCTGGAGGTCGAACGGCCAACCGGGATGCTGCCCCACGGCGACGCCGAGGGTGACCGACGTCGGGGTCTGGTCGAGGACATTCCAGTCCACCATCCGCACGAAGCCATGGTTGGCGTTGTTCCGCCCGGCTTCGGTGATGGGGAGCTCGTACGACGTGCCGTCGAAGATGTATCGGCCGTCGCCTGTGCGGTTCGGCCACGGCGAGAGCACCAATCCGCACGAGAGCGGAGGCTTGACCCCCGGTTCGATCTCCCAGGTCTCGGTGAGGAGCCGGCCGCGCCATCTGACGGCCCGGAGCCCCGCGCCGGTCGCGGCGATCTGTGCGCTGTATCCATCCGCTTCGATGCTGTGCCCGGCCACATCGGCCAGCTTAGCCGCCACTTGTGGGGGCGATGCGAAGTTGTCGCCCCGGCAAAAGCTTTCATCCATTCGGCCGAGCCGGCCCACCATCGACCCCGCGTGACGGTTGACACACCTTCTGAGACGGATCTAGAGTTTCGTCTCATTGGTGCCTCACGGCACCGGCCGTCGACGAAGGATGTCTCCCGTGACCGACCTGCGCGATACCCGACCGATCACCACGCCCGTCCCGCCCGCATCCGAGCCTGTGCCACAACTGCTCGGTCCGGATTCGGTCACCTGGAAGTTCTTCGGCGGCTGGCACGGGATGCTCATCGGCCTGTGGTCGGGGTCGATGCAGAACATGCACCCGAAGCTCGGTGCGGCAGTGTGGGAGCACTCCGACTTCTTCGGCGAACGCTGGGAGCGGTTGATGCGGTCGCTCTATCCGATCATCGGGGTGGTGTTCGACGGCACCGAGGACACCGGCCGCGAGGTTCGGGACTACCACCGCGAGATCAAGGGTGCGATGCCCGACGGCAGCCGCTATCACGCGCTCGATCCGGACGTCTTCTACTGGGCGCACGCCACGTTCTGGTACGGCAACATCCGGTGCGCGGAGGTCTTCGGTCCACCGATCACCGAAGCGGAGAAACGCCAGCTGTTCGAGGAGTCACGCACCTGGTACGCGATGTACGGCGTGAGCACCCGGCCATGCCCGGATACCTACGAGGATTTCCTCGAGTATTGGGATCACATGTGCCGCAACGTCCTTCAGGACCATCCCGCCGTCCGCACGGTGCTGGACATCTCCGAACTGCCGCCGCCCCCGTGGATGTCGTGGATGCCCCGGCCGGTCTGGAAACAACTGGTCCGCCCCACCGAACGATTCTTCACCTGGCTGACGGTGGGCCTGTACGACCAGCCCGTTCGCGATCTGATGGGCTTCACGTGGTCAGAACGTGACGAGCGCCGTTTCCGCCGGTTCGGCAAGGCCGTCAACACCTTCATGCACTTGTTGCCCGAGCGCTACCGCAAACATCCACGTTGCCGCGACGCCTGGGATCGGCTGGCCGGAGCCGTGCCCGCCGACGCACCACTGCTGGACACCCCCGTACGCAATCTGCCTCCCGAAGCCGTCCGTGGCGAGCCGATGCACTACTGCCCGGTGACGGCGGCGCGAAGGGCAAACTTGCCCTGGCAGTCCAACGAGACCGCACTCTGAGAGCTCGACCAGGCTTCGGGCCCGGTGTCATCAAGACCACACCGGTCCACCGTAACGCGGCCACCTGGGGATTCGACTAGTCCTGCAGCACCGAAAGCGCCACGCCCACGCCGTCCCGCACGGGGCGGCATGCCCGGGCAGCGCCCAAGACAAGCCGACTGGCGCTCACGGCCAGATGCCCTACCATGTCCGGCGGAGCATCGACCATCGGCCGTCCCCAAAACCGGGATGGCCTGCCCCGGCGACAAGTCGCATGCGGAGGACCATGACCATCACGACAGCCGAGCCACGACCGACACTGCAGAAGGTACCGCTGACCACCGAGGCGGCGCGCATCGGCGCCACCGCCTGGCACGCCGTCTGCGGAGGCGCACGCTTCGCCACCCGGGTACGCCACAAGCAGGACGCGGCCGCAATCGGAGCCGGCGAGACACGCAACACGTTCGCCGCCCTCGGCCCGACCTACGTCAAGCTCGGGCAGCTCATCGCCTCGAGTCCAGGCGTGTTCCCCAAGGTGCTCTCCGATGAGTTCCGGTCGCTGCTCGACAGGGTGCCCCCTGCCGACCCCGAGCAGGTTCGTGCGGTGCTGAGCAGCCAGCTCGGCCGCGACCCCGACGAGGTGTTCGACGACTTCGACGCCGAGCCGATCGCCTCCGCGTCCATCTCGCAGGTCCACACCGCGACGCTGAAAACCGGCGAGTCGGTGGTCGTCAAGATCCAGCGCCCGGGAATCAAGGGCCGGCTGGCCGCCGACCTGCAGATCCTGCAGCGCACCGCCGCGCTTGTGGAACTGTCGTCGTACGGACGCATGCTCAGCGCCAAAGCGGTGATCGAGGACTTCACCGCCAATCTCAACTCCGAGCTGGACTTCCGCACCGAAGCCGCCGCCATGGAGGAATGGACCGCTGCGATCTCGGGGTCGAAGTACGCAGACAAGGTGCGTGTTCCGAAGGTGTACTGGGACCACACCACCGAGCGGGTACTCACCCTCGAGCGGGTGGACGCCATTCGTATCGACGACGTCAAGGCCATCCGCCGCGCAGGTCACGACGGCACCGAGATCGTCAAGACGCTGCTGATGTCGTTGCTCGAGTCGGCCTTCACCGATGGGATCTTCCACGGCGATCTGCATGCCGGGAACGTTCTCGTCGACGCCGACGGGCGCATCGTGTTCCTCGACTGGGGCATCGTCGGCCGCTTCGACGACAACACCCGCATGATCGTCCGCGAATTGCTCGGCAATCTGATGCGCAGCAACTACGAGGCCGCCGGTCAGGCCCTGGCCGCGCTGGGCACCTTCGGGAAACCGGGTTCGGTCCGCGAGACCGCCAAGGACCTGCGACGCGTCGCCGCCCCCATCGGCGGAACCGAACTGGGGAACATGGCGTACGCCGACCTGGGCCGTCAACTCGCGAACCTCGCCAAGAACTACGACGCCCGTCTCCCACGTGAACTGGTACTCGTCGGCAAGCAGTTGCTCTACGTCGAGCGCTACATGAAACTGCTCGCCCCGCGATGGAAGGCGATGGCCGACCCCCAGGTTGTCGGGTACACCGCAGGCCTGCTCAAGGATTCGGCCCCCAGCCGCACCCGCGTCGCTGCCCGGTGATCGTCAGCGCGTGATGCGGTAGCGGACAAAGGCGGGGACGGCGAGGGCAGCGAGGACTGTTCCGATCACGACGAGGATGCCGCCGCCGGCGGTGGCGGCCGCGGTGCCGACCGATGCGGCCGCGGCGCCGTGTGCGAC
>NZ_AYTE01000028.1:0-11237 GCF_000506245.1 Williamsia sp. D3 | reverse complement strand
CGTTGCCTGCCGAGGCTGCCTCTGCGTTGTTTCAGGTTGTGGCACAACGATATTTAGAGACGTCGATCGTGATCACCACCAACCGCAGCATCTCCGAATGGGGCGAAGTCCTCGGCGACACGACCGTCGCAGCGGCCATGCTCGATCGGCTCCTGCATCGCTCGGTAGTCCTCAAACTCGACGGCGATTCCTATCGCCTGCGAGACCACCACGCCCGATCAGAAAACCACCGCACCGCCGCCGGAACCATCCGCCGGCCGCTACAGTAGACCCACCTCACGGGTGGGGAATTTCGATGAGCACCACTGGGGAATTTTCCTGAGCCCCGTCAGCGCTGGCGCCGCCGGGAGCTGACCATCGAGCAGGCCATCTCAGAAGTGCACTCTCTGCCTCAGCGATGGCGCCGCTGACAGAATCATCCGACACCTCATAGGCTGTTCTAGGCCAGGCTGTTTGTGCCGCTACAGCTAACGCTTTGTGCCACTGCTTGATAGCTCGGCCGGGGTTGCTCTCGTAATCCTCACGCAGTCGAGTCAGTCCTGGCCTTCGAATCTGACCAACGACGTCAGTCCAACACCACCCGCTGGCAGCCATGCCTAACAGAACTCTCCACGCCACGGATGACCGATCGCAGGATGCCGTAAGGGGGTCGTTGAGTAGCTGCGCAGTCCCCCCAGTCAGAGGAGTGCGAACTCGGTCTAATCTCTGGGCGGGACCCGAACCGGTCGTGCTAATTCCGAGCGCCTTGTGCGGCGCGTGCTCCCGAGGCGTGGGCCGCGTCGGGAAGCGAGCGTGCAGCCAATCGACGACTTCCACGGGTGGTGCATCTCGATCCATTGCCAATAGAGCTGCGTCGAGGTCATCGGCCCGGAGAAGCGGTTCTGCACAGCCTCCAGCGCGGTGCGCTGAGCCAGGGATCCGGACGGCGCCGGTTGCCGGGTTGCAAAGGGGAGTGATATCGAGAGTGGGTAGGTGGGACCTAACGGCTCGAGCCAAGGCAGCAACTGATTGAGCATCTGCGCCGTATTGCAATCGAACCCAGACATGGATGCCGCCGGCAGGGCCGGACCGCACAGTGAGGTGCGGAACGCCTAGCTCCTCGAGCACCCTGGCCATGACCGAAGCATCGGCGTCGACTGCATCTCGTCCGTACCGGCCGACGTCGAAGTCGAAGGCTAGGAGCTGAAAGACCCCAGACCTGTCTGCTAAATAGCTAGCGGTCGGAATGTCTGACAGTGAAATTGGCCAGGACGAGGAGCGGTAGGAATGATCTTTGTCGACGTCGAGCCTCACCGTTGCGCGTGGCGACCAACGCCGCCACCACGCCAGAAGTGATAGACACGAGGAAGCGGGCCTATCAAGGGTTCGACTGTGCGACACGCGGGGTGTAGGGATTGCGGGCGCTTTCGGGCGCGAGCTACCCTGAGACCTGTCAGGCAAGACAGTCCCTTCGGGGAATGGCGAGACCCGCGAGACGAGCGCTTACTCGACCTCGTATGCCAGATCAAGAGCCCTCCGGCTGGTACCCGGGGGGTTCTTATCGTTTGGGCCCGCGCTACGGGGCGTTCATGAGTTCGTTAAGTGAGCGGGTAGGACTCCGATCGTTCGGCGCATACAGGCTTGGCGATGGCGGTCGCCAATGTTGCCAGCCGCGAAAACTCGGCCGAATTACAACGATGTAAGTATATCGTCGAGCTTTACGCGCATTTTTAACTCGGCCGATGCTGGCGAGTCGACCGCAAGTCCGGACTACCGCTACGCAAAGATGCAGGTCACACGCAGTGCGCCTGGTGCATTTTTGCGCTAATTATGAGACAATAAGATGTGGAACGGACCCCTGGCACCCGGCGTGTAGCCGAGGCTGTCCCAACCACACGTGGCCTTGAGAACGACTCGGGACGCGCACCGGTTGTCACTGCCTACTGCGCAAGACCTCAGTGCCGCAAAGAATTTCGGCGAACTATGGGGCGCGGGCGGCCGCGGACGTACTGTTCGAGCGAATGCCGGCGAGAGGCCGAAGGCGACGCGCGACGGCTTACTGCGCAGATCGAACACCATCGGACCATGGCCGACATGCTCACACGCGACCTCGCCGCTTTCGATCTTGATACTGCACCAGCCGCTCCCAACCACGCCGTAGCTCCAGGTATCGAAGTCGCGGTGGCGCGAGCCGAAGGAGTCTTGCTCGGGCTTAACGATGGGAGCACATTGGCGACGGAGTTCAACCGACTGTTAGAGGCCGTCCGCAGCGCGGCAATACCGCAGGATCAGCAGCATCGGGCTTCTTGAGGTCCGTCCCCGTTTCGTCCACCTGGTGGTGCGTACCCAGCGAAGCCGTCGACCCTGTCGTTAAGCAGGTACAACGTACGTCCAAGCTAGGGCGCCGCAGCCAAATGATCGGCCTGCCTGTCAGCTAACGCTCGAGCCATGCAGTTCTTCACCTTTCTCCGTGACTGCAGCGAACCGCGACGTCGCCGTAGGGGAGTAGCCACCCGTGATCATCGCAGGCGTCGCATAGCAACACGCCTCGACGGCGAACTTCGTATTCTTCTTGCCGAGCGTCATCCAGAGCAGCAGGTCGGTTGTTGAGGTCACCATGGCGATTCAAGATGCCCGCAAGCAACAAAATCGGCCGTTTCGGGTCGTGGGCGACCCAGTTGCCGTTACCGGGAAGCGTGTGGTCGCGAAGCAACTGATTGAGGTCGCGGTCAGTCCAACCGTATGCCGCTGGTTTCGCCAAGACATGTGACCAGGCCGCAGGGGTATACCGCCGAGCCCACTGCGGCGTACGCGCATTGCTTCGCCATCTTGAAGCGAGCAACAGGCCTCTGGTGTCCGGTTTGCGCCGTGACGGTGGGGTTCTTGTAGTTGCTGGGTCGCGCGTAGCGCGGCGTTGTTGCTCTCCAGCATTGCTGGATGGGGTTAGTAAGTTCTTCGATACGTGAGATGAGCGCCCTAAAGGGCGCCCTTCGGGATGGGGTGCCGCAGTTCTATTACCTGCGCGTTTATCCACAACTTGCGCACCGTGCAGTGCGTACACCGAGGCCCATCCACGACCTCGGTCTCCGACTCGGTACGAGGCGAGTCGCTCATCAAGCGTTCGCTGACGGCCACGCATGACTTCGGTGGCAACGCCAATCAGCCGCATCACTTTGCGGGCGCGCTGGACGGTGCGTTCGGCGCACCCGCTTATTGCAGCAACCCGCGCGACAGTAGGCCGGCAGTTACGGCCGGTGCGATAATCAGCGTGAACGGCATGGGCGGCCGCCACCTTGGTCAATACAGCAAGAGAAATGCCGTTCTTTGGGCCACCGAGGTGCGGAAGCACCCGCGCATAGTGCTGCGCGTACGCAATCGGCAGCGTCCACCTCAGCCAATGTTCGTCGCGATTCCAGCACGGAACACCCGCATGTGCATAGTCGCCGAGATCAAGAGCGATGGGCTGTAGCCCAAAGCACCCAAGTTTTCGAAGACGCACGGGGGCTGTGGTGCTCCGACCACGTCTGGGCCGCACCGGGCTGGACCCGCAGTAACGGCGGACCAGAAGAAAAGAGTCGGATTTTGTATCCGACACGCTATGTGCAGGGATTGCACGCGCCAGAGGGTGCGCGCTACCCTGAGACCTGTCCGACAAGACAGTCCCTTCGGGGAATGGGGCGGTTTCGCAACCGTCCTGACCCAGAGTTGGCGCTCTGAGTTCAAAACCTTGAGAAGCCCTCTGGCCCGCCAGCCAGGGGGTTTCTTAATTTGTTGCGAAAACCCGCCGTGTGAAGTTGTGTGGTGTTCCTATGCCGTTAGGCCGTCAGAGGCAGCTGCCCCTCCTTCACTAGGTCGGGGCCGACCTTGAGATCAGATCGACCAGCGATGTCGCATAATAGGTCCGCTACATACCTGCTGACCTGGCTGTATCCGGCGTGCGCTGCAAGTTCGGGTACGTCCACAGGTTCAGGGACGCGCACCATGTGTTCCTTGCGCTTTCCGAGATTCGGTTGAGCCATTCGGTGACCTTCCTTCCTTGCAGCCCGGCCAGCGGAGCACGTTCATAGTCGCGCAAACCTGTACCAGTAACAGGTAGCGACACGCCTGTAACAGAAACAGATTCCCCGAAGGTTCTCCGTTGGAGAACACTGCACCGACAGATCTTCCGTGCGGCTGGCTGTGAAGGTTCAGCGTGCCGATTGCACGAAGATCGCTACCACAGCCTCAAATCGCCATCACGCGCTCGAGAAAGTCGACCTGTGCCGCCATCCAAGCCGATTCGTGCACTCCGTTCTCTAGCTCGAAATGGCCAACAGGAAGCGTTTTCACCTCGCACGTGGGCGCCGCAGCTACCACCTCGTCAACCAGATAGCCCGGGGTCATGGGATCGTCTTCGCCAACGCAAAGAAGTAGTGGGGGAGCGCCCGCAGCGTACTCAGCCGGCCGATAGCGGACAAGATCAAGTAATACTCCAGCCGAAACCTTGTTGCACCAGGAGGTCCCGTCGAAAAGCCGCGAAACCCTTTCTGGCTCTGCGTTAGTCATAGCAGCGGTGCTTCCTACCGCGCCAACGAGCGGAATGTAATGAGGCTCGAGCCGGAGCGCTCGCCGGATCCGATCTGACACGGCCGCTGCGGCGAAACGCATTGTCCCCGGGAGGCCTGACTTGCTCGCGACTCCGACGAAGGGTAGCTGCGCAACAACGCCGCGCACGGGGTGCCTGCTCGCAGCGGCGATCGCGTGAGCACCGCCTAGCGATGTACCCCATAGCGCCACACGATTGGCGTCCACGCGAGAGTGTCTCGCCACCGCCTTCACGGCCGCGACGACCTCTTCAATTTGGAGAGCTACCTCTGCAACTTGGCGTGGAGAACCGTCGCTGTCGCCGAAGGAACTGTAGTCAAACGCGAACACCGCAAACCCAGCTGCATTGAATCCTCGAACGGCACTCTGAACTACGGGACCGTCGCGGGTGCCGCCCAGCCCCGGGCAGACGACAACTGTCAGCCCGTTCGCCTCGTCGATAGCCGGGGCGGTGAAAACACCCCGGCAGGTCGACCGCTCCGTTGAGAACTCAATGGTCTGTTCTGTTTTACTCACCGACTCACCCCCTGCCGGGAGCGGGTAAGATCCGCCGCTCTGCGGAACCAACCCGCCACACGAAACTGGACATTCCTTACTGCTAGCGAACCGCCACCAATCTCTTTCAGACACTGGTCATCTCGATCGTCGCACTGCGACATGTCATTTGCCACACCGCCCCTTCAGAGTAGGCGCGACACCCATTGGTCTAACTGCACGAGTAGCGGACGGACGCGCGCCGAATGCATCGCCGAATAGAATCGGGCGCACGGCTCGGCAGGCGGCCTTCCACCCATGTGTCGGTAATGAGAGTCGGCCCGAAGGTCTACCTTGTTGTTGGCAGATCGGAAGGCGAAGCTGCAGCACGGGACGAGGCTAACAGTTTCAATGCCTACTGTCATCCGTACAACACCTATAGAGTCATCACAACACAAGTATTGCGCTACACAAAGGGGCCTTTATGACGGACTTTGAGGTAGGAAATATCGCTGCAACTGCAGTTCTGACAGCGAAGATGCGTGCGTTGGAGACTGATCGGCCTGAGCCACTTATTTCAGATCCCTACGCGGCGTGTCTCGTTGAGCACTCGGGTCTGGACATGGCATCGGTGCAGCTGGAGCAGATGACGGGCCAGCGCCTGTTCGAGTCGAATATCGTGCGCACCCATTTTCTGGACACGTCGCTGCAGGCCGCGATTGCCGGCGGGGTGACCCAGGTCGTGATCTTGGGTTCCGGTTTGGACACCCGGGTCGCGCGCCTTGAGCTGCCCTCGCAGTGCGTCGTTTTCGAGATCGATCAAGCGAACGTGATCGCTTACAAGAAGCGGGTGTACGCCGAGGAAGGTGTTGTGGTGCCAGCCGACTGGCGGCCGCGTAGTGGCGACCTGGAAGGGGACTGGATCGGGGAGTTGACCACCGCGGGGTTTGACCCCGAGGTGGCGACTGCTTGGGTGATCGAGGGGGTGCTGTTCTATTTCTCCGATGACGTCGTCGCAAAGCTGATTCAGACGGTTTCGGACTACAGCGCACAGGGCAGCCAGCTACTTGCGGTCCACTTCGGCGCGGGGGCTCTCGTTGAAGCCCAGACGCGCGAGATGGCCGCAGCAGCAACCAATGCCGGCGGGTACGGGTTCAAGTCGATTGTCGCTGAGCCGGTTGGCTGGTTGGACGAATACGGCTGGGATGTTGAGGCTGAAACCTTCGGTAGTGCCGCACAGCGCTTGGGACGCACTATTCCCTACGACATCGAGGAGACTCCCGGCCAAGAGATTGCTTGGCTCATCAAGGCTGTTAAGCGATAGAGCCAGTGGGCTGGTCGTCGGCGGGGCGACCAGCCTTACGGTCGGCCGCGTTGCGGGCATCGGCCAGCTCCACTTGAAGGCTGTAGGCCGACAGAGGGTCCTTGGCTGCTGTCCAACACTGCCACTGGGTGGCCGGCGGGTCGGCCATAGGCAGTGCGAACTCCGGGTACTCCTGTCGTGCCGCGAGCCAGGTCGCTGCCGATTTCCTCAGCACTTTGAAGCGCCGCACCCGGTAGGGGAGTCGGACCGCCGGGTAGATCAGGACGGTCGCCATCGCCGCGAGTGCGATGAGCAGAGCAAGTATCAGCGAGATGGTCTTGACGTGCTCGGTGTACCAGTTGTCTTCGATGTCGAGCTCGGTCATCGCGAGATCGACAATTTTGTTGACCGTGTAGATGCAGGCCAGTGCTGCGGTCGTCGCCCAGCCGCTCAGCGTGAGCGCGAAGGGACCACTTCGCACTACTCGGACAGCCTGAACGGCAAGTGCGGCGTTGAGAGCGCCCGCAAGCCCAACTGATCCGAGGAACACACCCCAATACATCCAGACCGACCAAGTGAACGGGATGTCGGTGGTGATGTAGGAGCTGGGGATATCAGCAATCGGTGAGATCACATACGCGATGAACATCGCGCCAGCGATGGCGGCCTGGGCGATGAACCAGGGCCGGTAGGCCACTGGCCGACCTGTGAGCGCGAGCATCAGGACTACCGCCGGAACGGTCGCGCATGCAGCGAGCGACATTCCAACAAATGTCATGACGTTCGCCAGGCCAGTGACAGTCTTTAAGGCCGGGTTGATGACGTCGTCGGTGATGACCGGGGTGCGAGCGAGTTTTGCCAGCCCCACCAGCAAACACACTTGGGTGTAGGCCCAGTAGGTCGGCGTCGATTGTGCCGAGCCGTTTCGGATTCGCACTACGCCCACTGCCACCAGGAGTAGGCAGATGCCGGCGGTCAATACAGAGATCATCCGGTTCTCCGGTTCACGGTCACGGCCAGCCGAATGTTTGAGCGGCTTTCTCGAGCATCCGCCGCTGGGCTGCGGTCGCGTTCGCGGGAATGATGGTGTCGCGGTACTCATCTGCGCGCGCGATGAGCAGACGAGCGAACCACTCGGCCTGCAGTTCGAACGGGTGCTCATAGTTGGACCGAGCGAGAGAACACGGCAGCGTGAGCACGTTCGCGACGATTCGCGCTGGCATCAACGGAAACAGCGATGCGAGGTAGCTTTCGCGTTCCTCGGCAGAAAGCGTGTGTTGCAGCAGAATGTGGCCGAGTTCATGTCCGATGGCAATCTCCCTGGGCACGCCAGTGAGATCTGGACGGACATACACCTGGTCGCTGTTCGCAGTCGGCACCCACGCCGCGGAGCACTCGTCGACAAGATCAGGTGGCAGATCGTGCAGGGTTATGGGTCGGTCACGCTCAAGGGACAGCGTCGCGATCGCTGCCTCGATAGTCCACGGCCGACGGAACGGTACTTGCGCAACGGCGGCCGCGGCCACCGTCTCCGGATCAGACGCCGTCATCGAGAGAGTTGTCAGGGTTGGCCAGACGCGCGAGTGCACTCCGGGCCTTGTCACTCATGGGCTTCTCGGACGCGCGTAGCGCGATAAGACCGGTGGTGTTGTTCGCAATGAGGAGGAAATTCTCAAGTTGAAGGGCATATGGCGTGTAGACGTCAGGGTTGTCCGAGACCAAGTAGGCAGCTGCCTCGCCATCGAAGCCGAACGAGACAGCCAAGGCAGTGCGTTCTTCCAGGGAGGGGAGTGCCTCTCCGGCAAACCACCGGTCCACTGTGTGGCTGTCGATGTGGCGATGCAGCCTGTCACTGAGGGTGCGGGACAGTTCCGCGCTAGTTTTAGGTTGCTCCCCGACATAGTTAGCCAACTCGCGCAGTCGGCTGATGCGGACCTCGAGCGGCAGAGTCGTAGACATGGAACCCCCTCCTAGTCGTTCTCCTGACGCAGCATAATCGATCGCCGCTTAGCCCTCCACCGCGCCGTAAAGACATCAATGAGGCCTTTTTCATCCTCCGGAAGCATGCCGGCGAGCCACCGTCGGTACAACTGATCGACACGAGCAGGGTCGCCCGCGGGTGCGAGCGGGGAATTCAGATGCGCGCGAAAGGTCAGCTCGATCGCCGGCGCAATCGTCGCACCAGGTCCGCCCACACGCTCGAGTACTTCGGTGGCGTAGATAGCGGTCAAACGCTGAACACACCTCCGCAAAGCCTCATGCGTATCGGGCGAAGGGGAGCCAATCGCTCCATCAGCCGCACGAACAATGTCTCGAACGATCGCCACGGGCATTTCAATCGTGGTGAACGACAGCGCATCTGTTAACTCGAGCGTTTCATTGTCAACGGGAGCACCGGACGAGGATGTGCCGCCGTGAAGCATCTTGGCGGCCGTGCCTTCCGGCCATTGCAGCCCCTTGTCCAGGCGCCGCAGGGTTGTCGGCCTCGGCTCGGTTGTTTGAGCATCGGGGTTTTCGATCCGCGCCATCGTAGTGTCGGCCGGACCGCCATTTCCGTGCACCTCTGCGCGCGTGAGGGCGAGCGCGCGACGCCGTTCTAGTACGGCCTTCGCAAGGCGCTGCAAGCGTTCTAAATCACCCGGCATGATCGAAACCGTATCCCAGCTAAAGGCCGCCTCGAAGCCAAGATCTGACGTGTTTGGGGCCGCTTTGGGTTCCGAATCGTCTATTAGAGGGAACATCGCCGTTTTGCTCCTAGTTTTGCAGTCCTTGCAACCACCATATGATTGGCTTACAGTGCCTTTATAACGTACGAGTGGTACTCAAAGAGTGGACCGTGTGCGCTATGCTACTGCCAGCAACTGCGAACGGGGAGGTACGACGTTGCTACCGACTACGGACTTCACTGCGTGCCCGGGGGGCCCGGTCTCGCGCTCCGGCTTACGCCCGTCAAGTACCGCATCAACGCCCAGACGCCACTCGGCGTACTAGTGGCGTCCGTCGCGGGAGATAGTCCTGCCATAAATCGCTGGTCGCGAGCCGACCGCCGGGTACCGCAATTCGAAAGACGGAGCCACGGATGAACATTCGCCGCGGGCGGCCACCTGACAGACCGGGGGGCCCTGGGAGAGGCCAAGATTTGCCGTCCAACCTCTCCCAGGGCGAAAAGGCCCTAACGAGTGCTCAAGATTTGCCGTCCAAGCACTCACAAGGCCCCCACTGTCCAGCCGCTGATTTTGTGCCCACAGAGCCGAACGTCCCCAGCTTAGGCGTTATATCCAAGCCTGCCTCGAGGATTGGCTGCCCGGCGCAACCTGTGGGCTTCATCTGTCTTCCCCATCGCGAGGAAGCTGCTGCCCCGACCTGTCCCCTCGGTCACACGGTTGAACGACTCCACATCCCTTGATGCATCGCTAATACCGCGATGCCTCGCGGAGATCTACAAAGCCCCTCAGTTTGTTCACGTCGAAAGGAAATGCCTTGCCATATAACGCCGTTCATACTCCTCGTCACGCCTTGCCAGCGCGTGGCAACAGCTTCACCCGCTCGTTGGAGGCCACGTCGTTGGCGTCGCGGCGGGTGATCGCGGCCGCGATCGCGACGGCTGCTGTGGTCAGTTGCGGTACCGCCGCTGCCGGGGGAGCGTTCGCCGAGCCCGGCGGCCAGGGCGGGGTGACTGTGCCTCCGTCTGGAGGCCCCGGCCAGGGCGGTGTTACCGCCGCACCGCCGGCACCGGCCGAACCGGTCGCCCCCGTGTTTGATGACGGCCCCGGCTCCATCCCTGACCCGGTATTTAGTGCTCCGCCGGTGTACGAGGGAACTCCTGAGGACTCGTCGTACGATCCGTCCTACTACCAAGCGCCGCCGTCGTATTCGACGATCTACAGCCCGGTCCCGCAAGGACCGATCCACGCACCCGTGGCCACCAAGCCGGTCCGGCCGATTCTGCCGAAGCCAGGCAACGTCCGGGTCGGCAACATCACCGCCCCGCAAGGTGTGCTCTCCGATGCCGACACCCGCTCGATCAATCGGTGGTCTGCCTACGGTGAATCGGAGTTCGCTCGCGCGTTAATCTCGGTGGGGGTGCCTGCTGATGTGGCCTCGCGGCAGGCCGCAGCGATGGCCGTGGGTGCGGGTACCGGAATGCTGATCGCGACTGTTCTGTTCGTCCCGCCGGCGACGCTGATCGGCGCACTGGCCGGGCTGGGTATCGGTGCCGCTGTCGCACCGTTCACTCCACTTCCCCCGGTAGCACCGCTGGTCGGAGCCGGCGGCGGTGCTGCTGCTGGCGCGGCCACCGGCCTCGCATTGGCGCTGACGATCGGTGGTGTGACCGGCGGAACCCTGGGGTGGCTGTTCGGTGCTGGCGATCCAGGAGCGAACGGAGATACACCGACCGCGCCGGGCACCCCGGAAAGCGAGTTGAGCAAGCCGGAGCCGCCGAATCCGGATGCCAACCAGTACGAGCTCAACGCACAGGGCCTGCCGGGCAACGGCACTGTCAACTATGTCGTCAACTCTCGCGGTGATGTCAGCGGCAACGTGAATGTCGGCCCGGTGAACGTGCCATTGGAGTGGTCAGCTGAGCAGGCCGACGCTCCGTATGAGGCGGCTGGGTTCTTGGCGCAGACCGCCCGCGACACCGTCGCTGATGTGACCGCGCAGGTCAGTACGCAGATCGAGAAGGTCATTCCCGGTGTGCGCGTGGAGTTCCCGCAGCTGATTCCGGCTGCTACTCCTGCTGTGAGCTGAGCCCGGTTCAGTAATGGCTGCGACGCGATACTCCGCGAGTCGCCGCCCCTCGGTGGGGCAGCGACCCCGATCTGCGGGCATGCCGACGGCACCGGCACCTCAGCCACGGCAGATGCGTGGCGGTCGCCGGGGCTGGCAACGCCCC
>NZ_AYTE01000027.1:0-147049 GCF_000506245.1 Williamsia sp. D3 | reverse complement strand
CACAGCCGAGGCCCACAACACCACCACACCCCGGCCCCCACAACCTCCGACTTCAGCCACACCCTCCGACTACAACCGGAGGAACCACACGAAGTCGGAGGGAATACGGCAACGCCCCACTCCCTCCGACTTCTGCAGCACCCTCCTACCCGGCCACGTCAGCCACTTCAACCACCGATTCACTCACCGGACGTCGGGTCTGCAACCGCCAGATGGCGTGTTCGGTGTGAATGCTGTTCCATCCCTTCGTCTTCGCCACGTCACGAATCCACCCGCTGACCGATCGCGCATCGACCTCACCTACCGGAAGCTCGAGCACGTCGGCCACGTACTCGACCACCAGTCGATTCGCTTTGGCACCGGGTATTCCCGCGAGCATCAGCACATACGCCCACGTCACGCCCGACCGCTGGCCGGGCACCTCGCGCCACGACTTGTTGACCACATCGATGGCGTCGGACTCTGCTGTCAGCCGTAGTTCTTCGACCGACCGGATCCCCAGTCCGACAAGGCGGCTCGCACCGTCCCGAACGGCTTCGGCCTTCAACGGCGCACCTGGCGTCGTCGACGTCGGCCGACGGTTACCGATCTGTTCGGCCCACGCCTGCGTGCTCCCCAGCTCATCGAACGTCGCGAGCAACTCCGCCGGCCCGTCGAGGTCCGCATTCCCACCCTGCCCCGTTCGATACGAGCGATACCGATCGACGATGTTGGCCACCTGACCGTACTGAGCCCCGGTCGAGTAGATCGAGTCGATGATGCACAGCGCCAACGACTCTGGATAAGCCCTCGGCTTGATCCACAAAGCCTCGTCTCCCAGATCACGCTCGAAGGCATCCACCAACGCCTCGATCCGAACATCCACCCCTGACGACATACTGTTCCCCCCTTGATTGACGTCACCCATCCCCATGGGCAACACGTGGGGAGACAGTAGCGTCGGCATACGACAACGGGGACCGCTCAGACGGCGGCGTTCTCCGACTTCCGGTGCCGGATACCGAACGCCGTATACACCGCAGCCAGCGCGGACACGATGACCAGGAGAGTCAGCCCCACCGTGTAGCTGTGATCCTCGGCGTTGTAGGTAGCCCCCATCAGTAGCGGGGGGAAGAAGCCACCGAGTCCGCCTGCGGCACCGACAATTCCGGTCACCGAGCCGACTCGCTCCTGTGGCGCCTCCTTGGCCACCCAACTGAAGACAGATCCTGACCCGAGCCCCATGCACAACGCCATGAGAACGAAGTCAAGGCCGGCGGGGATCTCCAGGGGCGGTTTGGTGATCATCCAGATCGCCAGGACGGACGCGCCGGCACACGAGATCACGGTGATGAGACGGGCCCCGAAGCGATCCGACAAGATGCCACCGAGCGGCCGTGCGACCACCGCCGCGATCGCGAAGCCTGCGGTGCGGGTTCCGGCTGCCTCGAGGTCGAAGCCGTACACGTCGTTCAGGTAGGTCGGAAGGTACGTCGAGAAGGCGACGAATCCACCGAACGCCGCGGCGTAGAGAAATCCCATCTGCCAAGTGATCGGCAGCTTGGCAGCGCCGATCAGTTTGGGCACCACCGCATCGTGATTCGCCGACCACCGGGGTGAGTCCCGCATCAGCATCCAGCAGATAGCAGCGACCACCACAAGTGCCACAGCGATGATCACGTGGGTGGTCACGTATCCGAACCACTGGACAAAGCGCGGGGTGAAGAAGGCCGACAGTGCGGTGCCGCCCATGCCCGCGCCGAAGATGCCGGTGGCAAAACCTCGGCGCGACTTGTCGTACCAGGCGTTGACAAATGGGATGCCGACCGCAAACGACGTACCCGCGATACCGAGGAAGAATCCCGCCACCACCAGGATCGTGTAGTTGTCGAAATGCCCGCCGATGGCCACCAGGATGACAAACGGCACCGAGGCCAGCAGCAGAACCGGAAACATCACTCGCCCGCCGAGTCGGTCGGTGAGCGCACCGGTGAGGATGCGCCCCAGCGACCCCACCAGAATCGGGATCGCCACCAACACTGATTTGGCGGTGGATGACAGATCCATGTCGGCGGTATACCGAACCCCCAACGGACCGATCAGGTTCCACGCCCAGAAGCTGATGGTGAACGCGGTGGTGGCGAGGACAAGATTGAGTGTCTGCGCGCGCCGGTCAACCGGCACGGTTGTCTCTGTGGAGGTGGTCATCGTTCACGGTCCTTCACTCCGACCGGCGCCCATCCGCGTCGGTACTGCTGGTTGCCAGGGGACGAGTGCTGGTCACGACTGCGATAGACGATGTACGGCCGGAACAGATAGTGCACGGGTGCGGTGAACATGTGCACCAGCCGGGTGAAGGGCACCATCGCGAACACCAGCATTCCGACGAGAACGTGGATATGAAACCTCAACGGCGCGTTGTTCATCGCCGCGACGTCCGGATTGAAGTAGAAGATGGAGCGGAACCACGGCGATACCGTCTCCCGGTAGTTGACACCTTTTTGGCCGGGGACAACGCCGAGAAACGTGCAGTACAGACCCAGCAGCAGCGCCGCCGTGAGAACCAGATACATCACCTTGTCGTTGCGCGTGGTGGCCATGAACACCGGTCCGACAGTGCGGCGCCGATAGATCAAGATGACCAGACCGACCAAGGTGCACACGCCCGCGATGATGCCGAAGAACGCGGAGTTCAGATGGTAGAGGTCTTCGGTCACACCCACTGCCTCGGTGAAGGATTCGGGGATCACCAGGCCGATGGCGTGGCCGATGATCACCACCAGGATCCCGAAATGGAAGAGGGGCGACCCGATGCGCAGCAGTCGCGATTCGTACAACTCCGATGACCGCGTGGTCCAGCCGAACTTGTCGTATCGGTAGCGCCAAATCGTGCCGCCGATGAGAAGGGCCAGGGTCAGGTATGGGATGACGCCCCACAGGAAGATGTCCACGTCTTACTCACCTCGTCTCCGCAATGGGTAGCAGGCGGGGGTCGAACGGTTCGAGGCCAACGGTTTCCATCGGGATGGACGGTCGCATGGCCATCGCGGATTGACGGTCCGTCGGCGAGGCACCTGGCACTGCCGAGCACACGGCGGTCAACACATCAACGTAGGGTGAACCCGAGTCGAGAAGTCCGAATCGGATGAGTTCCAGGGCCGCCCGGTACTTGGCGAGGAGTTCCTGGGCAGCCGCAGGATCAGCGCGTGCGCAGTATTCGAGCACCACGGGCAGATGGTCGGGCAACTCACCGTGCAGATCGACGAGATACCCGCTGTCGCGGTACATCTGCTTGAACTCGCCTAACACTGCTCCCCTGCGCCTGGTATCACCGTCGGTCCAATACGACAGGTACAACGTCCGCTTGTTCGACAGGTCGAAGACGTCGACGTACTCGCGGCGGATGGCCTCGGCGTCAACACTGGCCAGGTAGTCGACGAAACGATGCAGCGGCGTGGCGGTGTTTCGGTCGGGATGCTCGTCCAGAGCTGCCTGCAGCAGTGCAACTTTCGACAACAACTGTTCATCCGGATAGCTCAGACACCACGACGCGACCTGATAGATCACCCAGTGGTCGATACCGCGCGTGCCGCGTAGCCACCTCATCGCTGCTCCGAAGGTCCGGGGAACATGCCGTTCGGGACACCGTTTCCGTCCCAGTTCAGCAGGTTCACGCGGCCTGCCATGCTCGCCTCCCCCGCTGCAGTGTTGGTGGTCTGCCGTTGCTTAAGAGCGTGGAACGTCTCCACCGACACCGGGGCGGGCCGGCCACTGGCCTCTCCGAACGCACCGGATTCGAACATTCCGGGGCCCTCTTCGTAGTCCAGCGCGCACGCCATCTCGTCGAGTTGCTCGGCCTGCTCGAGATGGGCAGTCGGGATCACGTAGCGGTCTTCGCATTTCGCGATGGCCATCAGGCGGTACATCTCGTACACCTCCTCCTCAGACATACCGACCGCAGCGGGAATGTCAGGATTCGGCTCCCGGCCGAGGGTGACGTCTCGCATGTAGGCACGCATGGCCGCGAGCCGTTTGAGAACCCTGTCGATCACGTCGGTGTCTCCCGCAGTGAACAGTTCAGCAAGGTACTCGACCGGGATGCGCAACGCCTCGATCGCACCGAACAACGTGCCGGAGCTCTCCGCATCGTGGCCCTGGTCGGCAAGCAGGTCGACGATCGGCGAGAGCGGCGGGACGTACCAGACCATCGGCATGGTGCGGTATTCCGGATGCAGGGGCAACGCGACGCGGTACTTCTTGGCCAGCGCGTACACCGGTGATCGGCGGGCTGCGTCCAGCCAGTCGTCGGGGATTCCGTCGATGCGCGCCGCCGCGATCACCTCGGGATCATTCGGATCGAGCAACAGGTCGAGTTGCGCCTCGTACAAGTCTTTTTCGTCCGCTGTCGAGGCTGCGTCGGTCACCGCGTCGGCGTCGTACAGGAAGATGCCGAGATAGCGCAGACGTCCGACGCACGTCTCCGAGCACACCGTCGGCTGCCCGACTTCGATGCGCGGGTAGCAGAGCGTGCACTTCTCGGCCTTTCCCGACTTGTGGTTGAAATACATCTTTTTGTACGGACATCCGGTGATGCACTGGCGCCAACCGCGGCACTGGTCTTGATCAACCAGGACGATGCCGTCTTCGCTGCGTTTGTAGATGGCGCCGCTCGGGCAGGAAGCCATGCACGACGGATTGAGACAGTGCTCGCAGATGCGCGGCAGGTAGAACATGAAGGTCTGCTCGAAGCTGAACTTGATCGCTTCTTCGGACTCGCGACGCAGCTTTTCGACGATGGGATCGAGGTCGCCGTATGCGGTTGAGCCACCGAGGTTGTCGTCCCAGTTGGCCGACCAGGAGATCTTGGTGTCCTCACCGGTCAGCAACGATTTGGGACGGGCCACCGGGAAGTCATCGCCTAGCGGGGCGTCGATGAGTGTCTGGTAGTCATAGGTCCACGGCTCGTAGTAGTCCGCAATGGTCGGTTGGACCGGACTGGCGAACAGGGTCCACAGCTTCTGCAATCGCCCGCCTGTGCGCAGACGTAGCTTGCCCTTGGCATTGAGATGCCAACCGCCGCGCCACTTCTCCTGATCTTCATACCGCCGCGGGTAACCCTGACCGGGACGCGTCTCGACGTTGTTGAACCAGACGTATTCGGTGCCGGCCCGATTGGTCCAGGCCTGTTTACACGTCACCGAGCACGTATGGCATCCGATGCACTTGTCGAGGTTCATCACCATGCCGACCTGCGCCATGACTCGCATCAGAACGTCACCTCCTGGCTGCGTTTGCGAATGGTGGCCACCATGTCGCGTTGATTGCCTGCCGGCCCGAGATAGTTGAAGGCGTACGACAGTTGGGCATAGCCGCCGATCAGGTGCGTTGGCTTCACGAGTAACCGGGTGGCCGAATTGTGGATACCGCCCCGGCGTCCGGTCGCCTCGGACTTCGGAACGTCGATGGTGCGCTCCTGCACGTGGTAGACGTACGCCACTCCTGCCGGCATCCGGTGACTCACGATGGCCCGGCATACGAGAACACCATTGGCGTTGACACACTCGATCCAGTCGTTGTCGGACACGTCGATGGCGGCGGCATCCTCCGGACTGAGCCAGGCGGTCGGCCCACCCCGCGACAGCGACAGCATGAACAGGTTGTCCTGGTACTCGGAGTGGATCGACCACTTGGAATGTGGCGTGAGGTAGCGGACCGTGACCTGTTGCGCGCCGTCGGGCCCCAACCGGGGTTCACCGAACAGGCGATGCATGTCAAGCGGTGGCCGGTAGATCGGCAACGCTTCACCCATGTCGATCATCCAGTCGTGGTCGAGATAGAAGTGCATGCGGCCGGTGAGTGTGTGGAAAGGCTTGAGCCGCTCGATGTTCACCGTGAACGGCGCATACCTGCGCCCGCCGGTTTCCGAACCCGACCACTCCGGCGAGGTGATCACCGGCACGGGTGCACGCTGGGTGTCGGCGAACGTGATCCGCTTCTCCTCCGAGCCGCCTGCGAGGTCGACGAGGCGCTTGCCCACACGTTTTTGCAGCTTCTCGAATCCGTCTACGGCCACCGCGCCGTTGGTGGTGCCAGAGAACGTCAAGATTGCTTCGGCGAGTTTGACGTCGGTGTCGAGGGCGGGGCGACCATCGGCGGCACCGCCGAGCATCACACCGTTGACCGACGCCAGGTGTTCGCTCTGCTCGGCCAGGTCGTAGGTGACGTTCTTGACCGTGAAGCCGAGCTTGTCCGCCAGCGGCCCGACGGCGGCGAGCTTGTCGGCGATGGCGGTGTAATCACGTTCCACCACGGTGAAGTTCGGCATGTTCTTGCCTGGCGTTCCCGGGTCCGGGGCGCCCTGCCAATCCATCACCCGACCGTGCGGCTGCGCGATCTCACCGGGGGTGTCGTGCTGCATCGGAACGCTGACCAGGTCATGCCGCACTCCGAGATGGGTCTTGGCCATGGCCGAGAACTTTTCTGCCAGGGTGTGAAACAGATCGAAGTCGGACTTGGCTTCCCACGGCGGATCGATCGCGGGCGAGAAGGCATGCACAAACGGATGCATGTCGGTGGACGACAGATCGTGCTTCTCGTACCACGTGGCGGCCGGAAACACGATGTCGGACAACAGTGTTGTGGATGTCATCCGGAAGTCCGCCGACATCAGCAGGTCGAGCTTGCCCTCGGGGGCCTCGTCATGCCACTTCACGTCGCGCGGCCGGGGCGTCTCGGGATTCTCGGTCCCCAACACGTTGTGGTGGGTACCCAGCAGGTGACGCAGGAAGTACTCGTTGCCCTTGGCCGACGACCCCATCAGGTTCGAGCGCCACAGCACCAGCGTCCGGGGCCAGTTCTCCGGCGCATCGACATCAGTGATCGCCGGGGTGAGCCCACCGTCGTGCAGCTTCTCGGCCACATAGCCACCGACCGAATCCGCAGCTCCGGCGTCCACCGCAGCACTCGCCTCATCGGCGAGATCGAGTGGGTTGCGGTCGAATTGGGGGTAGAACGGCATCCAGCCAAGACGAGCCGATTGCGCGATGGCGTCGGCGGTGTGTTGGTGGGCGAGTGTTCCTCGGGACAACGGTGAAGCGAGCGACGCGGCGGAGTAGCCGTCGTTGCGCCACTGGTCGGTGTGCATGTACCAGTACGACGTTCCCGTCATGGTGCGCGGCGGCCGCGACCAGTCGAGCGCATTGGCCAGCGAGATCCATCCGGTGATGGGTCGGCACTTCTCCTGCCCCACATAGTGAGCCCAGCCACCACCGTTGCGGCCCATGCAGCCGGTGAGGATCAGCAGCGACAGGATGGCTCGGTACGTCGCGTCGCCATGGAACCACTGACAGATACCGGCTCCCATGATGATCATCGAGCGCCCACCCGAATCGATCGAGTTGGTGGCGAACTCACGGGCCACCCGGATCGCCGCTTCCGCAGGAACTCCGGTGATCTCGGCCTGCCACGCGGGTGTATACGGCGTGCTGACGTCGTCATAACCGGTCGGCCACTCCCCCGGCAAACCGTCACGAGCAACGCCGTATTGCGCGAACATCAGATCGAAGACGGTGGTCACCAACGCGCCGTTGACCCTCGTCGCCGGAACACCCCGTCGCAGAATCGAGCCGGAACCATCCGGGGCCTCGAAGGCCGGGAGCAAGATCTCGACGGCGTCGGTACCGTCGCGGCCGAGCAGCGTGAGGGTCGGTTCGATGTCGTCGAGGTCGAGATTCCACCGGCCCTCTCCCGACTTCGAGAATCGGAAGCCGAGCGACCCGTTCGGCACCACGGGCTCACCGGTGTTCTTGTCGAGGACAACCGTTTTCCACACATCGTCCTCGGGCGCCGCACCATCGGGCAGTGCCGCGAGTTCATCTGCGGTGACGAACTTTCCGGGTACGTAGGCGCCGTCATGCTCATCGAGGTGGATGAGGAACGGCAGATCGCTGTAGGTCTTGATGTAGTTGTTGAAGAACGGCACCGAGTCTCGAGCGAAGAACTCGGTGAGGATCACGTGACCCATCGCCATCGCGAGCGCCGCGTCGGTACCTGCCTGCGCGGGTAGCCATTCGTCGGCGAACTTGCTGTTGTCGGCGTAGTCGGGGCTGACGGTGACGACTTTTGTTCCGCGGTAACGCACCTCGGCCATCCAGTGCGCGTCAGGCGTGCGCGTGACCGGGACGTTCGAACCCCACATCATCAGATAGGTGGCGTCCCACCAGTCGCCGGATTCGGGCACATCGGTCTGGTCGCCGAACACCTGCGGGCTGGCGACCGGGAGGTCGGCGTACCAGTCGTAGAACGACGTCATGACGCCGCCGATGAGCTGGATGAATCGGGTGCCCACACAGTGCGACACCATCGACATCGCCGGGATGGGCGAAAAGCCGGCACAGCGGTCGGGTCCGTAGGTCTTGATGGTGTGGACGTGAGCCGCGGCTGCCATCTCGATGGCCTCGTCCCACGACACCCGGACCAGGCCGCCCTTGCCCCGCGCCTGTTGGTAGGACCTCCGGCGCATCGGGTCGCCGACCACATCGGCCCAGGCGAGCACCGGGTCGCCAACGCGGGCCTTCGCGGCGCGGTACATCTCCACGAGTACGCCGCGGGCGTAGGGGTGCCGGACCCGAGTGGGCGAATAGGTGTACCACGAGAACGCGGCACCTCGGGGGCATCCACGAGGCTCGTACTCTGGCCGGTCCGGGCCGACCGATGGGTAATCGGTCTCCTGCGTCTCCCAGGTGATGATGCCGTCTTTGACGTACACCTTCCATGAACACGACCCGGTGCAATTCACTCCGTGGGTGGATCGGACGATCTTGTCGTGGCTCCATCGGTCGCGGTAGAATACGTCACCCGCACGGCCGCCCTCCCGGAACACCATGCGGCCGTCGTCGCTCTCATCCCACCGGGTGAAGAACCTGCCGACGTCGAGGAGGGCCTTGGCTGCCTCGCCCTGAACCCCGTTTGGCGTCATATCCGTTGACCGGGCCATGAGCCCACCATACGAAGATGAATTGTTTCGCATGGCATTTTGAGAACGAAAATCAAGTAACTATTCGGACAACGTAGTATTTCCTAATATTGACTTTCTATTGAATATCTTGAATGACACAGGTGGGTTTCATACTTGATGTCGTACTGCCCATCTGACTACGCATAACACCAGATCAGCGGCGGTTCCGTGCGCCAGTAATACGTTTTCACTGGCCTCGATTTCGATACATATGGGCCCCAATTCACTCACGCACTTCTGTTACCTGGGCAGACTCGACGTCATTTATGAGCGGTCACCTCGATGTGATCGGGTCCGTCCGCAAGGGCCTGCGTCTTGTTGTTTGGTCCGATGGCAGATCCGGTCTGCCATCAGACCGCGACCGCGGGCGCATCAACCTTCTCGACGTCCACCAGGTTGTCGGAGTACACACCCGAGTTGCCGAGTGTCGAATGCCGGTCAGCGGTGATCGAGTTGACGGTGGACCCCGAGCTCTTGTTCTGCCAATGTCCGACATTCGCCATCACCAATCCAGGCATCACACTGTCGTCCAGCGCCGCCGGGCCCTGAAACGTGCCGCGGTCGTTGAACACCCGCACCAGGTCTCCTGCCGCGATTCCGCGTTCGGCGGCATCGGCGGGATGAATGAACACCTGCTGCATTCCCTGTACGGCCTGTTTGTCAGACGCGTTGCCGTATTGGCTGTTCAGAAACGCATGCGGCTTCGGCGAGACGATGCTCAGCGGGTACTTCGCGGCAAGCTCAGGATTCGAGTCGGGCGACTCGAACGGCGGAATGTAGTCGGGCAGCGGGTCGATGTACCCGCCGGGTTGCATTCCCTCATACATCGAACGCCACACCGGGACAACAAAGTTGCCGCCTTCGGCCAGGCTCGACTTGAACTCACACTTACCGGACGGCGTTGGGAAGTTGCCTTCCGCGTGCGGAGCCCGGACATCGGGCATCCCGACATTGAGCCGCATCCAGCCGACCTCCGTGAGCTTCTCAAACGTGATGCCTTCCAGCGCCGGCGCGTCCCAGTCGTGGAAGTCGATCAGCATCTGCTCATCGGTCCGATTCCAGTAGTCGTCATCGAAGCCCATCGTCTTGGCGAGGCGGCGGAACAGTTCGACGTTCGGCACACACTCACCCGGCGGTTCGATCGCCGGCTGATTGAGCGAGATGTAGAGGTGACCCCACGTGACCATGATGTCGAGTTGCTCGGCTTGCATGGTTGCCGGCAACACGATGTCGGCGAACTTCGCTGTGTCGTTGATGAAGTGGTCGCTGACCACGGTGAACAGGTCGTCGCGCATCAGCCCGTTCATGGTCTTGCTCTGAGCGGGCCCCTGCGACACCGGGTTTGAGTTGTAGACGAACAACGACTTCAGCGGCGGGTCGAGCGGCATCTCACCGGTGAGGGCCATGCCGAGGTCCAACTCGTTGATCACCCGGGTTCCCTCAGGAATCCACTCGGGCATGCAGATGGCATCGAACTTGGTGGGGAACTCCCAGATCGGCATCTCCATCGTTCCGCCGCCCACATGGCGCCACGCACCGACGAGTGCGGGCAGACAGGTGATCGCCCTGATCGCCTGGCCACCCCCACGACTGCGCTCGAGCGCCACACCCTGCCGGATGGCCGCCGGCTGGCTGGTCGCGTATTCACGCGCCAGAGTTCGGATGTCGTCGGCGGGAATACCCGTGATCTCCGAGACGTACTCGGGTGAGTACTTCGCGGCGCGCTCGCCGAGCTCGGCGTAACCAACGGTGTACTTCTCGACGTAGTCGGTATCGGTCAGGCCCTGTTCGATGATCTGGTTGATCAGACCCATCGCCAACGCGCCGTCGGTCCCGGGTTTGATCGGGATATGCCAATCTGCTTGTCGCGCAGTGCGAGTGCGCACCGGGTCGATGACAACGATCTTGGCGCCATTGTTCTTACGAGCCTCGAGCAAGAACGGCCAGCCGTGCAAATTGGTGCTGGTCATGTTCATGCCCCACACGATGACGTACTTGGAGTGGGCCATCGATTCGATGTCGAGGCCACCTGTTCCACCGACGGTCATGTGCCACGCCGTCGACGAGCCCGACTCGCAGTACGTCTTCTCCGCCACCGTGGAACCGAGACGGTTGAAGAATGCATCGCCGGAGGTGAGGCCGTTGAGCACACCCTGATGACCGAGGTAGGCGTGCGGCATGATCGCCTGGCTGCCGTATTCGTCGATGATCGCGGTCCAGCGTTCCTTGATCTCGGCGAGGGCCTCGTCCCACGTGATCGGTTCGAACTCACCAGCGCCCTTGGGCCCGACGCGTCGCATGGGCGTCATCAATCGGTCGGCCTGGTAGTGGTGCTCAGGGAAGTTCTTGAGTTTGACGCAGAGGCCACCTCGGGTCATCGGGTGTTCCTTATCCCCTTTGACGTCAACGAGTTTGCCGTCTTCGACGTGATAGAGCATGGCGCAGGTGTCGGGACAATCGTGCGGGCAGGCACCCCGGACGATCGTCAGTTCTTTACCTACAACGGAGTCCATTTCGGGCACAAGAGTCATGTGGCTGTCCTCCAAGGGCAGTTTGGAGTGAGGGCGTTGGCGAAAGACTTCGACCCTTCTAGTAGCGCGCCTCATGTTGCACCCGGGTGAAATGGGGATTAAAGGTGACGAGGTCAGGCGGACGGGTTCCGGGGCTGTCGGGACCTCAGCCGGCGTATGGAAGAAGCCCGCTGCGGCGCCCGCGCCTCCCGCGTCGGCGAGTCCGACCACGGCGACGAGGACCGACTCCACCAGGGACGCCGAGGATCAGCCGGGCCCGGCGAACGACGGTGGTCCCGTTCTGCGGAAGCCACAAGCCCCAACAGGCCCTGGGAGCGTTGTACTGGCACGGTGTCCGACCTCAGACGTGCACGGACCAGGCCATATGCGACCACGTTCTCGACTTCTGGCGGCGATTTCGACGTGAGTGGTTCACCCGGGTGCGTACGGGATTACAGTGTCACGGTCAACGATGCTTTTGTTTCGGCGGCTAATGATCACCAGACCCGTTCAAGATGAGGGGTAGCAACATGTCCACAGAGGACGCAACCGTCACGGACAAGAAGTCGCCCGGACTACGGGAACTGACTGTCCGGGGAATCATCCTGGGCGGACTGATCACCCTCGTGTTCACGGCCGCCAACGTGTATCTCGGCTTGAAGGTGGGACTCACCTTCGCCACGGCGATCCCCGCGGCCGTCATCTCGATGAGCATCTTGCGCTACTTCGCCAACCACACCGTTGTCGAGAACAACATCGTGCAGACCATCGCGTCGGCTGCGGGCACGCTCTCGGCGATCATCTTCGTGTTGCCCGGTTTGATCATGGTCGGCTGGTGGACCGGCTTCCCTTACTGGATCACTGTGGCGGTGTGCGCCATCGGCGGCATCCTCGGCGTCATGTACTCGATCCCGCTACGCCGAGCGTTGGTGACGGGATCTGATCTGCCCTATCCCGAAGGGGTGGCGGCGGCCGAGGTGCTCCGGGTAGGCGACACCACCCAGGGCGCCGAGGAAAACAGGGGCGGGCTGCGGATCATCCTGATCGGGTCGGTGGTTGCCGCTGCGTTCAACCTTCTCGCGAACCTCAAGATCATCAGCAACTCATTGGCCGGTGCGGTCAAAGTCGGTGCAGGCGGGACGATGTGGGGCGCCAGCTTGTCGCTGGCCCTGATCGGCGTGGGTCATCTCGTCGGACTGACCGTCGGTATCGCCATGCTCATCGGCCTGGTCATCTCGTTCGGCATCATCCTGCCCATCCAGAGCAACGGACACCTGCCCGCAGGCGAGACCCTGCTCGACGGGGTCGGCAGCATCTTCTCTTCGGATGTTCGGTTCGTGGGCGCCGGCGCCATCGCGGTTGCCGCGATCTGGACCCTGCTCAAGATCATCGGCCCGATCATCAAGGGCATCAAGACAGCCATGGTGTCGGCCAGAAGTCGCCGTAAGGGATCGTCTGTCGAGCTGACCGAGCAGGACATCCCCATCACCTACGTCGGGCTTGTCATCGTGGTGGCCCTGATCCCCATCGGGCTACTCCTGTGGGACTTTGTGCACAACACCGCATTGCACGGTACGGCCACCGGAATCATCGCTGTCAGCATCATTTTGGTGTTCGTGATCGGGCTCGTGGTCGCGGCGGTGTGTGGTTACATGGCCGGCCTCATTGGGTCGTCCAACAGCCCGATTTCCGGGGTTGGCATTCTTGTTGTCCTCATCGCCGCCCTGCTCATCAAGATGGTGTACGGCGATGCCACCGACGCTCAGAACACTGCTCTGATCGCGTTCACGCTGTTCACCACGGCGGTGATCTTTGGTGTCGCGACCATTTCCAACGACAACCTCCAAGACCTCAAGACCGGTCAGCTCGTGGGTGCCACGCCCTGGAAGCAGCAGGTGGCGTTGGTGATCGGTGTGCTGTTCGGTTCCGCCGTGATCCCGCCGATCCTGCAGCTGATGCAGACGGCCTTCGGATTCGTCGGCGCCCCGGGCGCCACCGACGACGCTCTAGCGGCCCCGCAAGCTGCACTGATCTCTTCGCTCGCCAAGGGCGTGTTCGGTTCCGACCTCGACTGGAACCTGATCGGCGTCGGTGCGCTCATCGGTATCGCCATCATCGTTGTCGACGAGGTGCTGACCCGGACGACCAACAGCAAGTTCCGTCTGCCGCCGCTCGCCGTGGGTATGGGTATGTACCTGCCCATCTCGCTGACCTTGGTCATCCCGATCGGCGCCATCCTCGGCACCTTCTACAACAAGTGGGCCGAGAAGTCCGGCGTCGAGGTGGAACGCAAGAAGCGCATGGGCGTCCTGTTGGCCACCGGCCTCATCGTCGGTGAGAGCCTCTTCGGTGTGGTGTTCGCCGGCATCGTCGCCGCGACCGACGACGAGAGCCCACTCGCCATCGTCGGCAGCGGATTCGAGAACATCTCCGAGTACCTCGGTGTGATCGTCTTCGTCGCCGTTATCGCGTGGCTGTACAAGAAGACCCAGCAGATCGCGGCCAAGCCGGCCGAGGGCGAGTCGGTCAAGCTGGACAAGGGGTGAGTGCGCCATTTCTCCTGCAGCACTGACTCTCAGTATCTCGTTGTATTCGGTGGCGATCCTCGTCGGCATCGGAGTCGGCATCAACGCCGCCACCAAACACCGGCGTCGACTGGCCTGGATCATGGCCACGGTTGTGGGTGTGTTGGTGGTTGCGGGTGTGGTTGTTGCGGTCTTGAGTGCCACGACATTTGCGTGAGGACCAACGGGCTTCGGAAGTGAGCGGCTGACTGGGTCGGCTGTTCGGCATGCCCGGGAGCGCTGTCGTTCGTGTGCCGGCCTTCCCGAACTAAATCTGTTGACCCAGTTCAGACTGCCCGGGGCGCGAAGCATCGCGCCCAGACCTCACGCACGGTGACGGCCAGCAGTACCAGAACCAGCGCGGTCGTCATATCCGGTTCGGCGGCCGTGTCGGGAGTCGCAATCACAAGCAGACCCAAGGCAACACATGGCGCCCCCACGGTGATCAACCCTTGCCATAGTCGACGAGCTGCAGTCGCCTCAACCACAGCGGCACTCATCACCACCACAAACATTGCCGCCGAGAGCAGTTCGCCATCCTTCCACCATTCATATGGAAGGGCCACGGCCACATCGACATAATCCGCGGTGGCTGTTGATGAATCCGGCACCGTCGAGTACACCATCCATTCGTCCGACCGAAGAAGGAACGGCGGGTGTTGGTACTCGTGATCGTCACCGAGCCAGGTGATTCCTCCGGCGAACAACGTGGCGACCACAAACGCCCACCAGGCGGCATGGCCGGTGATACGGGCTACCAGATGCACCTTACGACGGCTCATGGGTACGAAGTCTTACATGTTGAGTCATTGAGCAGCCCGGCAATCCTCCCGGCGGCTCGGATCACCCACGTCCCCCGACCACTTCGCCGGCAGTAGCTCCACCGAAGTAGAGTCACTTACGGGAAGTGGTTGCATTTGTCTATCGTACGAATAGATGCACTTAGCTCAACGAAACCTCCTCTGCTGCAGATATTTCCGTCCCCACCAGTTCATCAACACTTGTGTGGTTCCCTACGTAAAACACACCACTGCACGAGGAGCACGCTTTCAATGCCCGACCAGCAACCACCCAACCAAGGACAGCCGTTCAACCCGTACGGGGACGGACAGCAGAACAATCCATACCAAGGCGGACAGCCCTATCCGCAGGGTCAGTATCCGCAGCAGGGTGGGTACTACACCCCGCAGCAACCACCTAAGAAGCGCAAGATCTGGCCTTGGGTACTTCTCGCGATCATCATCCTGATCATCGCAGGCATCGCTAGCTGCGCCGCGTTGATAGGCGGCGCAGTAAACGAGGTCAACAAAGAATCGAATGAAGTTGTTGAGGTGACCTACGAGATCACCGGCGATGGGCCGACCGGCTCGGCGACGTTCACCACCGGGGAACTCGATACTGCGCAGGAGACAAATATCGCGATCCCGTGGACCAAACAAGTTGAGGTCACCGGAATCCTGAAGTCCGTGTCGTTGATTGCCAGCAACGGCATTGAATCCCAAGGGTCAATTACCTGCACGATCAAGCAGGGCGACCGAGTCATTGTCACCAATACGTCCTCCGGCCCAGGCGCGACTGCAAGTTGCTCAGGTGACGCAGACGACGAGTAGGCCATTGCCGACAGAACCACCGTCGTATGGCGGTGGTTCTGCCGGCGGCACCTACTTGTTCGAGATCAGGCGCCCTCGAGACGGCCCGCGGATCAAGTTTGTCGGTATTCCGCGGGCATCTCACATACCGGGCGTTAGTCTGCGACGAGTCGCCCACTCCCCCAGAGCGAATCGTTCGTCCAGGCCGGCGGTGTTCGACGAATGGTTGTATCGAACTCCTGCTGACGCCCGATCACATAGCGACCAGGTGCGATGCCCGTGGCGCCGTGCTCGGGATGAATCAGGTACGCAACCACGTGGGTGTCGAGGATACCGAGTGCCAGACCTCTCGGATCGATTACACCCGCCGTCCACGTGCAGTTGCCGGCCTCCGAGACGAGGCTGTGTGGATTTCCTCCGGCTGCGCTGCGTAGCAGTTCAATTCCCGCCTGTGGCACCGGTTCGGGACGTGCATTCGGGTACGAAGTGACCATCGGCAAGATGTCGGCGGGGGTGACGATGAGGTCGCCCTGCGCCTGCAGTCCGTCGACGATGGGAATCGACATCTCGGTGTCGAGGTAGTCGAACACCTCGAGGCCTGAGAGCGCGGTGAGATCGGACAGGGTCATGGTGGAGTTCATGTGATTTCCTTGGGTTGTTGTTGGTAGTTGTTTGTCAGGTCCGGCGAACGAGACGTGAGTAGTCGTCGCCGCTGATGCCGTAGGTCCAGCCAGCGGCGTCGAGGGCGGAAGACATTCCGTCCGGTACTGGCAACCCGTAGCGTCGACGAGTCCCGTCCCGTTCCCGTGAACCATTGAGGACGAGCAGTATTCGTCCATTCCGGCGCACGGTGGGCGGAGTTGCGTAGAGCGACAGAGTGCCATCAGAGTTCCCGGGATCATCGGCCTGATCGATCAGCGTCATACCAGCCTCCGAGATGTAGACGTCCCAGCCGAGGCGCTCGATCGCGCACCGACGGACTTCTACATTGCGTTCGCGAGCGATACGTTCGACGGTCGGATCATGCATCACCCATTCGGGAACGACAGTGCCATGGAGCACGTAAAGTGCTTTCCGATCGGCGAATTGCATCGCCGGTTCATGGTCGTGATGCAGGCGACGTTGGCCAAATTGCGCATCTGGGGTGGGTTCGGTGTGCAAAGCTGTGGGCCGTTCAGCCATGACGCAGACGTTGTCGAATGGCCACCACCATCCTGTCGCTTCCGCCAACGCACAGTGGATGTCCAGGATCTCGACGTCTTCCGGCGCATACCTGGTCAGACCCAACTGCGGCCCGGCGACGCAGTGCGCGATCCAAGGAACTTCGTGTTGCCCATACCAGGTGACGTATCCGGCGATCGGCGGAGTAAGGGAACGGATCGCGGCGGCTATTCCATCAGAAATACTGGTGTGCAACGAATCCCGGATCTCCCGGCGCGCTCTTGCCCTCGGCGCCGGATTGGGATCCGGCGGCGGAACCGGGGCCTGCCACCACCCAAATCGGCGAACGCGACGGTGTGGATCGATTCGCGCCGTCATCCGTCCTTTCGACCTGGTGATCACTGCTGCCACATCGGAATGTGCGGACTGACGCATGCCGTGAACGATTGGCACCGACGACGCGAGTCCGTCGGCGATGATCAAGTCGGCGCCCGCGGGCGGTGATGACACCCATACGAACTCAGGTTCCGGGCGGTCTGCCAGTCGATATAGCTGTGCCACAGCGGCTTCCGCAGAAACCCTATCGCTGGGCCCGGTAGTCAGAGCGTGCGCGAGCCACGCTGCATGAATGTCAGCGATGGTGCGTTGATGTTCAAGATCGAACTGAGAATGATGGTCAAGAGGCGCTCGGCGGTCAAGAACCGAGGGCACGTATGCGGCGCTCACGCGACGGTGGCGGGATCCGCCTTTCCTGTAGTCATGTTTCCCAGAGTGACACTCGGAGTGTGGGTTGGCAAGAGGTAGTGGCACATTTGTTTCTGGACAATGTGTTTCAGGTCGTCAGTGGATCTCAACCCCGAATCTCGCGCGCCAACCCCGGAGCCGCTCGCGCTACAGACCCAGCGTCGGCCGGTACCCCGAGCGGCCTGCGCATCGCGCGCGCAAAACACGGAGCCGCTCCCACTACAGAGCGAGCATCCACCAGAAACCCGAGCCACCCCCCCGACCCCGCTCGCAGAACCCAACGACGCTCGCGCCACAGACCGCGCAAGCACCAGAACTCCGAGTGGCCGTCCCGACCCGCTCACCAAACCCGAGCCCCCGCGCCCTACAGACCGCGCACCCACCAGAACCCCGAGCGAACACCGACACCCCCACACCCCCAGGTAAAGATTCCTTCACACCACACATCTTCCCGAGGGACCGATCGAGGAGTAGCGTACGTCACACCCGATGGTTCTACACACGTAGAACTACAGCGCCCTCAGCCTCAGGAGCACCTCGACCATGATCGATATTTCGGACCTGCACACCGGCCTGTTCATCGGCGGGGAATGGCGAGACGCCGACGACACCTTCACCACCCTGAACCCCGCAACCGGGCGACCACTGGCCGCACTCGCCGCTGCCGGCCCCGGCGATGTAGACGCTGCGGTGGCCGCGGCGACCGCTGCCTACCGCGGCGACTGGGGTGCGCTCGCGCCTTCGCGCAAGGGGGCGATGCTGCACAAGCTGGCCGACCTGGTCGAGCGTGATCTCGACCAACTGGCTGCGTTGGAGTCGCTGGACATGGGCCGGCCGGTCGGCATGGGCGCGGCACTGATGATCCCCAATTTCGTGGCCACGCTTCGCTATTACGCCGGGTGGGCCGACAAGATCAACGGTGAGCTGATCGCCACCGACGGCTACCTCGGTGGGCCGGTACCCACACATGCCTACACGCGCCGCGATCCGCTCGGTGTGGTCGCGGCCATCGTGCCGTGGAACGCACCGCTGATGATCCTGGGTTGGAAGCTCGCTCCCGCGCTGGCCTGCGGCAACGCCGTCATCATCAAGCCATCCGAAGACGCGTCGTTGTCGATCCTCCGGTTGGCTGAACTCATCGACGAAGCCGGCTTCCCTCCAGGCACCGTCAACGTGCTGACCGGCGCGGGCAAGGTCGCCGGCGAGGCCCTTGCCCGACATCCCCGCATCCAGAAGATCTCCTTCACCGGTTCCACCGAGGTGGGCAGGAGCATCCTGCAGAACTCGGCCGTGAACTTTAAACGCACGGCGCTCGAGCTCGGCGGCAAAGCACCTCAGATCATCTTCGACGATGCCAATCTCGAAGCGGCGATTCAGGGGTCGGCGATGGGCCTGTTCTTCAACCAGGGCGAGGTCTGCGCCGCGGGCACACGAATCATCGCTCACCGCAAGGTGTACGAGGCGGTGCTCGAAGGCTTGAAGGGAGCCGCGGAGGCGCAGAACGTTGGTGATCCATTCGATTCGGCCACCACCATGGGGCCGTTGGTGAACGCACGCCAGCGCGACCGGGTGCTCGGCTACATGCGCAAGGGCGCGGACGAAGGCGCCGACGTCATCACCGGTGGCACTGCACCGGACGGACCTGGCTTCTTCGTCACCCCGACCGTGATGGCCGGCAACAACGAGATGTCCGTTGCCCGCGAGGAGATCTTCGGGCCGGTGGGCGTCGTGATCCCGTTCGATTCCGACGAGGAGGCCGTCGCCATGGCCAACGACAACCAGTACGGACTGTCGGCCACCGTATGGACCAGCGATGTCACTCGCGCGCACAGCATTTCAGCGCGAATCGACGCCGGCGCGATCGGTGTCAACGGATGGTCACCGCTGGCTCCCCAACTCCCCTGGGGCGGAGTCAAAGCCAGTGGAGTGGGACGCGAATTGGGCTACGAGGGCATCCTCTCGTACACCGAACCCAAGACGATCACGGTCATCGTGTGAACCTCGCGATGGTGGCGGGTTACCTCGACTGCCACCATCGCGATTCCAGTTCGTCTCTACGGCTATCCGCCCAGGACGGAGTCGAGCATCGCCAGTTGCGCCTTGCGTGTCAGCCCGTCGGGGCCCAGAGCCGCAGTGACCTGCAGACCGATCATCATGGTCATCAGAGCCTCGACCCCGACCTCGACGTCGCGGTCGGGCAAGTCGCCGGCGGTGATGGCCTCCCGCCACAACTCGGCGAGCCGGACCTTCCAGGCGGCCACCGCAGTGTTGTTGACCGCTACCATCTGAGGGTCGGTGATTGCCCGTTGCCACAGGGAGACCGCGATGCGCGCTTCCAGTTTTGCCTCGTCGGTCAGGGGCATGATCTCGAAGCACATGCGGCGCAGTGCCTTCCGACCGCTTCGGCGATCAATCGACCGCTTGATCCGCTCGTTGGTCGATTCGATGACGTAGTCGAAGGCCGTGCGGAGGATCTCGTCTTTGCCCGAAAAGTAGTGACTCAGAGCGCCGTTCGTGTATCCGGCCTCGGTGGCGAGGTCGCGCATGTTGATGCCGTCGATTCCGCGGTCGGCAATGATCCGCCACGCGGCGGCAATGATCGCTCGACGCCTCTCGACGTGGTCCACCAGCTTCGGCACCCGCACTCCTTCATTCGACGGTGCGACAGTATCAATCGCCTCCACTGCTCCATGCCCGCCGTGGACATCGCAGTAAAGATTCCTGCACCCCGACAACCCTGCACAACACGCAAACGCGGTGTAGCGTTCGTCACATCATGATTCTACACTCGTAGAATTACAGCCCATCAGCACCGGTGCTATCAGCATCCCGCGGGGCGCCAGAGAAAGGTCCATCATGGTCGAACAAGCAGTCTCGCAGTCGACTTCTGCTCCTACCCACAGACTTCGCGGATCCATCGGGGTGTCCGGGATCGTCTTCTTGGTCATCGCGGCCGCGGCACCTCTCACCGCCGTGGCGGGTTCACTCCCCGTCATGATCGCGCTGGGTAACGGTGCCGGCGCTCCCCTGACCTACATCGTCGCAGCCGCGGTCCTCCTGGTCTTCAGCGTCGGATACGCAACGATGAGCAGCTCGGTCACCGAAACGGGCGCCTTCTACGCCTACGTCACCAAGGGGCTGGGCCGCTCCCCCGGCCTCGGCGCGGCAGCGCTTGCCCTGCTCGCCTACACCACCATCCAGGCCGCGATCTACGGTCTGGCTGCCTCCACGGTGGACGCCGTCATGGAACGGTTCGGCGGTCCGGACCTGCCGTGGTGGGTGTGGGCGTTCGCGCTGATGGCACTGGTCGCCGTGCTCGGCTACCGAAGCATCAACCTGGGCGCAAAGGTGCTCGGCGTTCTGCTGATTGCCGAGATCGCGCTCATCGTCGTGTTGTCGGCGTCGATTCTCGGGCAGGGCGGCGCCGAGGGTATCGACGTATCGTCCTTCAGCCTTCGAGTTTCATGGAGGGCTCGCCAGGCATCGCATTGATGTTTGCCATCGGTTCATTCATCGGCTTTGAGGCGACAGCCATCTACGGCGAGGAGACGAAGAATCCGCGCCGAACGGTGCCGATCGCCACGTACGTCGCTGTGATCACCATCGGCGTTCTGTATGCGGTGGCCAGTTGGGCGATCGTGCTGGCCTTCGGATCCGACAACGTGCAGGCCGTCGCGCTGGAGAACACCGCCGATCCGACCTTCATCGCCACCACGGAGTACCTCGGCAGCGTGACTTCCGACGTCATGATGGTCATGTTGGTGACGAGCCTGTTCGCCGCACTGCTCGCCTTCCACAATGCGATCTCACGGTACTCACATGCATTGTCGCGCAGCGGTTTCGCCCCGCGCGGACTGTCGGCGGTGCACGCCCGGCACGGTTCACCCCACGTCGGTTCCCTCGTGCAGACCGCGAGCGCGTTCATCCTCGTCGGGATCTTCGCGTTGGCCGGAGCCGACCCGGTGCTCGAGCTGTTCACCTGGATGGCGGGCGTCGCGACGGTCGCGATGCTGGTTGTCATGGTGCTCACCAGCATTGCCATCGTGATCTTCTTCGCCCGCTCCGATGTCGACAACCGGTTGTGGCACACCAAGATCGCTCCGGCACTCGGCGGCCTCGGCCTGTGCGCCATTACAGCGCTCGTCATCGCGAACTTCACCACCCTGATCGGCGGCTCGCAGGTCTTGGCAAACGTGTTCCTCGCGATCATCGCCGCCACGTTCATCGTGGCATCGGTGGTCGGGCACTTCGTGATCCGCTCGCGAGACCGCGACGGCGAGCTCACCCCCACTGCTCCGTAATTCTCGACCGTTGACACCTGACACGACAGGAGGACGTATGTCCCCGACCAAACGCTCCATTCTCATCGTCGGAGCGGGATTCTCCGGCTTGATCGCCGCCCGCGAACTCGAAGCTGCTGGACACACCGTGAAGATTCTCGAAGCCCGGGCCCGCATCGGTGGGCGCGCCTGGACCGACAAGCGCCTGGGCGGGCACACCCTGGAGATGGGCGCAACGTGGGTGCACTGGATGCAGCCGTTTGTGTGGACCGAGATCACGCGGTACGGGCAGAAGATCTACCCGAGCCCCGACATCGACGATGCCTACTGGGTGAGCGACGGAACCGTTCATCACGGCACCGAGCACGACCTCGACACCGCACTGACCCGCGTGCAGGAGAGGATCTTCGAGGGTTCGCGGGAGTTCTTCCCGAATCCGCATGAGCCGCTGGGCATACTCGACGACCCCGATACCGATCCGGAGGTGCGGGAGCGATTCCTGCGCGCCGACAGCGGCAGCGTGCTCGACTGTCTGCGCGATGGCGACTTCAGCAAGGCGGAGATCGACATCGCCGATGCGTACTGGTCGGCCGGATATCAGGGCTCGACGGCCACCGCGTCGCCGCTGATGGCCAAACACTGGGCTGCGCTGAGCGATCACCGGAGCTCGCTGATGGATGAGCAGACGCTGCGGTTCAAGCTCGTCGACGGCATGCGGGGGCTCTACGAGTCCATTGCCGCCGACGTGCGCGGGGACATCCTGCTCGACACCCCCGTCCACCGCATCACCCATTCACCAACAGCCGTGGAAGTCGAGCTGGCGAACGGAACCATCGAACGTGCCGACGCGGTGATCGTCACCGCGCCCATCGGCGCCCTCTCGAACATCGAGTTCGATCCGCCGCTGTCGACCGGTCAGCAGAAGGTGATCGACGAGGGCACCAACTCGGTGGGGTTCAAGATCTGGATCAAGGTGGCCGGACGGCATTCGATCATCGCGGGCGCGCCCGGCGATAACCCGATCTCGCTTCTGCGCAGCGAGTACTTTCTCGATGACGAGGACACCACCATCCTGGTGGGCTTCGGATCCGACCACAACGCCATCGACCTCCAGGACGTGGACTCGGCGCAGAAGGCCATCAACGTGTGGCGCGACGATCTAAAAGTGCTCGACTGCGGAGGCCACGACTGGGTGGCGGACAAGTGGTCGGGTCAGACCTGGGCGACGTTGCGGTCGGGACAGTTCTTCGATGGATGGAGCAACTTTCTCTCGAGCGACTCGCGGCTGAGATTCGCCGGCGCCGACTTCGCTCGCGGCTGGAACGGCGTGGTGGTGGACGGGGCCATCGAGTCAGGGATCGTCACCGCCCGGTCGTTGATCAACGAGTTCGCGAAGGGCGGCCACTGACCTCAACTGCGGACGCGTCATTCGGGTGACCGCGAAGCAGCTGTTCACAGGCACCAGCGCATGTCCGTTTCACATCGGTGAGCTGGGGTACAGCAGCATGTGGCATCGGGCCGTGATGGACCGCCTCAGGGAAAGCAGACTCCGTGCGGTGAGGCATCGCGGTCGACGTTCTGACGAGCGGCGCGGGGTCACCTGCGTCTTCGGACAGAACTGGGTCCGGCCACGACGTATTGTTCTCAACTGAACCGATGACCTGAGGAGGCGTCTGCAATGGCTGGTGGTCTCGTAGCTCTACTCGATGACGTCGCTGCGATCACGAAGGCTGCCGCGGCGACTCTCGACGACGTCGCGGCCGCTGCCGGCAAGGCGAGCGTGAAGGCGACGGGCGTGGTGGTGGACGACACCGCGGTGACTCCCCGCTACGTGCACGGCTTCACCCCCGACCGCGAGCTGCCGATCATCCGCAAGATCGCGCTCGGGTCGATCCGCAACAAGCTGCTGATCATCCTCCGGTGGCCATGATCCTCAGCCAGTTCCTTCCCGGGGCGCTGCCGTATCTGCTGATCGTCGGCGGCGCGTTCCTCTGCTACGAGGGGGCCGAGAAGGTCTACGAGGCGTTTGCCGGACACCACGAAGAGGTGGTGGAACCCAGCGAGCGTGGTCCCGACTTCGAGAAGACGATGGTCAGCGGCGCCATCCGCACCGACCTGATCCTGTCGGCGGAGATCATGATCATCTCACTGGCGTCGGTAGAAGACGAGCCCTTCGTGACCCGCCTGATGGTGCTCATCGCCGTGGCGTTCCTCATCACCGCGCTCGTCTACGGTGTGGTGGCCCTGATCGTGAAGATGGACGACCTCGGCCTTGCGCTGGCCAAACGCGACTCCACGGTGAGCCAGAAGGTCGGACGAGGGCTCGTCTCAGCGATGCCCAAGCTGATGAGCATCCTGACCGTCGTCGGTATCGCCGCGATGCTGTGGGTGGGCGGACACATCCTGCTGATCAACATCGGCGAGGCCGGTTTCCATTGGCCGGCAGATCAACTTCATCACCTCGAACACTGGGGTGAAGAACTGGTCCACGGTTGGTTCGGTGGTGTGCTGTCGTGGGTGCTTGGTACCGCTGCTTCTGCGATCATCGGACTCATTGTTGGTGCGATCATCGTGGCGATCATGCATGTGGTTCCGAAGCGGAAGAAGAAGGATGCGGCCGCGCACTGAGTGATTCAACTCTTGCGACGCCGTGACGGTTTCCGCGATGTCCCGGTAGACAAGTCGCGATTGGTTCGCAGCCTCAAGGTAGCGGCGGCAGCTCTCTCGCTCTCGCCATGGCCGATCTGCGCGCTTGCCGCAGAACAGGGGTAAACGCGTTGTGCGCGCCGTCGATGTTCAGCGGCAGAACGAGGGTTTCGATCAGTTCGTCCTCCAACATCCAGGGTCGCGGGTGCGTAATCCATGAAACCAGGGCGTTGTGTGCCATCCACTCCGACAAGCGCGCTTCACCGGCGGCGAACGTACATCGCCCACTAGCGCCGGTTCGGCGGAGTTCGATACCGAGTTCCTGAGACAGCAGGCACCCAAGAGACTTTCGCAGTGTCGACACAGATGCGTTACCTGCGTAATGGAGTTTGATCCGCCGCCTGATGTTCTGTTTGCTAGCAATCCCAGTGGCGGACGGCTTGCTCGGACTGATCCCTATGTACAACAAGACCAAACCGTCGTCTCGGCGGACGCACTTCGCTGTGTCCATGTCGGCGGGGATGGTCTTGAACCACCATCCGTAAACTCCGGGCTGCGCGGGAACTGGGTACGGCTTGGTGAGTACTTCGTCCCGGCGATGGACGGGCGCAGCGAAGTACTGCGCGTGGAACTCGTGCTCTGACATGGCCGTCAACGCTACCGACTCTTCGCGTTGAAAACCGTTGATTTTCCGGTTCCGCATCCAGTTCTCGACACCGTTCCCACGCACCCCCGGTGCACTACCGTCGAGGTATGCACAACCTCGACGTTCGAGACCCGTTGGCCCTCGGCCAGCAGCTCATGAGCGTGCTCGAGGGCGGCCGCCGTACCGCTACGTACAAGCTCGCTACTCTGCTCGCACTTCTCGATTACGCCGTAGAGAACACCCCAAGAGATCAAGACGCGGCCGTTTCAGTCGATCTCGATGACCTTGCGGAGCGTGTAATTGGCCTCTATTGGCGGCAAGTTCGCCCTCTTGATGGACACGACCTCAAGCAGTCCTCCCAGCCGAAGGCTCGCATTCCGGACGCCGTGCGGAAGTTCAAGCGGGCATCGGCCGTCGGCGAGGTGGCTCTTGACGTCTGCAAGCGTCGCAACCCCGAACCATTCCGGGAACTGCGCAACGAGGTAAAACTCACGCTGGTGCAACAACCTCTCCCCCGGTTGCAACGGCTGACCAAAGCAGAGACGCATACATGCTTCCTGTACGACGACAGCTGGATGTTTGACAGGACCTCGTTGGCATCCATTGCGAGACGCGGCAACGTCATTGAACTCTATCCAGGGGTCGGTTTCGCATTAGCGCGGCTCTGCTCACTACTGAAGCCTGCTCTTCAGATCGCGTGGGTCGGAGATGTCCGCAGGCACAACGCGTTCTTGAAAGAGGATGCTCCGGACCTGGCGGCGCATCTCTTCGGTATGGATCGCGTCTCGCTCTCCCGAGTAAGAGAAGTGTTGATGAAGAAATTCGGCGCCACGTGCTTCTACTGCGGCGTAAGGGTTGGAGCCGGCTGCCATGTTGACCATGTACTGCCATGGTCGCGAGTCGGCATCGACGGACTCAGCAATCTCGTTCTGGCTTGCACGCAATGCAACAGCGACAAGTCGAACCTTCTCCCGGCTCCGGTTCACGTCACGACCGCCCTGGGGCGAGGTCGAACGGTGCTCGAGACGTTGGCCGCGTCGATCGACTGGCCCAGCCAGTTCGACAGAACTGCGTCAGCGGCCCGCGGCATGTACTCCACGCAACCCGCTGGCACCCCGACGTGGCTGCGAACGCGCGAGTTCGAATACCTGGGCCCAGACTTCGGATGGACGACCGCATCTGACGAGGTCCGGTGGACTGCCCCCTTAGACGGGTCAAGACTGAAGGCAGGTGACTATCGATGAGTGAGTACCAGCCAGCACGGCGACGAGATCCTTCTTCACCATTGCGCAAGGGCACTGAGACTCTGGGTCGCGACCTCGCAGATTTCTGGGCATGGTCAGAGTCAGACCTGTTGAGTAACACCACACGCGGCCTGCTCGCTGAGTACATCGTGGGAATTGCCCTGGGCTGCACCGACGGAACGGTCAGACGCGAATGGGATGCGTTCGACCTTCTGACGGGAAGCGGTCTGCGCATCGAGGTGAAGTCGTCCGCGTATCTGCAGTCGTGGCAACAGAAGTCGACCTCGGCAATCAAGTTCGCTGTCGGTCCGGCGACGGCGTGGTTCGCCGAAACCAACTCTTACGCCGAAGTCCGCGAACGTTCTGCAGATGTCTACGTATTCTGTCTGTTCGCCACCGCAGATCGAGCCGTGGCCGACCCCCTCGACGTAGACCAGTGGACCTTCTACGTCGCGTCGACCACCCACATCAACGCAGCGATTGGCGAACAGAAGACCATCACGTTGGCCAGCCTGCGAAGTCGCGTCCAGCCAGTTGAGACAGGCTTCGGCGGCCTGCTGGCCGCTGTTGAGGATGCTGGACGATCGTAACGGTCCTAGTCTCTACGAGACGAACGGCCAATCGATCGCCCCGCAGTCACAGCTCCTCGACGGTGATTAGGCCGTCCTGAAGCGCCCGCGCCAGGAGCGTCGCTTTGGTGCCAGCGGGTCGACCGGCAGCTTCGTACTTGCCTCGGATCCGCGAAATGTGGGTGTTGACCGTCGCAGCCGAGACGTACAACAAACGCCCCGCGGCCTCTTTGGTGTCACACATCAGCCAGGCCCGCAGAACCTCGATCTCACGCTCGGTCAACGCCGGCACGGTGGCCCTGGCTACCGCATCATCCTTTGTGTCCATCACTGATCCGATCTCTCCTTGGTCGACAGCCGGGAAGTCGACTGTCAGTAATGGACCGAAAGGTAGCGGTGGCCTCGGACACTGAATTTCGTTGTGCGACAGGGGTTTCTAAGAACACGAATGTGATTTCGAACGCATGATCGAGCCGCTTACATTGCGGACGAAAATGTCAGACCCCCTCGTTACCCTTCCTTTGACAGGACAAGAGAGAGCGGGTGACCATGTCCAACATCTTCGACTTCGATGCTTCCGTTTCCGATGGATGGGCCGCGTTTCGTGACGAGCTGACAACCTGCCTGACGGGCCTGCACGCCGGCGGGTCGGTGCGAGTGACAGCACCGAACAGCGAGGTCCACGGCGCCGGCACGGCCACGATTTTCACTATCACCGACGACGACGAAGTGCGGTGCCACCTCAGCCCCACGATCCCCGGCCAGGGACGCGAGCTGTCCGACGACGAACTCTCTCTACTCATGGCGCTTGAGTGGGATTCGATCTGCGAGGACGAGTGCATAGTCGAGTGCAGTCGCGACGAGGCCGAGCACGTGGTCCTGGCCGCCACCGGTGTGATGCGGGAACTGTGGCAGGTGCTTCACCCAAGCTTTCTCCTGACGGTCGAGGAGCAGCCTGCTGAGCCCATACAGCACACGGGATTTCAGCCAACCGGCCAGTCGCAACTTCAGGATCTCGTCGATGCTGCCCTCGAACGCATGACTGGGTGCGCGCCGAAGAAAGACGATGACGGCGACATCATCTTCACCGCCAACGGCGAGACGTCGTGGCTGTGCGTCGGCGTGAACGATCCCGTCATCGAGATGTTCACGAATCTTGCTGTCGATGTGGATGACTCGGCGGCCGCCAGTGCAGCGATCATGGAATTCTCTCGCAAGTGGCCCGATATTAAGTTCGTCCTCATCGATTCGTACATCCGGGTATCGATTCGGATGGATGCAACCGTGTTCACCGACGGGGTGCTGCGGTCAACCCTGACGAAATGGTTCGACTTCTTGACTGAGGGCTCCGCTGATGTGGCTGCTGTTGTGGCCGAGGCCCAACCGCCGGTCGAGGACGCCGACGCGGACGAAGGGCTGCCGGCGGGGCTCATGTGCCTGCTTCAGCTCGATGACGACGATGTCGGTCCGCTGACAACCCGTGAGATAGCGGCGGTCTGCGATTTCGACCGCGATGCCATCCTTCACTACATCAAGGTATGCGAGGAGCAGCGATTCTCCTGGCGGAGTTCGATTTATGACGCACTCGAGCGCGAGGACGAAGAGGAAGCGGCCGCGTGTGAACACGAAGAGAAGGCGTGGGCAGCGACCACAAAGAGCCTGCGGGCCGCACTACGGTTCGTGGTCCTGTCGGGCCGGCTAGACGGGGTGAGGTAGGTCCGTGACCAACAGAGCAAAAGGTCCCGTACATGTTGTTCTCGCTGAGGTGCCGCCCGGCACAACGCACGACGATGACGACAGCTGGTACTCGTTTCCGGACGGGACAGCTGACGGTGACCTGGTGATCTTGGTTGCCGACGCCCGTCAGTCAGCTGTGCTCGACGTCAGGACTCTGTGGATTGAGGATGATGACAACTGGGGTTTCAGCAGTGCTGAGCCACACATCTGGGACGGCATCGCGATGGCAGCGTTAGAACGCCGGCTTGACGGGCACTTCGCAATCGAGCCGCGCACACTCTCAACCCAAGCGGCAACGGATGTACTCAGCGCCATCGCAGCGGAAGTCGCATCCCCTACCCCGTGGACGGCCTTGCCGCACCGGTGTCTCGATCCTCGAGAGTCGGAGGTCATTCAGGCCCAGCGGTTCTGGGGTTGCAACGCCTGTGGCGGTGATGATGAGTCACCGTACAGGCCACGGTTACAGGTTCACCGAGAACCCGATGCGAAGGACTGGCCGTTCCATAAATCGATGGCAGTGTGCCCTTCCTGCCACGACATCCTCCACCAACCCTCGGGGCCGACATTCAACGAGTTGATGTTCAGTCATCGCCCGCCGTGTCCGCGGTGCAGCGCGCGACAGACGTTCAAGCTGATGATGGGATTCCCACCCGGTGCGCCACCGTATGGGACTGAGCTCGGCGGGTGCGTGATTGGGTCGGACATTTCGTCGTACGTTTGCCAGGCTTGCCAGTTCAGTTGGTGACCGAACTGAGAACCCACACTGCAGACTCACCCCCGCAAACCCGCAGATTGACGACGGGTCCAATATCGTAATGCTGACAAACGTGGAAGAAGGCTGACAATGGTCAACGACGACAAGCACTTGGCGCCTGTGTGGACACTCGCGACACGTGACGTTTCTGTTCCCGCGTTGACAGATGGCCAGTCCATGACGCCCGAACGACTCGCCGAGATACGTACTGTATTGGCAGTTATGGCCGACACGCCCATTGCAACTTTGGAAGCTCACCCAGTTCCGAAGGAGTTGGACCGCAGTAAGGGCATTCATCTCGACAGTCTCAGCCCACTCGCTACTCACCTGTCCCGGTTGATCAGCGATACCTCGGGTTCGGCGCCGGCAGCGTCGAGCGCGCTAGCCGGCGAGGCCCTCTACCGAATGGTGGTTCCCGCGAAGGTGGCGGCCCAGGTGGGGAGCGGAATGATCAAGCCGATGGCATCGAAAGCGGCGGTTGACGGGGTTCACAGCGCGCTCATAGGGGCATCCGGCATAGCTGGTCACGCGACATTCGTCCCGGTGGCAGGCAAGGCCGCGGCAGCTGGCGCCGCCGGCGGATCAGCCGCGACGGCGGGGCTCGCTGTCGGAGGCGCAGGCGCGCTTACGGTCGCGGCACCGCTCGTCATGATGGCGGTTGCAGTGGGCGTCAGCGCGCACGCCGACCGCAAGCGACAGCAAGCCATCGAGAACATCACTGTTCTGCTAGAGAAGTTGCACAGCGATGCCCTCGACAAGGAAAAGAGTTCGCTGAATGGGTGCCGTGACGCGATCGACAAGGCCACTGCAGTCCTCCTTGACCAGGGCCGCGTAGGCGCGTCGCTCGGCCTCGATTCCGCGGTTCACGCCATAAGCACAGCCCTTGCTGATGCTGAACAGCGCCTGACTAAGTGGCAGAAGGAGCTCGACGCACTGCAAGCGAAAGATCGTGTGGAGTTAGCACCTTTGCAGAAGGCATTCCCCGGGATTGGGGTCGACGGCGGCGAGTTCTACGCACACCTCGAACTAGCAGACCTCGCGATCTCGCTTAAGAAGCGGGTCATCGTTCTGCAGGCCGTAGAGCACGCCCAGATGGACACCGCCAATCCATTCGACAGCTTCGTGCGCACACTGAAATCCGATCAGCAGCGCGTAACAGCGCTAGAGGCCAGTATCGCTGACGTGCGGATCGGCTTGTCGCAACTCGAGTTGGACCGCTCGCACGGAATCCGTGACTTTGCCTTCTCAGCCGGAGATGTTGACAAACTTCTGCGTACTTCAACTCGGCTGCGCGCTCTGGGGGATGGAATTGACGGCACGGGTCGGGCGTCGGACGTAACCATCGACATCGCCCGTAGCCTCGACGGTTCGATTGTGGTTCTACCGGCGCTGGCCGGGTAGTGACCAATGGCCTTCCGGCGTCTGGGATACTCGCCACTCGAAAACCGTCCTGCAGCAAAGGTTCTAACTCGCGTTTTGTCTTCTTGGCTAGACCAGCCTGGGAGTCATCCCGCTGCGCCAGTCTCCACGACGTACACCTGCCTCAGCGCTACTCTGTCCCGCCACTTCTGCGGAAGGTCTGCATACGAGTCCAGGAATAGGTCGATGAGCTCGTCACCGCCAATGAGTCTTAGGTCGAGGCGGTTGCGTTCCAGAGCGAGAGCATCTTTGGAGTACGTACCCAGGCTGACGAAAAGGCCAAGCTCGCCACGAGAAAGCGTTCCAGCGAGACGTTGAACATCCGGGGCGCCGATCGTGGCGACCATGTGCTTGCACTGGATCTTGATCAGCGGCGGTTCGAGTCCAAGCGGATCTTTGTGGGCAAGAACATCAACACCACCATCCGCAGAGTACTGCGTCACTCGTGCCTGGTATCCAAGGGTGCGCATGAGGTCCGCGGTGAAATGCTCGAACTCCTCATGCGACAGCGCTTTATGCAGCTTGGAAGCAACAAAATCACGAGTAAACCGCCCGATTCGGTCTACGTTCGGCTCCTCCTCCGCCCACTTGACCGCCTCTTCTGTGTCTTCAGGCGAATCTGCCGGTGGTGCGGAGGCCGCAAATGCCGCTTCGTCTGAGGATGCAAGAAAACGTTCGAATTCCGCAGCATGATTCTTCACCCGAAACAGAGTCAGCGCGGAACCGATCTCGTACAAAGCCTTCTGACTGAACACAGCTCGCGGAACACCGGTCCGTAACCAGCGGACTGGCCGGCGATGACGATGCGTTGGTTCGTTCGGCAGGAACTGGTAGTCGCCGACTACTTCGCCAAAGTTGATCGTGCTGTCCGCCTTGTTCGGCGCTACGACGAGGTCACCGCTCTCCATTTCGTAGCCGAATCGCAGCAATACCCCAGCCCAGACTGGGAATGCTCCCGGCTTCGACGCCGGGTATGCGGCCGCCAACTGACTCTTGATTCCCGCCCGGTCAGGCCCGATCTGCTTGAGGTCACCGATCTCATCCCATCCGATGCTGACGAACTGGCCATCGACGAGATCGAGGCTGGACACGTCATTGTGGATGCCCCAGATTTGTGTCATAGGAAGATCGAATCACATGGCTCGATCATCTTCCGCCAAGAGTCCGGTGACCGCTGCGCACACGTCCCGAACCTCGCCACTCGTCGCCGCCAGTTTATACGCATGGTGATGACAGCACGCACTGAGCTGGTTCCACACGAACTCGATCTGAGTGGTCCGCTCTTGATCATCCAACGACTTGAGTACCGCCAGCCGGGATCTCATAGAGGCGCCTGAACATTCGGCGCCAATGACTTTCAGCCGTTCGTCAACGAGTGCCTCGACAGCCTGGCGCGCAACGAAAGCGGCCAATCTCGCCGAGTTGCCTGAGCCGGGCCCAATTGCGCCATCAAGAATGCGTTCAGATTCGCACAGCAACTGAACTGCCGGTGTCGGAGTCATTGCTCGCCGAGGATGTCGTCGACGGTCTTGTGCAGATCCCGAACGTCGTCTTTCGTGAGATTTGGAATGTTGCCATGCGACCCCTTGTTGCAAATCGTCAGAGCGGGATACCGATGCTGACGATACGAGCGCCACGCAGTGATGTCCGCGGTCGCATCTCCGTGGACAGCAAGGGCGACCCGCTGATTCGTCTTCTTGTGGGTCTCCCAGTCCAATTCAGACTCTTCGTGCGGCTTACCGGCGGCTGCGCGCTTCGCGTAGAACACCTGCTGCGCCGCCGATTCCACCGCAAGCCGGAACAGTCCCGGAGCTGCACGCCGCTTGATCTCGTCGTCGACGTTGTCGTCAGCAACCAGCGCGAACGCATCGCTGGCGTACCGCTTGGCCGGGTGATCTGCCGTCTTGACTGCGATCGCCGAGCCAGCTTCACGAGTGACTTCCAGCAACTGAGCGGGTACGCCCAGCTGTCGGATGGAAGCTGCCAGACGGTCATCGTGGGAGAACACGATCACCTGCCGGGTCTCCGCCAAAGTACGTAGGACGGTGATGAAGCCATCGATCTTGGCCGGGTCCATCGCCTGGATGGGGTCGTCGAGAACGATGAAGCGGAACGGGCTTGCCTGCGCGGCTGCGCGCGGAATGAACAGCGCGAGCGCCAGCGCGTGCAACTCCCCCTGGCTCATTACAGTCAGCGCAGCCGCTGGCTTGCCGTCGACGCTTCCCTCGAGCACCGCCTTGCGGTGAGTCCGCTGCCCTTGCAATGTGATTGAACTGATGTCGACGTTGCTCTCTTGACGAAGCTGCGACCAAATCTCGCGAGCACGGTCGCCGATGGGCTGCATCCGCTGATTGCGAAGCACAGTAGCGTTGGTCGTGACCCACTTCTTCGCTGCTTCTAATTGGGCAACGGTGTCGTCGCTACTGCGAGCCGCCTCCTCCAAACTCAACCAACCGCTGATCTTCGCTGCGACCGGCGCCCAGGCATCTTCGAGGGTGACTACAGCCGCCGCCGCTTCGGCCTGAAGTTCCGCGAGCGTATCGACAACTGGCAGCATCGCGTCGTCAAGGTGCTCAGCAAGGCCTGCAGGGTTGGCCGGTACCGCTCGCGCAGTGGCGACCGCAGCCGCATACGCGCTCAGCGACGGCAGCGACACCCCGTCTACTGGTCGAGCGTCGGCCAAATGGCCGACCAAACTGAGTGCTGTCTGTCGCGCGTGATTTACGTTGTCGTGCGCTGCCCGGTAGGCACTGAGCCGTTCGTCCTCGGCCATCAGGAACGACCGGGTGTGTTCCTCCCAGGCTGTATCAAGTGTTCCAACACCACAGACTGGGCAGTTTTCGTCGCTGTCCGTCTCCCTGAGTGTCAATGCCAGTCGGAGGAGGGCTGATCGCTGTTCAGCGGTGGCCAGTGCTTCATCCGCCAACTCGAGCAGACGAGATTCGCACTCTCGTAACGAAGATGTCGCGGCAGATACTTCATCGAGGTCCGGCACCGAAATCTCCGCGATCTTACGGAGCGCGGCCAGAGTCAAAGTCTGCGGTGAGTCTGCCCCGCTCACCAGATTGGTGATTGCCGCAAGATCTGCAGGCCGCTTCTTGACGAGTTTTGCTGCCTCACCCCCGCGCGGATCATCCGAGGTGTCGAGGAGTGTCTTTAGGTCTTTCAGGGCGTTCGCGGCCTGAGTCCGTGGTTGCTTGCGTTCACTCAGGAGCGTCGCGAGTCGCTGCTCCGCATCGTGGATCTCTTCGAGCCCGAGAAGAGTGGCCAAAGCGTCATATAGCTTCGACGGTTCTTGGTCGAGCAATCCGCCGATCTCGTCGTAAGTCAGTAGGGGTCGATAGATGTCGATCGCGTTCGACCAGCCCAGACTGCTGGTGCCGGCTTGTTTCTTGGCACCAGCCACCTGCGTCCAGGTGTCGCTGCCATTCAGTTCAGCGGTGTCGGCCCAGTCGACTCCAATCGTGGTGGTCTTCGACCCCGGCACCGCGAACTCGACTCGCACCTCACACGGCTTGCCTTCGTGCAGGTTCCGCCAGCTGTCTGCCCACATCTTGGCGCGCTTACTTCGCCACCGGTAGCTCTGCCCGGTCAGCGCGAACTCGAGGCCTTCGGCAAAGCTGGACTTTCCTGAACCGTTTCGACCACTGATCACGGTGATGCCTGGGTACGGGGGCACCGCGAGGGTTGCCCGCGGTCCGATACCGCGAAAACCCGCAACAGTGATCGACTTCAGATACGCACCGAGCGGTTCGACTGTCTCCGCGTTCTCGCTCGCCGGCCGTTCAACAGGAGCCGCCGTCCCGTCGATTTGCTCCTGTAGAGCGTGGTCGCTGTCGAGCGCCGCGATCACGGCGTACTTCACGTGCTCGTCCAAAGTCGAGTCTGCGTCCAGGAGTTCCCAGACGATCTCGGTCAAGGATTGTTCGACGACCGAGGCCGGTTCTGTCATCGGTGCTCCTTCGCGTGATCGGAATTGCCACTCTCCCAGACTTATCCGACATTGTGACGCGAAGCGGATTCTCGAGTAGTACGTCACAGGCCGTCAGCACCTCGTGATCTACTCCAAAGGTGAACGAACCTCTCCCCCGCGGCATTTACGAGTTGCTCCACACTCGGCGGGTCGACGCAGATTTGGCCGCTCAGTCACTCGCTCCCGATTTCGTCGATATCGGCGACGGGGATACCCCGGTCGTCTTGAGTCGGCACCTTGCCGATGCGCTCGTCCGGCACCTCAGCGCCCTGAAGCCGGCCGATCAAGTTGCTCGGGCAAACGAACTCCTCGGGTCGCTCGATGAGACGGACGAGGTTCTCCGACCCGAGCTACTCGTAGCCCTCCGCAACGCGGACGAGCCAAAGCTGCAACGGCCAGCTACACCGCTCTCGGAGGTTGCGCTGCTCACCAACACCAAGGGTGAGCCAAACATGGCCGGCGAGATCGCTCACGAACTCGCCAGCGCAGACAGCGTCGACCTGCTGTGCGCCTTCATCAAGTTCGCTGGAATATCTGTCCTCGGTCAACAACTCGGCGCACTGCGCGAACGCGGTGTGCAACCGCGAGTCCTCACCACGACGTACTGCGGTGCCACCGAGCGCCGCGCTCTCGACACCTTGGTGACGAAATACGGCGCGCACGTCAAGGTGCGCTACGAAACCCGCTCCACCCGACTGCATGCCAAAGCCTGGCTCTTTCGCCGCCGCAGTGGTTTTGACACCGGGTATGTAGGAAGCTCGAACCTGTCGCACTCGGCGATGGTCGACGGCCTCGAGTGGAACGTTCGCATCTCCGGGGTCAGCACCCCCTCGCTGACCCGCAAGTTTGAAGCCACCTTCGATACGTACTGGAACGATCCAGCTTTTAAGGACTACGACCCGTCCACCGACGCCGACCTACTCGATCGCGCCCTCGCCGAGGCCGGTGGCACCTCCCAAGGACGACAAACACTCACAGTCTCAGGACTGGACGTCCGGCCCTACCCGCACCAGGAGCGCATTCTTGAGGCGCTCGATGTGGAGCGGCAGGTCCACGACCGCCACCGCAACCTCGTAGTCGCGGCAACCGGAACAGGCAAGACTGTCGTCGCCGCCCTGGACTACCGCGGACTATGCGAGCGCGCAGGCACACGTCTTCCACTGCTGTTCGTCGCGCACCGCAAGGAGATCCTCGAGCAATCACTGCGCATGTACCGAGAGGTACTCGCGGATGCGACCTTCGGAGAAATGTTCGTGGGTGGGCAGCGGCCCACGCAGTGGAAGCATGTGTTCGCCAGTATCCAGTCGCTGCACTCGAACACGCTCGCCGGCATCGACCCGACGCAATTCGACGTGGTCGTGGTCGACGAGTTCCACCACGCAGAAGCATCCACTTACAGGCGGCTTTTGGATCACCTCGAACCAGCAGAGCTACTGGGTCTGACGGCCACGCCCGAACGCACCGATGGGCGCGACGTTTTCTCGTGGTTCGACGGCCGGATCGCGTACGAACTAAGGCTCTGGGATGCCCTCGAACAGGACCTGCTGTGCCCGTTCCACTACTACGGGGTCGCCGACAACACCGACTTGCGTCCGATCACGTGGTCACGGGGCAATTATCAGTCCAGCGACCTGTCAAACCTGTATACCGGCAATGACGCCCGCACTCGACTTGTACTGCAAGCCCTGCGCGATAAGGTCAGCGACCCGACCGCGATGCGCGCACTCGGCTTCTGCGTGTCCATTGCCCACGCGGAATACATGGCGACCAGGTTCACCCAACAAGGGCTGCCGTCGCTGGCTGTGTCCGCCGAGACCAGCCCGACCGACCGGGCAGACGCATTCGCGAAACTACGAGCCGGCACCGTTAAGTGCCTCTTCGGCGTCGACGTATTCAACGAAGGCCTCGACATCCCCGACGTCGACACCATCTTGCTTCTCAGGCCGACGCAGAGCGCCACTGTCTTCCTCCAGCAGCTCGGTCGCGGACTTCGCCGTACCAAGACCAAGGCCGTGTTGACGGTGCTCGACTTCATCGGCCAGCAGCGACGAGAGTTTCGATTCGAAAACAAGTTTCGCGCACTCACCGGCTCGAGTCGCGGGCGTCTGCTGAACGAGATCAGCGAAGACTTCCCATTCCTCCCTGGCGGCAGTCGCCTGGTCCTCGACAGGGTCGCCCAGGAAATCATCACTGAGAACATCCGCCAGACGATCCGCCTGAACCGCCGCGCCGACCTCGTTGCCAGCATCGCGTCTCACAAGCCGCGCACGCTGCAGGAGTACCTCACCGACTCCGGTCACGATCTCGTCGACGTCTACGGCGGAACAGTCGGCAAGTCCTGGACCGCCCTGGCGCGCGACGCCCACATTGCGACCGCCGCGCCAGGCCCTGGCGAGGAAGCAATGCTGCACCGGATTCGGATCGTCACGCACGTCGACGACCTGGAGCGCGCAAAGGTGTATCGAAAGATGCCCAGCCCAACGGCCCCCGATACGACGAGCTGTCGTCCCGCGAGCAGGCGTACGCCCGTATGTTGTTCTTCCTGCTGTGGCCGGACCGCAGCGACCACGCGGACTACGACGCCGGTCTCCGACACCTACAAGCCAACCCCGCCATCTGCGACGAGATCGGTCAGATCCTCGACGTGACGACCGATCAGATCAAGCACGTCCCGAAACCAATGGATGCAAACGATCTCCCGCTGTTCACCCATGTGCACTACCGCCGCGAAGAGGTCTTGGCCGCCATCGGATGGGCTTCGTTGACGCGCAAAGCTTATGGCCAAGCAACGGGTGTCGTCTGGACAGACGACGGTTCGACCGGAGCACTGTTCGTCAATCTTCACAAAGACGAAGGCCAGTTCAGTCCCACCACGATGTATCGCGACTTCCCGATCTCACGTGACACGTTCCACTGGGAGTCGCCAAACAACACAACGGTCGACTCCAAGCTTGGTCGACGCCTGCTCGGAACCAGCGGCGAGAACGCCAAGGTCTTGCTTTTCGTCCGTGACCGGCCCAACGGAGACATTGGTGCTGAGCCGTTCATCTTCGTAGGTCGGGTTGACCTAGTCAGCCATCAAGGTGAGCGTCCGATCTCGATCACCTGGAATCTTCACCGGCCGATGCCGGCCGATGTGTTCGCAAGTGGGTCGGTGATTGCCAGTTAGTTCGCCCTTAGTCCATCTCTGCACGCATCCTTGCGACCACGTGTCCTGGGTCGTCGCCGGCGACAGTGAACTTCGCTCGGAATACTTTTTGAACCATTGCCACCCCGTTTGCCGCGCCGCCGAACGGTTGAAATGTTCGCTCTGACCACCACTCGAGCCACCGTTCGTCCCCAGGTGTCACTCTTCGCTGACCGGTGCAACTACAGTGGATTCACTATTCCGTGGTCGTTGAGGAGATCAGTGTGGATGCCTTCGAAATCCATCGGCGACTAATCAGTGACTATCGCCAGTTCACCGAAGGTTTCGTCGACATTCGAGACGCTCGCGTTTCCTCAGTAGTCGCTGCCCAGAGCGCGAACGGCTCGCAGTGGCCGGCGCCGTGGGTAGCCCTGAACCCATCCTTCGCGTCAGGGGGCCGTATCGATGAACTCGTGGCAGCAGGTTTGCTCCATTCGGAATGCGAACGAATCTTCCGAATCAAAGCTGGGGACAGCGACGCGGGGCGCGAACCCATTACACTGCACCAACACCAGCGGGATGCCGTGGAGATCGCAAGAACAGGTGCCTCCTATGTATTGACTACCGGCACCGGTTCTGGCAAATCCTTGGCATATATCGTCCCAATCGTCGACCAGGTCCTGCGACGCGGCACCGGGCGAGGCGTACAGGCGATTGTCGTGTACCCGATGAATGCCCTTGCCAACAGCCAAGTGGAAGAGTTGAAAAAATTCCTCGAACACGGTTACGGAGGAAGGCCGCCTGTCACTTTCAAGCGCTACACCGGTCAAGAGTCCCGCGAGGAGCGCGACGCTATCCTCGCAGACCCTCCAGACATCCTGCTCACCAACTACGTCATGCTTGAGCTCGTACTCACGCGGCCAGACGAACGAATGTCCCTTGTACGCGCAGCACGCGGATTAAAGTTCCTCGTCCTCGACGAACTGCATACCTACAGAGGCCGCCAGGGTGCGGATGTGGCGATGCTGGTGCGACGAGTTCGCGATGCGGCGGACGCAGATGCCACACTCCAATGCGTGGGGACGTCAGCAACAATGTCGAGCGGAGGTACGATCAGCGAGCAGCAGGCAGATGTAGCGGCGGTTGCGTCGACGATCTTCGGAACGGAAATCCGGCCCGAGCACGTTGTGACCGAGACGCTGGTGCGCGCAACAATCGAAACTGCTCCCACTTCTACTGCTCTCACGGCCGCGGTTGACCGCCGCGGCGACGTCGAATACGACGATCCGTCCCTACGGACCGGATATGCTGCACTACAAACAGATCCGCTGACCACTTGGATCGAAGACACTTTCGGACTAACAACGGAAGCCGGATCAGGGCGGCTCGTGCGGCGGACGCCGTCCACGATTTCTGCTGCCGCGCAGCGCCTCGCCGAAGCAACAGGACGCGACAAACGTAGCGCTGATACCGCTATCCGAGCGACCCTTCTCGCGGGGTCAAGAACGCGGCACCCCGACACTGACCGGCCGCTCTTCGCGTTCCGGCTACACCAGTTCCTTTCTAAGGGCGGCTCGGTGTTTGTCACTGTTGAGCCGGAGACGACACGCGCGGTGGAGACCGAGTTTCAGGTTGTTCTGGAGCCCAGTAAGACACACCCGGATCGGGAGCGACGACTCTATCCACTGGCATTCTGCCGCGAATGTGGGCAGGACTACCTGATGGTTCGCCGTGAGATCAGAGACCGCGCAGTCACTTTCACTGCCCGCCACCAGTTACGTCCAACCGATCGCGACGATGGCTACCTGTATGTCTCCGTAGATCACCCATGGCCTACTGAACCGGTCGCAGAGGGCCGCCTGCCCGCATCGTGGCTCGAGGTCACGCCACAAGGCAGCGCAGTGACGAAGACCCGGGTCAAGGACGTTCCGCAACGGTTGTTCGTCGCGGCGGATGGCGTCGGAGTGAAGGCTCGTGTCCCCGATCATGAATTGAGCGGGTACAGCCTCGCGGCGTGGATCCCGTCGTCGCTGAGATTCTGCTTGCGATGCGGGGTTTCCTATGAGGCCCTACGCAGCAGCGAATTCACCAAGCTAGTCACCCTGGACAGGGAGGGCCGAAGCAGCGCGATGACTATCATCGCTTCCAGTCTGGTCCGAGCGCTTCGGGCAGCGCCGGAGTCGGAGCTAAATAGTGATGCACGCAAACTCCTGACCTTCGTCGACAATCGGCAGGACGCGGCATTGCAGGCGGGGCATCTCAACGACTACGTACTTGTAGTGCAAATCCGCACGGCGCTGTATCAGGCACTCGTCGCTGCCGGTGATGGAGGCCTAGATCCGTCGGATCTCGGAAAGGCAGTCACTGACCGTCTGACCCTCGAGTTTCACGAGTATGCACAGGTTCCCGATGCGCTCGACCAGCGACCGGTTCAACGCGCACTAAAGTCTGTAGTGGAGTTCCGAACGCTGAGGGACCTGCAGCGCGGCTGGCGGGTGACGCTGCCTAATCTGGAGCAGAGCGGCCTTATGCTAGTGAGTTACCCTCTGGCTCAGACGCTTTCGGAACGAGCGGAATTGTGGGACGACGCGCATCCAATGTTGCGGCTGATCGATCCCGGACAGCGCCAAGAGATCATCGAGGTGCTCCTCGACGAGTTCCGTCGGGTTCTGGCGATCGACGCGGAGGCGCTGACTATCGAGTTCGTCAACGGACTGCGCCGGCGCAGCCGCGAGCACCTTGATGGTCTGTGGGCGCTGTCTCCCACAGAGCCCGATCCAATCATCGGGCTGGTGGTCCCGCAGTCCGGCAGCAAGGGCGCACCGCGGTCCGTGCTGAACCTTACGGGGCGCGGCAACTTCGGCAAATGGCTAAGACAGATCTACAAGGACACGGTTGCGCTCAGCACGACTGATGCGTCCGACATAATCGTGTCCCTGATCGAGCTGCTCGCAGCTAAGGGGCTGATCACAAAAGTGACCGACGGTCGAGCGAGTGGCTACCGTCTCAAGGCGTCGACAATGCTCCTACGCGCCGGCTCGGGCGAGTTCGGTACTCGAGATCCACTGCGCCGACGTTATGAAGCCGACACCCGCCCTCGGGTCGTTCCATTATTCCGAGAACTCTACCGCGAAGTCGGCCAGGAATTGGCAGGCTTGCAAGCACTTGAACACACTGCGCAGGTGCGGTCCACCGAACGCGAGGAGCGCGAAAAGCAGTTTCGCTCCGGTGAGCTTCCATTGCTATTCTGCTCCCCCACAATGGAATTAGGCGTCGATATCTCGTCGCTCAACGCCGTTGCGATGCGCAACGTGCCGCCGACACCCGCCAACTACGCGCAACGCAGCGGCCGGGCAGGCCGGTCAGGTCAGCCAGCAGTGGTAGTGACTTACTGCGCTTCGGGCAACAGCCACGACAGTTACTACTTCGAACGATCAAACTTGATGGTTTCCGGGCAGGTAATTCCGCCGCGTCTTGACATCGCGAATGAGGACCTGATCCGTTCGCATGTACATGCAGTGTGGCTGGCTGAGGCACTGACCGCAACCAAACAGGGACTCGGCTCGTCAATCGCCGGAGTGCTCGATCTGACGGCCGAAGGTTACCCTGTCGAGCCCCAACTGACGGACGTGCTCCGTGACCCGCTCGCACGAGCCCGAGCCGAAACCCGGTCGGCTGCTCTGCTCGGCCCACTTGAACCGGCTCTGGCCGCTGCAGCGTGGTGGGACTCGACATGGGCAGGAAGAGTGATTGATGCGGCAGTCGCGGAGTTCGACAACGCGTTCAACCGGTGGCGCACCCTGTACGAGACCGCGACCCACGAACGAGACGCGGCATATGCGCAATCCAGCGACTCGACCCGCACCCGCAAGGAACGCGAAGAGTCGGATCGCCGCTCGGGAGAGGCACGGCAACGAATTGAGTTGCTGCTCAATCAGTCCGACGGACACGGCCAATCTGATTTCTACACGTATCGATATCTGGCGTCGGAAGGGTTCTTACCGGGCTATTCCTTCCCGCGGCTACCGTTGGCGGCATTCATCCCAGGTCAGCGCGGTGGCGACGGCAGTTGGCTGCAACGCGCCCGGTTTCTCGCAATCAGCGAATTTGGCCCTGGGGCACTGATCTACCACGATGGTGCGCGCTATCAGGTAACTCGAGTCAGTTTGCCGCGCAGCAACGACGACGGCGGAACAGAGGTGCTCCGTACGTCAGCGCGCGTGTGTGAGTCGTGCGGCTACCACCATCCGGTGCAAGCAGGAATTGATGTGTGCGAGTCGTGCGCAGAACCACTGATCGGTGAGTGGAAGGAACTACTGCAACTGCAGTCTGTGATCACACGGCGTCGCGAGCGGATTAGCGCCGACGAGGAGGAACGAAACCGGGTGGGCTTTGAACTGCGCACCACATACCGATTCCTACCGCGGGGGTCGAGCAACGGTCGATTCGATGCGACGGTAGCCACCACTTCAGGGGTCGCACTGCTGGGTATCCAATACGGAGATGCCGCCGAGGTGCGGGTGACCAACCTTGGCCGTCGAAACCGCAAACACAAGGACATTCACGGTTTCTACCTCGATCTGGTCAAGGGACGCTGGCTGTCAGAGAAGGACTACCAATCCGACGAGGCCGGGGATCCAGACGAAGAAATGGAAGCCGGCTTCGACGACGTCAAACGCAAGGCGCAGGTCACCCCTTACGTAGAGGATCGCCGCAACATCGCAGTACTGCGCTGGTCTCGAAAGGTCACCGAGTCGGAGGCAGTCACTCTGCAATACGCACTCGAACGCGGGATCGAGACCACGTTCGAACTCGAAGACTCGGAATTAGTTAGCGAACTGCTGCCCGACCCCGATGACCACGGTCGACTACTCCTCATCGAAGCAGCCGAGGGCGGCGCCGGAGTGCTACGCCGACTGCAGTCTGATTCTGACGCCGTCGCGCGGGCGGCCAGCAAGGCGCTCGAGATCATGCACGTAGATGCCAGTACCGGCGCGGATATCGACGGCGCGTGCGTACGAGGCTGCTATAGGTGCCTTCTGTCATATGGCAACCAGCTAGATCACGAATCGATTGACCGCCGAGCCGTCATCCCTTTGCTACGTGAGCTGGCCGGAGCAGAGACCGCACCTGCTGTCGGGAGCACCTCGCAAGTACTGACGGCCTCGATTGCCCCGTCTGGAACGCGGGCAGCGAAACTCTGGACCTTGTTGCACAACAACGTTCTTCGCCTTCCAGAACATGTTGATATTGAGCATGAAGGAATCAGGATCGACATGGCGTTTGCGACGCCAGGGGTCCCGACCGCCGTGCTGGTCGATGAGCCGGGCGAAACTGCTCGCGACGCCGTCGCGCTGCAATTCGGCGGTTGGAACGTTATCGAGATTCCAGTCGATGCGGACCTGACGGCTGCCGTCGGTTCCCATCCCGCCGTCTTCGGAGAGGCCACGTGATGACATCAGCCGCCAGTGCTGCGCAGTTCGCGGTTGGTTCCCTTGTCACGCCCGCGGCCGAGATTGGGTGGTGCTCCCTGACAGCGACGCGCAAATGCTGGTGCTGCGGCCACTCGGCGGCGGCGAGGACGACATCGCCGGGGTGCTACCTGAGGTCGAACAGGTCCGCGCTGCCACATTCGCCCCACCGCATGCCGACGATCTCGGCAATGACCGAAGCGCACGACTGCTGCGAGACGCTCTGCGGATAGGATTTCGGTCCAGCGGGGGGCCCTTCCGGTCTCTCGCGGGACTGGCAGTCTCGCCGCGTCCTTACCAGCTGGTTCCTTTGCTACTGGCGCTACGCCAGGACACCGTGCGACTCCTAATCGCCGATGACGTCGGCATCGGCAAGACAGTTGAGGCCGGACTTGTGGCCGCAGAACTGCTGGCGCAGGGCAGCGCGCAGCGACTGGCAGTGCTGTGCCCGCCGAGCCTCGCTGAACAGTGGCGCCGCGAGCTGTCCGAGAAGTTCGGCATGGACCCACAGCTTGTTCTCCCCGGCACCGTGGCGCGGCTCGAACGTGGACTCGAGTACGGGCAGTCACTGTTCGAGCGATACCCGATCACGATCGTCTCCACCGACTTCATCAAGGCCGAGCGGCGACGCAACGACTTCCTGCGCGGCGCACCGGATCTGGTCATCATCGACGAGGCGCACGGGGTCGCCGCCGACGACACCGGACGCGGTGGCGCGGGCCGCACTCAGCGGTACCGGCTGGTGCGCGATCTCGCGGACACCCCCGACCGACACCTGATCCTGGTCACCGCCACCCCGCACAGCGGCAACGACGGCGCCTTCCGCAACCTGATCGGCCTGCTGGACCCCGCCCTGCACGTCGCCGACCTTTCGGCCGAGTCCGGCCGAAAGCTGCTCGCCGAGCACATGGTGCAGCGCCGCCGAGCCGACATTCGCGACTATCTGGGCGAGGAGACGCGGTTCCCGAGGGATCGTGAAACCCAGGAACTGGCTTATCAACTCAGCGCCTCGCACCGCGCCCTCTTCCACGACGTCCTCACTTACGTGCGCGGACGGGTCCAGGATCGCAGTGGAACCAAGCTCGAACAGCGCGTGCGCTGGTGGTCGGCGCTCTCGCTGTTGCGCTCGATGGCGTCCTCCCCCGCTGCCGCGGCCGCCACGCTCAGCACCCGCGCCGCCGCGGCCGAGGCCGACACTGAGTCCGTGGCCGACAGCCTCGGCGCCTTCGAGGTGCTCGACCAGGTTGAGGACGACGCCGCCGACGGCACCGACCTGGCGCCGGGCGCCCTACCCGCGGAGGATCAGGAACGCCCCACCGAGCGCGGCACTCTGCGCACGTTCCGGGACCGCGCCGCGGCATTGGAAGCCGACCCCGCCCAGGATACGAAGCTGGAGTTGCTCACCAAGCAGGTGCGCAATCTCCTCAAGGACAGGTTCGAGCCGATCGTGTTCTGCCGCTTCATTCCGACCGCACATTACGTGGCCGCCCACTTGCGGTCAGCGCTCAAAAAGGTCGAGGTGGAGATCGTCACCGGTGAGCTGCCGTCAGAGGAACGCGCGCAGCGGGTTGACGCACTGGCCGAGCGCGCCGCCGGCGGACGAAAAGTGCTCGTAGCCACCGACTGCCTGTCCGAGGGCGTGAACCTTCAGGATGACTTCCAGGCGGTGGTTCACTACGATCTCGCGTGGAATCCGACCCGCCACGAGCAACGCGAGGGTCGGGTGGACCGATTCGGTCAGCCCGCAGACGTGGTGCGGGCGCTACTGCTCTACGGCGAAGACAACGGAATCGACGGCATCGTCCTGGACGTGCTGCTGCGCAAGCATGAGGCGATCCGCCGCGATCTCGGCATTAGCGTCCCGGTCCCGCCGCAGAGCGACCAGGTGCTCGCCGCCCTGCTCGAAGGGGTACTGATGCGAGGCCAGCAAGGCGAGCAGCTCGAGCTCGGGTTCGGACTCGAAGGCAAGGCAGCCGAACTCGAAGAAGAATGGCGCAGCAGCGCGGCATCCGAAAGCCGCAGCCGAACCCGATTCGCGCAGAACACGATCCGTCCGGACGAGGTTCAGCAGGCGGTCGACGCTGCGCGACGCAGTCTCGGCTCCCCCGACGATGTGGACAGCTTCGTCCGGGCGGCACTCGCCGATACGGGCGCGGTGCTGACACCGGACGCCCGCGGATTCTCTGCCGACCTGACATTGACCCCTGTCGGGTTGCGTGACGCACTGCGCGGACCAAAGGACACACAGCTGTTCGTGCCCGACTATCCGGCACCGCCCGGCGCCGCGGTGCTGCAGCGCACAGACCGCTCGGTCGCCGCGCTCGCGGACTTCGTGCTGAACTCGGCGCTGGACCCGCAGCTCCCAGAGGCCTCCCGCCCGGCCCGGCGCTGCGGCATCATCGTCAGCAGCGACATCACGGTGCCGACCGTCACCCTGCTGGTTCGCTTCCGCACCCACGTGACCATGCCCGGTCGCACCGGCGAGAAGACGTCCGTCGCGGAGGAGGCCCGGGTGCTGGCCTTCACCGGAGCACCGGCAAACCCTGCGTGGCTCGCCCGCGACGAGGTAGACACACTGATGGGCGCCCGGCCGAGCGGCAACATCGACCTCGGAGTGGCAACCAACGTGGTCAGGGCCGTGCTCGCCGCGCTTCCCGGGCTGCAATCGGCTCTGGGGGAACAGGCGACCGCGCTCGCCGACGAACTGCGGGAGGCACACCTCGCCGTGCGGCGCAGCGCCCGCGGCGATCGGGCCGGCGCACTGGGGGTGCGTGGCCTCACGGTCACGCCGCAACTGCCCGTCGACATTCTCGGCGTGTACGTCTTCCGTCCGGCAGGAGCCTCGCTGTGAGCATCACCTTCCAGGGTGTCCGCATCGTCGGCGGCGTGGTGCCGCCCGCGCTGCTCGGACGCATCCAGTCCGGCGAGGTCTCGGACCAGCAGTCCCTGACCCCGTCCTCGTATCATCTTGTCGGCACCGAGACACCCCGCGACGCTGCCTCGCGAGCATGGACGTACCTGCGCGGCGCGTGGGCGGCGTGGCGGGCCGAGGACGAATCCCGCACACCGGGCACCGCGGGCACCGGGCCGGCGCGCGAACGCTGGCTATTGCCGTTGCTGCGGACGCTGGACTACGGCCAGGTCCCGCTGATGCCGGCCGACAACGACGTCGACGGCACCGACTACCCGATCTCACACCTCTGGGGTCACATCCCTGTGCATCTGCTCGGCCCCGGCGTGGACCTAGACCGCCGCAACCCCGGTGTGCGCGGCGCAGCCCGGGCACCGCAGTCGATGGTGCAGGAATTCCTCAACCGCCGAGACGAGTACCTGTGGGCGATCGTCAGCAACGGCCGTCAGCTCCGGGTGCTCCGCGATTCCACCGCGCTGGCCGGCTCTGCGTACCTGGCGTTCGACCTCGAGACCATCTTCGACGGCGAACTCTATGCGGAGTTCCTGTTGATGTGGCAGCTGATTCACGTCTCCCGGCTCGAGAAGCGTGGCGGGCCCGACGTCCCACCCACCGACTGCTGGATCGAGTCGTGGCGTGGCGAAGCCGTGGACGCGGGCACTCGCGCCCTGAACCTGCTGCGCGACGGTGTCGAAACCGCATTGGGGGCACTAGGTTCCGGCGTCCTGCGACACCGCGACAACCGCTGGCTGGTGGATGCGCTGCGGTCCGGCGAGATCACCGACCGGCAGTTCCACACGGCGCTGCTGCGGACCGTCTACCGGTTGCTGTTCTGTTTCGTCGCCGAGGACCGCGACAGCCTCCTCGATCCCACCGCCGGTCCGGCCGCGGAGGCCCGATACCGGCAGTACTTCTCCACCGCCCGGCTTCGCCGCCTGAGCCGCTCGCGGGCGGGCGGGCCTCACCCCGACCTGTGGCAGACCATGCGGCTGGTACTGCGCGGCCTCGGCGACGAGGGCGTCCACCAGATCGGCGTGCCGGCCCTGGGCGGGCTGTTCGACCCGTCCACCCGCGAACCCAAAATCCCGACTCAACCGTTCCGCGACCTGATCCTGGGTGTCGAGATCGCCAACACCGACTTCCTCGCCGCGATCCGCGCGCTCGGCTGGGTGTCGGTGAAGGGCCAGCGGATCCAGCCGGTGGACTACCGGCACCTCGGCGCCGAGGAGCTGGGCAGCGTGTACGAGTCGCTGCTGGAGTTGATTCCGCGGGTCGACCTGGCCGAGCACACGTTCGGCCTCGAGCAGGTCTCCGGCAACGAGCGCAAGACCACCGGCTCGTACTACACGCCGCCGGCCCTGGTGTCCGCGCTGCTCGACACCGCGCTGGACCCGCTGCTCGACGACGCGGTGGAGAACGCCGACAGCGCCGAGGACGCGCAGCGGCGACTGCTGAAGGTCACCGTCTGCGATCCGGCCAGCGGGTCGGGCGGCTTCCTGGTCGCCTCGGCTCGGCGTATCGCCCGGCGGCTCGCCGCGGTGCGCTCCGGTGAAGACGAGCCGACGCCGGCCGACATCCGGCATGCGCTGCGCGACGTGGTGGGCCAGTGCATCTACGGCGTCGACATCAACGAGATGGCCGCCGACCTCGCGAAGGTGTCGCTATGGCTCGAAGCTATGGAGCCCGGCAAGCCACTCGGGTTCTTGGACGCCCGGATCAAGGTCGGCAACGCGCTGCTCGGCACCACCCCGGCACTGCTCGCCGCCGGGGTGCCCGACGACGCGTTCAAGCCGCTCGAGGGTGACGACAAGAAGATCGCGACCGCGGTCAAGAAGCGCAACAAGTCCGAGAGCGGCGCGTTCGGCGGTCAGGGCGCGCTGTTCATTGGCACCGGCGAATCCGACGTCGAGAGGCTCGGCCGGGAACGCCGCGAACTGGTCGGCGCGCTCGACGACGTCGACGGCGAACGCGCCCGGACGGCCGCCCTGCGCGAACTGGAATCCTCCGATGCCTTCGTCTCGCAGAAACGCCGGGCCGATGCCTGGGCCGCGGCATTCGTGTGGCCGCTGACCGAAGATGCACCCGAGCCGCCGACCAACCTGGTGCTGCGCATGATGGAGGACGGTCAGGCCCCGGCCGCCACCCGGGCCGAGGTGGACCGGCTCGCGGGCGAATACCAGTTCTTCCACTGGGACCTGGAGTTTCCGGAGATCCTTCATGACGACGCACAGGCGGAGGTCGGCGTGGAGGGCTGGACGGGCGGGTTCTCGTGCATGCTGGGCAACCCGCCGTGGGAGCACATCGAACTCAAGGAGCAGGAGTACTTCGCAGGACGCGACCCCGAGATCGCCAACGCGTCCGGCGCGAAGCGAAAGTCGCTGATCACCAAACTGGCAGTGGTCGATCCGGTGCTGCACGAGCAGTACGAATCCGACAAACGACACGTCGACTGCATTCGCCACTTCGCGTCAGCGTCCGCCCGCTACCCGTTCACGGGCCGCGGCCGCGTCAAGACGGACCCGGTATTCGCGGAACTCTTCCGAAGTCTCACCGCCCCACACGGCCGGACCGGCATCATCGTGCCGACCGGGATCGCGACCGACTCGACAACCCAATACTTCTTCAAGGACCTCATCACGACTCGTTCACTGGCCGCCCTGTACGACTTCGAAAACCAGTCATCCGCTGGCGGAAAGATCTTTGAAGGTGTCGACTCGCGACAAAAGTTCTGCCTACTCACGCTCGCAGGACGTGCCGAGCATGAGGATTCCGCGTCCTTCGCGTTCTTCCTGCACGATCCGCAAGCCATCAACACATCCGAGTTTCCGCTCACCCCAGAAGAGATCACACTGCTCAACCCGAACACTGGGACGGTTCCGATCTTCCGCACCCGGCGTGACGCCGATATCACTCTCGGCATCTACCGCAGGGTTCCTGTGCTGATCAACGAGAACGACCCAGTGAACGGCAACCCGTGGGGTGTCTCATTCATGCAGGGCCTCTTCAACATGACGAGCGACTCGCATCTGTTCCACACTCGCGCAGAGCTTGAAGCCGACGGCTGGGAGCTGGACGGCAATGTCTTCATACGCGAGACCCCCCCGAAATCTCAGGGAGGTAATGGTTCCGGTGTATGAGGCCAAGATGCTGCACCACTACGACCACCGTTGGGCGACGTACGAGGGTGGCTCGATTCGTGATGTCACCGACGCGGAGAAGAACGACCCGAGCTTCGCTGTTCTCCCGCGGTACTGGGTCGAGGGATCCGAGATGACCGGGCGACTACCCGGCTCCCACCGTAATTGGCTCCTCGCCTTCCGCGATATCGCCAGGTCGACCGACGAGCGAACCCTGACCTGCAGCCCGATTCCCTTAACGGCTGTTGGTCACACCGCGCCACTGGCATTCGCGACACACCCGGAGCTTCTCAGCGCGATGTGGAGCTCGCTTGCCTATGACTATGTGACGCGCCAGAAGGTCGGAGGCACCCACATCACCTACTCGTACCTCAAGCAGTTGCCCACACTGGGCCGGCCACTGTTTGAGTCCGAATCACGGTGGGATGCTTACGCGTCGATCGCAACGTGGCTCAGTGCCCGCTCGGCCGAGCTTGGATATACAGCACGAGACATAGAGGCGTTGGGCTGCGGCCAAGAACTGTTCGAATGGAACACAGACCGCCGCACCCGCCTCCGTTCCGAACTCGATTCAGCATTCTTCCACCTCTACGGCATCACCCGCGACGACGTCAGCTACATCCTCGACACCTTCCCGATTCTGCGAGGTAAGGACGAGGCGCGCTTCGGCGAATACCGCACCAAGCGCGTCGTCCTCGAGGTCTTCGACGCCTTGCAGCACGCCATCGACACCGGCGAGCCCTACCGGACCGTCCTCGATCCAGCTCCGGGTCGCGGCCCGCGTCACGAAATACAGGAGGTTGCAGTATGACCGAGGCACCCGAACGGATGTTGCCGCTGTACGAGGCTAAAATGATCCACCAGTTCGACCATCGGTGGGCAACGTATGAGGGTGGCCGTGCCCGTGACATGACCGGGACCGAGAAGTCCGACCCCGATCACTTCGGACTACCGCGCTACTGGGTCGGCGAGGACCAGGTCGAGAGCGTTCTCGCTGAACGCTGGGACCGTGACTGGATTCTCGGCTGGCGCGACATCGCCAGAGCGACCGACGTCCGGACGACCATTGCCGCCATCACGGGCTCCGGAGATTCTCCGGAGGGCGGTACCTTGCTCATGCTTCCCGAATCCGGGTCAGCCTCAGCTCCTTGTCTGGTTGCAGCACTGAACAGCCTGGCGTTCGACTTTTGCGCTCGGCAGAAGGTTGGAGGAACACACCTCAAGTTCTTCACGATGAGGCAACTTCCCGTGCCTACGCCAGAAGCGATGAGCATACCCACGTCCTGGGATCCCGAGTCATCCCACGACGAATGGATCACTCTCCGAGTCCTCGAACTCACCTACACGGACTGGGACATGCAGCCATTCGCAGAGGACCTCGACGACACCGGCGCACCGTTCGTGTGGGATCCGGAGCGCCGCTTCTTGCTCCGCGCCGAGCTCGATGCCGCCTTTTTTCGCCTCTACGGCGTGGTTCGCGCCGATGTCGACTACATCCTCGACACCTTCCCGATCGTCCGCCGCAAGGACGAGGAAGCTCACGGCGAATACCGCACCAAGCGTGTGATCCTCGAGGTCTTCGATGCCATGCAACGTGCCACCGACACCGGCGTCGCTTATCAGTCCGTCCTCGACCCTGCGCCGAGCCTCGGCCGTCGCCATCCCCTGAGGAATCGCTGAACGTGCCACGCCCAATCCCGACCTCCGTCGGCCATTTCACCCACATCGATCACCTGCCGACGATCGCCACGAACGGTCTGCTGTGCGATACCCACGCACAGAAAACCGGACTCCTCACGACGGAAGCGGGGAACCCGGGTATCAAGGCTCGCCGGCGTGAGCGGATGGTCACTACACCTGGAGGTGGCTCCGTCTCGGACTACGTGCCGTTCTACTTCAAGTCACGCAGCCCGATGATGTTCGCCATTCACTGCGGAAACGTAGCAACCTTCACCGGTGACGAGTACGACCTGGTTTATCTTCTGACAACGGTCGAAATTCTCATCGAGCACGGACTCTCCCCTGTGTTCACCGATCGGAACGCTGCCCTCGCCGTTACCAAATACTCGGAGGACATTGCCGAACTCGACAACCTAGTCGACTGGGAGGTCATGAAGCTTCGAATCTGGAGGAACACCGACGAGGACCCCGATCGCGTAGAGCGGCGTATGGCCGAGTGCCTCGTACTCGAACAGGTGCCGTGGGAGGCATTCACCGGGATCGTTGTCCACGATTCAACCCGCGAGGCACGGGTCCAGACCGATCTCGATACGCTGGGCATAGCCATTCCACCTATTCATGTCAGTCCCGACTCGTACTTTTGAGAGATGGAGCCCACCGCCATGATCACCAACGCCACCGGCAATCTGCTGCAAGCAGATGCCGATGCCCTGGTGAACACCGTGAACACGGTCGGCGTGATGGGCAAGGGCATCGCCCTGCAGTTCCGCAAGGCGTACCCGGAGATGTTCGCCGCTTACGCGAAGGCATGCAAGGCCGGCGAGGTGCGGCTCGGGCAAATGCATGTCTGGGAGACCGGGGCGCTCAACGGCCCCCGGTTCATCATCAACTTCCCCACCAAGGGGCACTGGCGTTCAGGCTCCAAGATCAGTGACATCGACGCGGGCCTCAGCGACCTGACGAAGGTGATCACCGACCGAGGCATCACCTCGATCGCTCTGCCTCCTCTCGGTTGCGGTAACGGCGGCCTCGACTGGAGCGAAGTCGAGCCGAGGATTTTGGCCGCACTCACTGTCGTACCCGGCTTAGACGTGCGGATTTATGCACCCGGTTCTACGCCTGGTGCTGCGTCGATGACCAACACCACTAAGGCACCCAACATGACGGTTGGCAGAGCCGCTTTGGTGACGGTCCTCGGCCGGTACTCGCAGGTCGCCCTCGGGGCCACCCCGCTCGAGGTGCAGAAGCTCATGTACTTCCTGCAAGTAATCGGCGAACCCCTGCAATTAAAATACGCGAAGAACCGGTACGGACCGTACGCCGACAATCTTCGGCACGTTCTCAACACGGTCGAAGGCCACTACCTCACCGGATTCGGCGACGGCAGCTCGCGCGTGCTCGAGGCCGAGCCCATTCGTACGCTGCCCGGCGCCGCCGAGGCAGCCAACCGGGTCCTGGTCGATCATCCGGATACCGCGGCACGGGTCGAAGAGGTCCAACAGATCGTCGACGGATTCGAGTCCATGTACGGCATGGAACTCCTCGCCACCGTGCACTGGGTCACCACCGAGAACCGCGACGCTGCCAAGGATTGGCACAGTGCTGTCAAGCACGTCCACCGGTGGACTCCCAGGAAGAAGCGTATGTTCACCGAAGATCACATACGTGTGGCATTCTTCGCACTAGACCGTCACGGTCTCCTCCCCGCGGACTGATTTTGTCAACCTTCGCACCACGCGTCCTCAAGGATTCCCGTCGCCACCGCTAGTGCATCGGTATGCCTCCACCGCTCAACGTCCTCGCCCGACTACGGTCAAGTGAAAGACTGCTGCCAGTACCACGAGAGCGAGCACGATGACCGAGGCACTGATGCGGGGGACCGGTGGACATCCCGAAATCGAAACCGCCGCATGGGAGATTCTCGGAGCAGGTCTGCGCGGGGATCCTTCGCCCCTCGACAGTGCCACCCGCACCTGGACCGCCAATGCCGCAGCAGAGATACTCCGGAGGGTCCAGGACAACCCGGACGTCAGCGACAACACCTTCCTCGCCAAGCTCGAACGTCAACTCGATGGAGCACCGCGGGGCACGGTGCTGTTGGCAGCCGAGTTGCTCTACCTTCAGTGCGGTCCACTGTGGAACCTAAAGGCGGACACCAAGCGGAACCTTGTCAACACAGTGCTGTCTTGGGCCGACCCGCCAGCCACTCTCCCCGATAAACTCAACATCGCGCTCGATCACGGCTACGTCTTCAATGGAGCGCAGGGCTTCACCTCAGGACGTAGGCACCAGTTCAACTGGCTTTGTCGCCTGGTTGAAACTTGGACCGCCCTGCCCGAAGCCACACGGACCGCAGCTCTCCTCGATCCATGGGAGTTCGGACGCACTCTGCGACTTACTCCCAAAGACAGCGCCGGAATCCGATGCTCCTTGCAATACCTCGCCTGGCCTGGCTACTACGAGCACATTGTGGCCAAAGCCCACAAACGAGCAATCCGAGACTCCTACGTCCACGCCATCGACGGCGCGTCCGGAAACGACGAAGAATCGATCGACAAAGACCTACACGCGATCCGCGGCGCCCTCGACACCGACCCCACCAATCAGATCGACTGGTATGCGAGCCCCTACCTCGAACAGTGGCAACCCACTTCTGACGACGCGCAACGCGCCTGGCTAGTCCGACCCGGAACCGAGGGCGGTGCACCCCTCGTCAAGCGCTGGGAAGACGAGGGTTTCGTGTCCCTTGCCGCTACCTATCTCAGAGCGATCCCTGCAGAATCGACGCACGCACAGGTTCGCGCTGCCGTCGATGCCGGATACCAGAATGCCGACTACCAGCGGCGCGGTGAATTGACTACCGATTACCACGCATTCCTCACCCGTATGAAGCCCGGAGATCTTGTGGTAACTCGGATCGAAGACACCCTGCACTTGGGTACGATCCTCGGTGAACCCGAGACTGTCGGCGAACCCGGCGCCCGCCTACGCCGCGCCGCGCAGTGGTCCGCTGTTCCTATCCCTGCCACCGACCTCATCCCTCCCCTGCCGACCTTGCTTGAACAGCAGGGTAGCGTCGTCGACCTCACCGACGCGGTAGAACTACTCACCGGATACCTCGGCGACGCGACCAGCATCGAAGACGACGAACCAACCCCGCCGCAACCCGCTCTGATTGCGCCGGCGCCGATCCGGTTCCCGCCAGCAGGAGGCGATCTCGTCCGCCGCACCCACATGGATCGTGGCCACCTGCAAGAGTTCTTGGACCTCCTCGAATCCCGCCGTCAGATTGTTTTGTATGGCCCGCCCGGAACCGGCAAAACTTTCCTGGCCCGCGCACTTGCTGACCACATCGTCGGCACCGCTGGCGGCAGCCGCCGCCAACTGGTGCAGTTCCACCCCTCGTACGCGTACGAGGACTTTTTCGAAGGTTTCCGTCCCGACCCTGACACGGCCGGGTTCGCGCTGCAGGCCGGACCTTTGCGACGAATCGCAAGTCAAGCCACCACCCCTGAGAACTACGGCGCCGCATTCGTGCTCGTCATCGACGAAATGAACCGGGCAAACTTGGCCAAGGTTTTCGGTGAGCTGTATTTTCTGCTTGAATACCGCGGCGAGTCCGTCCGGCCGCAATACTCCCCAGATTCGCCGTTTCGACTACCGCCTAACCTGTTCATCATCGGAACGATGAACACCTCAGACCGCTCAATCGCTCTAGTGGACGCAGCGATTCGCCGCCGGTTCGCATTCGTCGAACTGCACCCAGACGAACCCCCGGTACGGGGTGTTCTCGAAAACTATCTCGCAGCGAATGGTAAAGGCCACCACCTCGCGCGACTACTCGCAGAACTAAACTCCCGAATCGATGACACCGACCGCGACCTTCGGATCGGTCCGTCGTATTTGATGAAGCCAGACGCCGATACAGACGTCGGACTCGAGCGCATTTGGCGGTACGACCTGCTACCGCTACTCGAGGAGCATCACTACGGCCGTATGAGCCGCATCGCGATCCGGGAGCGATTCGGGTTGGATGCGGTGAGTTCCGCGCTCATACCCGAGCCGGCTCCTGCGACAGAGCCGGACGAGTCGGAGGTGTGAGCGGCCATATCGTGCTCGACGAGCTCGATAGCACAGGCCGCACCGTCGCCCTCGATACGTCGGCGGCAGCTGCCCTGGCCAGCACCGGACTGGTCGAGGTTCGGCCCGCGGGTAACGGACTCTGGATACTGTTGCCCCGCAAGCGAGTCGGCGCAGTGCGAGTCGACGATCTACAGGTACAGGTGAATCCGAAGGACAAAGTGGGGCTTACCCGACTTCTGTTCCTGCTCGGCTACGCCGCGGATCCCGGCTTCTTAGACCCTACGTACCAGGACGTCCAAGCTGAGGAACATCCTGACCTGTGGACAGCACTGGCCGAGTCCATCATTCGACTCACCGAGCGAGCACTGCTACACGGCGTCCTGCAGGGATACCGAACCGTGGACGAAGCCGCGCGGACCGTGCGTGGCCGCATCCGAATTGGCGACCAACTTGCTCGCCGCCCCGGACTCATGCTGCCTCTCGAAGTCACATATGACGAATACACCATCGATACTGCCGAGAACCGGATCCTGCGAACAGCACTGCGTCGAATGCTGGCGGTACCCGGACTATCTGGTCCACTGCGAGCTCGTCTTGCACACCTCGATAGCCGATTCGACGGCGTGGAGATGATCCCCCGTGGCCTCCCACTGCCCCATTGGCTGCCATCCCGCCTGAACATCCGCTATCAGCCCGCGCTCCGGCTTGCCGAGGTGGTCCTACGCAACTGCTCGGCCGAAGCCGGCCCGGGTGACACTAACGTCGCCGCATTCGTCGTCGAGATGTGGAAGGTCTTCGAGGACTTTGTAACTGTAGCTCTGCGGGAATCACTCGCGGGGCGGTATCCTGGCCGCACCGAATCCCAATACGGTAGCTATTTGGATGAACCGATCCTCGGTAAATCGGTGGTGCGCTTAGAGACCGACGTAGTACACATCGTCGATCGCACACCCCGCCTGATATTCGACGCCAAATACAAAGTGGCATCCTCGAGTGGCCGATACCCCAATGCCGACCACTATCAAATGCTTGCATATTGCACAGCACTACGGTTGCGCACAGCATGGCTAGTCTATGCAGGAGGAATCGGTCAATCAATTTCGCGCCGAATCGTCAACACCGATTTCACAATTGTCGAGTACCCTCTCAATCTCAAAAAACATCCCCTCGAGCTACTCGCCCAAGTCGACCAACTCGTTGAGGCGGCATGGCTTTCGGGTGTCGACGAGTGACAGACCATCCCTATTCATCCGACCATTTCCGACTGACGGGGTACCGCTGCTACGTTTGCCTCTATGGCCGTAGTTCGATTCGCCATGAATCCGCCTCGACATCACTGACACCAGCTGACTGCAGCAGCTCAAGCAAGTCCTCTTGGCGCGGTTGGCCGAAGGCTATGCGATACAGCGCAACTCGCTCGTGGGTGCGCTTCAGTCTCGCCGTGTCCACGCTGAGCTGGTAAGGCATCACATCACGGATGACCCTGTGCGGTCCGGGGTAGATCCAATCGGGCGCGAGTCCGGGGATGTCGGTGTGGGGCGCGTCCTGCTCGGCAAGACGGTAGGCCTCCAGCCAAGGGTTCTCCGCGGCGAGTATCTGCGGGGCATGCTTGTCGGCGATGTTGCGCCGAACTGCATGTCCGCGGTAGCGATTGACTCGCCCATCGCGCTGCTCGAAATCGACCGGGTTACCCGGGACGTTCCAATGAACGAGATTGGAACACCACGGGTGAAAATCGATTCCTTCCTGCCCCACGCTCGTCGACACGAGAACGAACGGCCAGAACGGGGAGTTGAAGGCCTCCCGGATCTCTCCTGGCCTCGCCGAGTCGTCGTTCTGCGTACCGACTCCATACCGCAGAGCAAATCGGCTGGAGAAATCGATGTCGTTGCCCTCCTGCAGTGGATCCTTCGCACGATAGACAGCGGGCTTTAGCTTGAGGGCACCCGCCGCGTGCCAGGCAAACTTGATCAGCGCCTCGTCATCGAACTCGCTGTTGCCTTCCACCTGAACCAGGTGGAAAAGGTACTCGTCGAGCACCGCCTGCAGGTTTCCGTCGGCACAGTAGCTGAGCACCTTCTGCCAATACGGTGGATCCACTCCGTACAGGTTGTCCAGGATCAGTGCAGATTCCCAGCGGTTGAACAGAGACCGCAGGCCAGATGCGACGATCGCCGCCGCGCGCCATCGACCACCAGTCGTCACTGCCGACGTGTCCACCGACAGGCGTCCAAGCGCGCGCCACGCACAGTTCGCCGGCGAATGCATGGCAAGTCGCGCAGTTTGTTCCGTCAACCCCGCGGGGATGCGCGACAGATCCAACGAGTCCCGGTGACGGTGTGCATCAATTGCGGCAAAAATGTACTGATCGATCGCAACGACTGGTCGGCGCGATCGTCGTTGCTCTCGGTGCCGTCGGTCGCACCGCGCCCAGCGATATGTAGATGATGTCGATGGGGTACCTCGGGGTCGTCATCACGTACGTCAACATGGACAACACCCTCGTCGACTTAAGCACGCGATATCCCTCCTCAGCGAGGAGGATGCCGACACGTACAGAGATGCGTACGACGATGCACCTGGGATCTTCGGGACCGTGATCCCGCTCGACGGCGCCATCGATGCGTCCACGACGCTGTCGACGGTCGATGACACTTACATCCCGTCGACAGCACCCTGGAACAACCCCAGTGCCTGATCAGACAAGCTTGAGTGGGTTCAGAAGTACTTCGGCAAGGACGAGGGACCCCGGCCTGGAAGCGGTTGCTCTTGTCCCACCATAAAAGCCTCAACCACGGTGATTACACCGTCGATGACCGAGACAATGACGGTGTCAAGAACTTCAACGAGGTGCACGTCCACATCGGCTTTGTCAAGTTCCCTGACTGGCCGGCCGTGACCAGTTACCTCCTCGACAAAGCAGGATTGTCCGGGTGAGCGATCGGCGAACGGCTTTCGACCCTGGAACAACCGCTGGTGTCGACATCGACTTCCCCTGGCAGCATCTCGCGAAGTTCGAAGACGAGATTCGGAAGACCTCAGGCAAGCGGCCACTCACGTTCTACCCGTCCCGACTCAATAGAATCCGAGTGACCTTTCCATGCCTGGTTGGGAATGGATGCAGCCGGGAACGGAAGCCGAGGGCCGAGCGACTCGCAGAGGGCGGCTTTCCGGTCGTCGGCGGATTCATCTCGCGTACCGACTTTTGGCACGCACAAGCAGCGCTCGACCAGCACGATCGGACCGCGGAGCGCGAAGGACTAAGGACTACTACCCGGCAGAGGCCGCCAACTCCGAGATGCTCATAAGACTTATCGGTCCGCTGGATACAGTCACAGTGATCGAACTTCTCGACTCGCCTGGCAGCTTTTCAGAAGCGGAACGTGAAGTGATGCAGCGGGGACTATTTCATCACCACCCCAATGCGCTGTGACGCAGCCCACTCGGACGCGGCCAGGTCGTCCTCAATTACCAGGGTTACTACCCCGAAGGGTCTTTGGTGTCGGCCGGCGAGTCCGCAAAAGCGGTCCACTTCGTGGCCAACGCATGGCCAATTGTCAGCGTTCGTGTGTGCCACTCCAGGGACTGGTTCAACGAACTTGCGTTAGAAGTGGGCGGTCCGCCGAACACAGACATTGCAGGAACCCTTGGGGTCATCTCCGGCCGTGCCACCCTGTAGATCTGCAACGAAAAGGAGACCGCAATGGCGAACGCTGGCTGGGAGTTCTGGAAACTCACGCGCGTGGATGACGAACGTGTCGAGTGGCTCGCCGTCACCAGGCCCGGTGCACGTGCGGTCATCGACCAGCACAAGGTCTGGACGCTGGTTCCCGGTCGAGGTGTTTTCATTGCCAACTGGTTCGTCACGCAGGATCACCATCGTGAGGACGGGAACACCTGGATCCACGAGAACATCGACGTTCGGGAAGATCTCGGCGCAGTATGTGAATCGATCCCAACAAGGGAGGCTCCATGGACAACGGCAGCGACGCAGGGTTTCTCGTCCGCCAGTACGGCTCGTACGGCAGGTGGGAGGCCCCAGAACTGACGGCGTACACCGACGAAAGTCACCTGCAACAGGTCATCGCGGAATGACCCGGGCACGTAGCCGGCGTGTCAGACGATGCCCTCACTGCTCGCGAGTTGTATACGTCGGCCGGTCCGGCAGACGTCTGCATCGTCGACACCGATGGCACCATCACAGTTGTCGAATGCAAGTTGGCGTCCAGTTCTGAAAAGCGTCGGATGGTGATCGGCCAGGTCCTGGACTACGCATCCGCCATCAGCCTCGGCGGCGAAGGCAACTTTCACGGACAGTGGCTTCGCGCAGGTGGACCCGATCTGGCTTCGCTAGGCGATGGCGGGCGAGAGCGTCTAGAGAACAACATTGCGGGCGGGCGAGTCCACATGTGCTTGGCTGTCGACCAGATCGACTCCGACCTACGGCGCCTCGTCGAACACCTCAATCGAATCACTCGCGGTAACATCCGGGTGACCGCAGTCCAACTTACGTATGCGCGCCACGGGGATCTAGAGATCCTCGTACCGTCTACCTACGGTGGTGAGCTAGCAACCGCCAAGGGCCGTGCCACGGGTACCGGCAGTCGATGGACGAAGGCGGCATTCTTGGACGCCATTGGCACTCCGGATGCCCGCGCACGTGCGACAACCCTCTTTGATCTGCAAGAGGCAGTCGACGACCGGCGTGGGACGAAGGATGACTACTATTTTGGCCTGCGCCCCAGCGGCGGTGTCTTCTTCCATCCGTACGGACATCGCTACGCACCGTTTTACCTGTGGATCAATATCACTGGCACCGTCATGTGCTCCGGATTATGGACCAACTACAACGCGATCCTCCACGACTCCGGGTTTTCCGAACTGGCTCAGTTCTCGGCCAGGACCACTCTTCGCGTGCACAGGGGCGTCCGCTGTCCGAGATCGACATCAGCGAGTTCTGGCCGATCGCGCTCCGGTGCGCGGATCTGATCAATGCCGGCCACGGCATGGCGACTAACTGACCCCGACGCACTTCTGAGCACGGTCTGGTCCACCGTTGGAGGATGCCGTCTAACATCGAGCGATGGTGCCCTCGCCTACCACAGACCCCCTGACTCTGGGACAGAAGTTGGTGACGATTTTGGAAGGTGGCCGCCGGGTCTCGACGTACAAGCTCGCTGTTCTCATTGCACTGCTCGACACTGCGGTCGAATTGGTACCCGACGACCCCCAGGCCGCCGTCGCAGTGGATCTCGATCGCCTCACTGACCAAGTCGTCGAGTTGTACTGGCGCCAGATGCGGCCGCTCGACGGCACGCTGCTCAAGCAGTCGGATAGCGGCCGCGGCGTAATATTCGATGCGGTTGCCCATCTTCGCCAATCGGCCATCAGCAGTGACCGACTGCCGCCGCTGGCGATGGTGATGACGTCTTCGCCAGACCTCTATCGGCGCACCCACCAACTCGTGAAGACGACCCTGGTTCGGTATCCACTCAAGCTGCTGCAGAACGCGTCCGGCTCAGGCTCCGACCGGTTCCTGTACGACGACTCCTGGTTGGGCACTGGGTCACTACGCACCATCTGCGACCACGGAAACCAGGTCGTGCTCTTCCCTGGGGTGTGCTTCACCCTTGCGCGCCTGGCGCCGCTCCTCAGACCTGTCTTCCAGCTCGAGTGGGTCAACGACGTACGTCGGATGAACAAGCCGTTCCTCAAGGAAGGTCCGGACCTCGCGGAGCACCTCTTCGGCGTCGACCGCGTTGCATTGACCCTCCCCGCCGCCGCCCTATCCGACGCATTCGGTTCCGCATGCTTTTATTGCGCAAGCACTACGGCTGGCGGAGCGCACGTCGATCACGTGCTGCCGTGGTCCAAGGTCGCCATCGACGGGTTGGCCAACCTGGTGTTGGCATGCCCTGACTGCAACTCGAACAAGTCCGACCGCCTGCCCTCGCCAACGCACGTACAACGGGCGCTTGCGAGAGGCCGTCCCATGCTCGACGAAATATCTGCAAGTATCAACTGGCCGTGTCAGTTTGATCGAGTCGTCGCGACTGCTCACGGGTTGTATTCGACACAACCGGAAGCAACGCCAGTTTGGTTAGGTCGCAACCAAATTAGTAGTTTCTCACGGACAGACATCGTCTGGTCCTGAAGAACCCTCAACGATTCCTAGACTCCTGGATCTACGCCCGCGGACGCAGCGCCAAGTGTGTCGCGAGATCCTCCCGACCCAACGCACGGTACGCCTTGGTGTACTTCACGATCAGCTTGCGCTGCGTCGCCTCATCCAACAGTCGAAGCCGAGCTGGGTCGGTGTTGTCGGCAAGATCCGCCAGCTTCACTTCCAGCGCAACAGGATCTTTTACGATCGCTGCGTAATACCCATCGCTCGATACGTCGTCGCGCCGCGTGAGCAGCTCGACAGCTGCGATCACATCGGCGGGTATGCCGCGATCCGCCAAATCCACCGGCGTCGTCTGCGAGTCCTCGACCACGTCGTGCAAAAGAGCCGCGGCGACCGCGGCCGTGTTGGTCTGGTCCACACGCCGCGCGACCGACCGCGGATGGTGGATGTAGTCATTCCCAAGCTTGTCGGTCTGACCCTTATGTGCTTGCACCGCAATGGTATCCGCGATCGCGATGAGGTCTGCGCCTACCCCGTTATCCTTCGTACTCACCCGTACCTCCTCGTTGTGATTGTTCGACTATCCTTCGAGATCGTGCCAGTTCGGCTGCTTCCGCCCGCTCACACAGCTCTCGCAGTGGCACGTTGCGATTGTCTTTAAAGACTTTGCTCAGCGTCTGATACTTGTTCACACTCGGACCGAACCGCCGGTCAAGGTAGTCCCCCTCGTCGGCGTAGATCGAATAACCCAGTGGCACAACACCCGCCTCGCCGAAGGTCAACAGACGATCGGTCACCCAACTACGCGGCCGCGAGTACACCTGGTCGATGTATGCCCGGAGTATCGGACGCAGCACCGACAACGTCTCCCCCAGTCCCTCGTCGCTGTGTTGGTACGTCGACGCACCCCGTCCGAGCACCAACAGGTACTGCACCGTCACCCAGTCCGCGTCCTCGGGACGAGCCGCCACCGAGCCACGACCGAACAAGCAGGCACGAAGCGTGTGGAGCTGGTCGGTCGGCTCCATCATGCGGGCTGCTGTCGCTCGGGCGACCAATCCGTCCTCTCGGACGATTCGGGCGACGGCCCGCCGGGTCTTGCCTTCACGATCGGCGACAGCTTCTCGGGCCGCCGTCCGGTAGCGCTCGTTCAATGCGAGTTCCCGCGGACCCACATGCTCTTCCGTGTCGAACCCGGTGGCGGCTCAGCAACGATCTCTTGGCACACCAGGTCGCTGCCACCAAGCTGAGTCACCGCGCGCAACAGATCGATTCGACGAAGCTGGTCGGCGTCGAGGCGGGTGCGCAGCAACGTGATCCGATCCGCTGGCACATCCGGCCGCGACAGGTAGAGGGCCACTGACCCTGCCAACTGCTCCGAGCTCGCGTTCGCTGTCCACTTGCCGGGGATCTTCATCGCCGACTTGATCAAGGCGTCGTCGCGCCACAGGCAGTCCCACGCTTGCTGGTCGGTGAGTTCAGGCCGACGCACTAGATCACACCACGGCTGAAGCAACGGACTGGCCGTGCGAACCATCCATTCGATCACTGGTTTCGGCAAAGTGGTTGTCGCTCTGCACAGTGCGTGCATCAACTCTTCCATGGGCACTCCTCACGAACATGGATCGGACGGCGTGGAGCCAAACGCCGTAGACGAACAACTGTCGAGTCGGCACCCTGCAGGTGGCCCGACGTCAGTCGGTCGGCGGGAGAAGCTCGTCGGGGTAGCGGTATTCCATACCGAGGTCGTCGGTGGAACTAGCACCGCCGTTGTCGCGGAACCAGGTGACGCAGATGTCGGCGAGCAGCTGCACGTCGCGAGTGAAGATGTAACCGTCGGTGCAGTCGTCGAAGTTGTCGTTGAACAGCCAGGTGTTCAGCGGCAGCTTGTCGGAGGAATAGTCGGCGATGAGTAAGTGCCCGAGCACCGTCCGTGATCGCCGTAGCATCATCACGCCGTCTGCGAGCGCCTGGATCTGGACGCATACGACATCGTCTTCGCGGTCCGCATCGTCATAGTCGACGTACCCACTCGGACCCATCTCGACGATGAAGCCGACCGGTTTGTCGACGAGCGACTCGGCGAGCCATGTCGCCATGTCAGACCACTCATGGACGTCTGATGTCTTGTCCGGTTCATCCATGGTGGCCTCCTCTCGATGCGCTCTCTGGTGACAACATAGCGCTGGGTACCGACACGATCGGCGACAAACCCACCGCTGCTCTCAAGTCTCGCGGCGTGAAATGTCGAGCCGACGCCCGCACCGGCCCACGCCCTGAACCGAGTCGCGGAAACATGTCCGACCCCGTTGGCACACTCGATCCATGAGCACTCCCCCAGTCACCATCACCGTTCGCGGACACGCCAGTCGCCAGTTCGCACCGAATCGCTGCACGGTTCGCGTGCGTGTGGGTGCAGACGGTTCGAGCCGCGCATCGGCTGCTGACCGCGCGGATGCGGCGGTCAGGGAAGTGACCGACATCGTCACCCCCTTGCACGATCGGCCGGCCAGTCCTGTCTCTCGGTGGACATTCGACCAGGTCGAGCACAGCAGGCACCGGCCGTATGATCGAGACGGCAAGAAGCGGGCATGGCGTTATTTCTCGTCCGCCGCGATCACCGTGACGTTCACCGACTTCGAGGCAATTGCGCCCTTCATTGCGCAAGTTGCGGACGTCGAGTCGGTCACCGTCGGATACCTGGACTGGTGGCTGACGCGGAAGGCGACGCTCAAACGCACTGCTCGAGTCCGCGATCAGGCGGTACTCGACGCGCTGGCAAAGGCCAAGGGTTACACAGCAAGCCTGGGTTACAACACATTCCATGCAGTCGCCATCGCGGATCCCGGGATGCTGGGCATCGTGGCGGCCGAGCCCCACCACGAGAGAATTATGGCAGCGCCACCCGCAGCAATGGGACTGCCGGCCGACATGGGAAGCGAGGATCAACCTTCCCCGTCCCTACGTCCTGAGCGCATCAGTATCTCGGCGTCGGTTGAGGCTCGGTTCGAAGCGTCGATGCACGACTAAGACGCACGAGACAACTACCGCCGTACAACGATGCGTAGGCGCACCGAACCATCCGCCTGACCGCCCGCCAACGACTGCACCGGCACGCTACGGACCACCGCTCACGTTGACGGCGACTCCGCCAGCCTGTGTGACTGACGGACCCGGACTGCGTAACGAACGACGGCGAGGATCAAACTGAGCAGCGGGATGGTGATGTAGCAAGTTCCGATGAATATGATTGTGCCCCAGAAAAAAAAACCCACGAGAGCCGCGCGGGCGTAGTCGCCCAATGCGTCTGGGTGGCCGTCGTATATCAATCCGAGCACAAACGCAGTAGCAACACCGAGCGCGGAGAGTACGTAGGCGGCCGGGATCGCCCATAGCAGAGACGATGTCCACAGCCGCCAGAACATGCGCTTGCGCGACGCACTCATTCTTCGATCCCGACGATCTTCACGCGAGGCGGGTCATCAGCGGATCCCAATTCGGTACCTACTTGCGGAGCGCTACCCTGCTGCGTCCCTGGGTAGCCCATTTGTGGAGGCGCTTTGGGCGGTTCGCCCACTTGCGGGACGTCCACACCGATCTCGCGGTTCGGGCCCATGGGGAGATTGGTGAGCGGACCCCACTCCGAAGTTGTCGCCTCGTAGTTCGCGAGTGTGCTGGTCGTTCCGTCCTGGTGATACTGGTAGACCTCGGCCGACGGGAAGCTTCCCACTGTTCCGCCAACATCGACACTTCCATCCACGTTCGGCCGCATCGTGATGTCACCCTCGACTCCGACCCCCAGCCGCTTACCAATCTCGGGCTGGTAAGTGTCAGTTCCAAAGTAGTTGACTCTCACAGACCCGTCCGGCGCCTGCGCGACCCTCACTTCGGGTACATCTGCTTTCGGCGGGTTTGGGCCGCTCGTCACCACGGTAGGATTCTGTCGGGCAACCACTACGCCGTTCTCGTAGTCAACGTAAATCGACACTCGCGACTGTTCAGCGGTCGCGCTTGGGTTCGGCCCGCGGTTGTCACCGTAATTGTTCGGAAACGCGCGGCCCCCGAATACGTCGCCCGGATTTACTGTCAGGTTCTGAGCTTCCCCGCCTGGGATATAGAGGTTTGCTCGCACGACGCCGTGACCAGGTCGCGGCTCGATAGTTCCTACCACCACGGTTGCGTTGGCACCGTTGTTCTTTGGGTCGTACGTCTCCGAATCCAACGCTTCCGCCATACGCCACTCGTTCGCTGTCCGCGGCGCGCGGCCGTAAACCTCAGTAAAGGCGCTCACCTGGTTTTGATGACGGTTGACGCTACTCTCGCCGATGGCGTTCGGAGTGTCGCGAATGTCTGTTACTGGCAACTCGCCGCTCGCCGCGTTGATTGCTGCCGCCAGGTTGTCGTCTGCGCGATCAGCGGCGAGCAGAAGATCATTGATCCTGACCTGCAGGGCTCGAACGGAATCTCGGTATACGTCCTTATCGGCCTGCGACCAACCCTGCATTGATGGCGGGGTCGGGTCACTTACCTTTCCGGTGGTCGGATCAATCTGAAAGCCCAGTCGGTCGGCATCAGCACGGATCGCCTTGAGGGTGGCCTTGACTTGTTCGATCTCACCGGCAGCAGACTTTGCAGCGTAAGCGATTCCAAGGACTTCTAACGCGTGCTGGTCGTAGCTGAGGCGGGTCTTCCCGAAAGATGTCCTGGCGGCAGCCGCAGCATCGCCGGCCCATGTTGCGAAGACGTCCAAGTTCGTCAGACCCACTGATGTTTCCCCACAATGCGTTGCGAGTGCTGCGCAAGTCGCAAACACGCGCTCGATATCGGCGGGGTTCCACCGTTCGATGTCTTCGATTGTGATCGCCACAGGTGTCTAAAGGTTTAGCGCTGCAGTAGAACCCATCACGATCGAATCAGCGGCAGCGTCATCGCGCTCCACTAGCCGGCCGTTGGCCTTCGCAACGCCTCCCGAGTGACTGTTGACGCGAGCCACCATAGCGCCGACTGTCGGCTGCCATCGACCCATTACTTCAGCCATCGTTTGAGCCGACTTTCCAACCCAACCTTCGGCCAAAGCCCCGCTCAGTTGCTGGTGACCACTCCTGAACTGCTCATCGCTGTCCGCGTACATCGCGGCCAGCTTCGCAGCGGCCGCAAGCATCTGCTCGGTATCCAAGTTGAGATCCGTCATTCTCAGCACCCCCCAGCGCCGGTCGGAAGCAGTCTTCCAAAGCTGCACGTCACTATACAGAAGCCGGTTCCCAGAGCTCGAGGGCCTTCTCGGTAAACACCGTGGAGATTCTGTGATGGGCTTCAAAATCCCTCCAACCGCCCTCCGATTTCAGCCGCAGCCGGGTCCGGGGAGCCATTACCCGACATCGTCTAGATGCTGGTAGCACGCGACTCACCGGTGAGAGGTCCTTGGCTATCTACGAATCGACGTCGACGCCGTATCCGGCAGCCAGTTCAGCGAGACCGTGGTCGTACCCCTGACCCACTGCACGCAGGCGCCACACGCCGTGGCGGCGGTACACCTCGGCGATGAGCATGGTCCGTTCCGTCGTCCCCGCATCGAGCACCGACGAGGAGATCGCCCGTTCGTCTGTCGAAACATCGACTGCGAGCGCACCGACGTCGCCGAACGTTCCGTCGCCGTCGATCGCGGCGGCAATGGCAATTCGCTGCACGTCGTCGTCGATCTGGGTCAGGTCGATCCGCACACCTTGCTCGCAGTCTCCATCCACCGACAGACGCACTCCCCCATCGGCACTCGCCGGTTGGTTATAAAAAACGAAGTTATCGTCGGAGCCGACACGATCAGCGGCATCCAGTTCGAATGCAACGACGTCGACCTCGAAGTCGCGGACAGTTGCCGCACTCCAGCTGACGTTCAAGCCGAATGTCGATGCCCAATCCGGCATGTCGACGACAGCCCCACGACCTAGCGTCATGGCTTCCTCACGTACCTCAGCCGAGTGGTTGGGCACATCCACGGACGCGGCATCGCCCATGATGTTGGAGCCGGGCACGATCGGCAGGCCGCGGTCACGAATACGCTTCATCCGCGGATCTTTGTCACCACCATCGAGAATTACTACGTGGGTGACACCAGCGCTAAAATTCACCGAGGGCCGAGCACCCCAGTCGACCAGCCGAGTACGAACGGCGGCAGCCTCATCGTGTCCTCCGCCCAGCACCAGCACTCGCCGACCGGACCACGGGAGATGCGGTTCCGATGCCGTCGGTCGGGGCCCTCGCTTGCGGACCGGCTGCGGCGCATCACTCTTCAGCACGCCGACGCGAACGTCTCGTAACAGCTGCAGGATCTGATCCTCGGTGACGACGGCGACGCCTGCGGCCAGGGCGCGTTCCAGCTTGCGGGTTCCGGTGTACGGCTCGTCGCACACGACGACTCCTGTACGCCCGCTGACCGAGTTTCATGACGTCGAGTCCGGCGGCCGTCAGCCGGGCGGCAAGGTCGAGCCGCGGGGTTCGGGTGGCGCCGGTGATCGCGACCCTCATGCCCTGCACCAATACACCGTGGGCGTTGAACCCGCCGGGGTTGACCCATGGGCACGGCACCCGCATCACCATGTCCGGATAGGCGCGGCTCGCGAGACCGCAATTGACCACCGGCAACGGCATCCCGAGAGACCTGGCGAGCGCAGCGCTGTGCGCGAAGACCTGCGATGTAACCCGCGCGTCGTCGAGGGCGTCGTGTGCGCGTTGCTGCTGAATCTTCCAGTGCCGCGCCAATGTTGACAGCTTGTGGTTCGGTACGTCGAGTTGAAGCCGTCGGCTCAGAGCCATCGTGCACAACCGATGATTGATCGAGGACGACGTGTTCGCTCGGATGAGCTCGGACGCCAGGAAACCATGATCGAAGGTCGCGTTGTGCGCTACCAAAGTCCGGCCTGTCAGCATCGCGGTCAGTCTCGGAGTGATCTGGTCGAACGTCGGTGCGCCCGCCAGGTGATCCAGAGTCAGGCCGTGGATATGCACCGGACCGGGATCGCACCCCGGGTTGAACAACGTCGTGAACTCGTCCTCCACCCGGCCTTCGCCGTCAAGCGTGATCACCGCCAAACTCAGTACTCGATGATGGTTGGGGCTTAGGCCCGACGTTTCTACGTCGACCACTGCCCATTTGCTCGCCGAAAGAGGCACTGATTCGTCCTGTCTGTCGCGGACAACCGGAGTCGTCGGGCGTAGGCCTAGATCGTAGCGGCCAACGTTGCGAATGCTCTCTAACCGTCATCTCGACTACGCGATTCCTACGAATCGACTACACCGAAAGTTATGCGGAGGGCAGCTATTCGGCGATCGACCAGGCGATCTTGGTCCTGCCGTTGATGCAATCCGGCAGAGCGACCACTCCTCGGTATTTGTCATCAACGCGATCGGACGTTTGGTAGCCAGAGTCACTGCCCGGTTGTGTGTTGTATGTCTGTTCACACTCGATCAGAGTGCTCCCGCACGAGGTAGCAGCGCTGTATGTCGGTTCCAGGGCCGCAATATCGAAGTATCGGCCGACATACTCTCGCCATCCAATCGTCGGCATTAAGAACTCCACGCCTGAACAAGTACCCTGCAACGCAATAGCGGGGTCGTCGACGCGGACTTGGACGCATTCGAGGGGATGTCGATGCGAAGTTTCTCCGTGATGCCCGCTGCGTCGTTATCGCCCGGACTGAGGAGCCACCACACTGCTGCGACGAGTACCAGCAGGAAGCAAGTCAGCGAAGCACCGAACTTGCCTGTGTACCAACGTCAAGCCGCACGCAGCACACGAGCGGCGTTACTGCTCACCAGGAATACCCGAACGCGAATGTGTCACAAGTCCCCGCGACTTTGCAGTCTCAGCCCACCCCGCGCGTTGTAGATCGTCATTCAGACCAAACGCCAGGTTGCCGACAAATCGCTGCTGCCAATCTGGATACAGCCGCAGCACATGGGATAGGTCGGATCCACTCATCCCGGATGCGGCGGCGCTCAGTGTCGTATCCCCGCGTATCTCGGCAGCCCCGTCTGATGCTCGCCACACACTTCGGCCAAACTCCAGCACAGACTCCGGATCTACACGCACTATGCCCCCGGCAGACGAAGCCGACTTCCCCGACAGCTGATCCTAACCGCGGTCGACGTCTTCGCACACTCGGTCGACGTGCCACGGCGAGGGTGAGAGCGGTCGGATGGGTGCCAACAGGCGGCCGGCTGGTGCCGAAGTGAACCAACCTTTGCTATAGCCGTTCGTCGTTCACTAAATCGAATCGCTGAACAAGTGCCACAACCGTCAGCGTTCTGCTAACTTGCTGCATCGCAGGCCATCCGGTCATTCGTGTGGGCATCCAGCTAGGGTGTACGGCGGGGATACTCAACTGGAGTCTGGGAGGACGCGTGGGGGAAATGTCAATCGACGAACTGACCAAGGAAGTCTGGGCGGAGCGGGCCGGCGCTTGGAGGGCCGCAATCACCAGCGCTCAGCACTTTGTCGACGAGGTAGCCAAACAGGCGCTCGGCCCAGGGGCGGACTCGTCACGCTTGGACTGCTCGAAGTCGCGCATCAAAGATCCAACCCGTGCCGCGGACAAAATCAAGAGAAAGTTGTCCGAGGGCAAGCTGGCGAGTGAGCCAACCTCCGCGGAGGAGGTCGAGGCGGCAATATCCGACATACTTGGCATAAAGGTTCTCTGCAAAAGCATGAGGGACCTGGGAGCTTTCAAGAATCATTTAGTAGCGGCCTGCGCAGAAAGCGATCGATTCGGGTTTGCAGAGAAACCCGTCGACTACACGTCGAGCCCCAAGGAAAGTGGGTATCGAGCGTTCCACGCAGTTATAGACGCGCCAACAACACTTGGGATAAAGACACATCAAGTCAAAGTTGAAATACAGGTAAAGACTCGACTTCAAGATGCCTGGGGCGAGTTGACTCACGAAGACATGTACAAACCAGGCGAAGCTCTCAAACCGAGCGCGTTCCACAAGAAACTGGCCAAGGTCATGGCTGACATGCTCAGCGCCGTCGATGAGTTGGCTGGCGACCTTGCTCTCGAGTTGGAGACCCTCATGGCCAGTGGGTCCACGACCGTGGACGAGCCACGAGAGTCAGAACGAGGTAACGAGCAGGCGGTAGCCCAGGTCAAGGTCGTTCGCAGTCTCCCCAATTACGCGTTGGCAGCCGACACCAACGGCCAACGCGGGCTGATACCAGCGCTTGTGGTTCGCGACCTCCTGGTCAAAGAAGGACGCATCGAAGCCGGCGACTTCATCGATGTGGACGACTACCTGGCCGTTGGTGACGAGCTCGATGTTGCTGTTGTCGAGGCCGACGACGCGCTGATCTTCCATCCGGCCGCGTTGCCAGCCGCAGGAAAACAGTGATCACGAGCGCAACCACCACCCCACCCGAGGTGCCGTAGCTCATGAATAGGCTGGTACGGCCATACTCCATTTATCTGTTTGTTCTGGCAGTGCCCGTCAGTTACGTCTCGTTTGTATTCGGTTTCAACATCTTGCTCATGATTGTCGAGCGCACCATTTTCGACGTTTCCGACGGCATATATTATTTCAGTATCACGTACGTAGTGAGTTGTTACCTCTGGATACCCGCAACCTGGTTGCTTCTGTCGATTGGTTGCCGCTTCGTCCAGAGACGCCGCGCGAGAGGTCTCAGGCGGGACGAGCCGGCGCAATAGACCAGAGCATCATCCCGTCGATCTCACGACTCACCCTGGCAGATAGGTAACCGATCAGTTACCATTCTCCTCGTGAGCGTGTTCGAGGCACTAGCCGACCCCGTGCGGCGTAGCATCCTGCTCACCCTGGTCGATGGCCCCACGCGAGTGGTTGATCTCTGTTCGAATCTGTCTGACGCACATCCAATCTCGCGCCCAGCCGTGAGCCGTCACCTGCGGGTGCTCACCGACGCCGGGTTGGTGGTCGCCGAAGACAGAGGACGTGAACGGCACTACCGACTGGACGCACGGCCCATCGACGAAGTCCGACAGTTCATTGCTGAACTGACGCCGACGGGCAGCATCGAGTCGACGGTCGGCAGTCCTGACCGCCACCTGCCGGTCCCCGAATCAGCCCTCGACGCTCTCGACACCGAGGTGCGCCGCACCGTCAAGCAACGTCGCAGCACACGGCGCCAATCCCGATCCACCACCCACGACGAGGAGACCGCATGACCATCACACCGACTGGATCATTCACCCCGCGCGAGGAGGGCGACGCAGTCGCGTTCGTTCGTACCTTTCGTGCCCCGATAGAGGACGTGTGGGCAGCCGTTACCGAATCCGACCGGCTCGCACGGTGGATCGGCTTCTTCACAGGCGACCCTGAACAGGGCTACGTCGAGTTCACTATGAACGCCGAAGGCGACGATGTCACGCCCGCGCGCTACAACATCGAACGCTGCGAGCCACCACGAGTGCTGCGGGTGCGCACCACTGACGACTTCGGGACGTGGGACCTCATCGTCGAACTCACAGAGGCCGACGGGGTCACGACACTGAAGCTGAGCCAAATCATCGACGACCCAACAACAATCGAGAACACCGGGCCAGGCTGGGAGTACTACCTCGACCGATTGGTCGCCACACAGAGCGGCGCAGACCCAAGTGCCATCGACTTCGACGACTACTACCCCGCCCAGCAGGAGTACTACCGAGGGATCCAGCGACAGGTGGCCAGCGAGAAATAGCACTCACGCCCGTATCGCCTGGCGGGGCGGACGTCAGGACTCAAACCGCTCCGCCAACCACCCACCGATCTCAGCAGCAGCCAAACTCGCCCCTGTAGGAGCCCCATCTCGAATGGGCCCACCGAAGTGGGTCCCTTCCACCCGCACATGCGTCACGTTATCCGACCCCAAGGCACCGACCATCTCAACAGCGTCCTCCGGGAAACATGCTTGATCCCCGGTCAATTCGACAAACAAAGTCGGAACCCTGACCCCCGGCGCACAACGTACAAACGCGGCGTTGCTCGACAACCCCGACCACGTCGACAACCACGCATCCGCAGTAGACAGCCGACCAAACCCAACGAGCCCGTAGTTCGTCAGGTCAGGCCGACGACCGAACAACGAACCATACGGCCGGTCATTCGGACTCAGTGACGGGTCGACGAACCGCAGATCCGCGTCCGTCCGGTACACCGTCATCAACCGCGGGGCCAACGCAGCCCGACGATCCACCGGATCACCCGACGCCTTGAAACGTGCACGAGAATCAGCACTCTCAGCGACATATCGTCGAGCAACAGCATCCAACCGCTCCACCCGCGCACGCTGCGCCGCCCGGTATCGCTCAACAAACTCCGGTGCATACGACGACGCGCCGGGAGCCTCCACAAAGCCATTCGCCGGATCAAACGCATTCGACTCCGGATCCACACTCAACGGATCGCTCTCATCCACCACCGACGGATCGATGAGCCGCAGGAGCAGCTCCCCCTGGCCAGGGTGCGGCGCCATGAACAACGCACCGTCGGGCACCGGCATCTCCGCCGATGCAAGATCAATCGGCCGACCAGCCGGGGTCCGCGACAACCGCTCACCAGGAGTCAGCCCTGCCTGCTGGTGATAGAACGCAAACAAGGTCCCACCACCAGAGTGCCCCAGCGACACCACGGACTCGAAGCCGTTGTCCCGCAGAAACACCTGACCCGCCGCGACATCAAGCAGCGCCTGCTCATGGATCAGATTCAGGTCGTTGTTCACCGACCGCGTGCCCTGCGTCCACACCGCAAAACCACGGGCCAACAGCTCAGGTACCAGCACGTGATGGGTGAGATCCTGCCGTGGGTGCATCAGCGCGACCACCGTCCGCGCCGACGGTACGGTGCGCAACACCCCAGACACCTTGGCACCATCAGAAGTGGTCAGCTCATTCACCGACGTCACCGTGTTCGACGGTTGCTCCGCAGACTCGATGTATCGGCCTGCGCCCAGCCGCTCCCCCGCGTCAGCAACACTCACAGCGGTTCCACTTTCAGTGCGTCTCTGTCCCACTGCGTAATTCGTGACTCGCTGAGTCCAGAGACACAGCTGTACCAGACCGCGTGACGACACCCGGTCGCTCGCCGATCGACCACAATCTCCGCGTCAGCCGACACCCGGTAGTACGGCCCCACGTGATCCACGGTGACATCGGGGTCCTCACCAGCCACTGCCGCGACCGGCTTGTTCTCGGGCACATCCAAGATGAAGAAGGTGGTCATCGGCCGGCCTCCACCACGTCGAGCGCCGACTGGGCGTCGTGCTCCTCTTGCCACTGCGCGGCACGCTGAACAATCAGCTCGGCCTTGCGGGTCAGCAGCCCCGCCATGCTCGGATTCGGCTCAGACACAACATCGATCAACGCATCGATCGTCAGGTTCGCATCAAGATCCTCCTGCGGCGTCACCGGACGCATCGCGCGGGTGATCTCGATCATGTAGCCGTTCGGGTCGTGGGTGTAGATCGACTCGATGGTCTCGTGCTGGATCTGCATCTCCACCGGCCAGTCGCTGCCGTCGAGGCGCTTGCGGTACTCGAGCAGATCTTCTTCGTTATCGACATGGATCGCGAGGTGCCGCGAGCGGATGAAGAAGATCGGAACATCCTCGGCGAACCGCGAATACGAATCGCCCTGCGGTCCACCCTCGAACGGTTCGAGACCGAAGTAGTAGAAGAACGCCAGCCGGTCGTCGTTGCCGATGTCGAAGAAGAAGTGGATGAAGTCGGGATGCTTGTCCGGACCCCAGCCAGCGGCACAAATCGAATGCACCACAGGGAAACCGAGTACATCTCGGTAGAAGCGGACGGTGCCCGCCGGGTCGAATGTCGGGTAGGCGACGTGGTCTACGCCGCGCACCTTGTGGTCGAGCTCGCTCATCAGTACTTCCTTCGGTTGAGCTGGGGGTAGTCAGGCCGGAACGGATGCCACGTCTGCGCGCAGCAGACTGCCGGCGCCATCGATGGCCACGGGCAGACCGAGGCCGCGCAGCAGGCTGTACGCACCGGCGGTCGCCGCCGACAACACGGGAATGCCGAACTCACGCTCGGCGTGATCGATCAAAGCCAGTGACGGCATCTGCACACAGCACGAGAGCACCACGGCATCGACGCCGGTGAGGTCGAGCGACCGGGCAGCCTCCATCACCCGGTCACCGGGAATGCAGCCGACCTCGGCGTTGTCGGCCACTTCGAGGGCGCGCCAGTCCACAACGTCGAAGTCCTCGGCCTCGAGATACTCGACCACCTTCTCCGCCAGTGGCCGCAGGTACGGCGTCACGATGGCGATGCGTTTGGCATCGAGTGCACGCAGCCCTTCGACGAGCGCCCCGGCGCTGGACCGGACGATGGCCTCGGAACCGCCCGTCGCCAACTGCTCGGCGACGGCACCTTCCACCCGCTGGTGCTCCCCCGGCCCACCAACCATCAGGGCCACCAGGCACGCGTACAGAATCACCTCCGGCGACGCGTCGGCAATCTCCATCACGCACCGCTCACGCTGGGCATTCATCGCGGCGAGCTCCTCGGGCGACACCCGGTGCATCCGCATCCGCGTGGAGTGGAACGAGAACTCCGAGGTGGGATGCCGGCGCAGCAACGCCGGCATCTCCGTCTCGACGGTGACGTTGGAGCTCGGCACCACAAGACCGATTCGGTGAACGCTCATCTGGCCGTCCTTTCCAGTTCGGGTGTCCCGAAGGAGCACCGACGAACGCCAAGTTGACGTCTACGACAATTATTCGACGCAGATGACAATTCGTCAAGCCCCCGCCTCCAGCGCGCTGAACTGCGCAAATCGGTGCAGACGCGGCAAGATGGGTGAGGCGGCTCACAAAATCTGCTTGACATGTGTTCATCGGCGTCGAATACTCAACGTCGACGTAAATGAACACATGCGCGGCAACTGAAGGAGAACCTGGCCATGGCATACGTGATCGGAGTGGACGTCGGCGGGACGTTCACCGATGCCGTCCTCGATGATGGGTCCGGCCTGCTGATCGGCGGCAAATCGCCCTCGACACCACCCGACTACTCGCAGGGCGTGATGGACGTCCTGGAGGTGTTGGCAGAACAACTGGGCCAGCCGCTCGAGGAGATGTTGGCGAACACCCACCACATCGCGCACGGCACCACGTCGTCGCTCAATGCCCTGGTGATGGGCAACGTGCCCGACGTGGGGTTCTTGACCACCAAGGGCCATCGCGACTCGATCTACATCATGAACGTGGAGGGCCGCTACCTCGGACGCTCCCCCGAACAGCTGCAGAACGTGATGGCGCAGAGCAAGTCTCACGGTCTGGTGCACAAGCGCCACGCGCTGGAGGTCACCGAGCGGGTCGACCGCGACGGCCGCGTGGTGGTCGCCCTCGACGAGAACGAGGTACGCGCCGCCGTCACCACCCTGCTGGCCGATGGCATCACCGCCATTGCCGTCTCGCTGCTGTGGTCATTCCGCAATCCCGCCCACGAACAACGCATCCGCGACATCGTGCACGAGATCGACCCAGCCGTCTTCGTCTCACTCTCCAGCGAGGTCAGTCCCCGCATCCGCGAATTCGCCCGCAACGCAACAACAATCATGAGCACCCAGATCGGCCCGGGCCTGCGCGACTACCTCGGCGAACTCGAAGGCAAGTTGCGCGACCACAAGCTCGCCGGTCCCCTGCTCGTCATGCAGAGCAACGGCGGCGCGGTCGCCGCGTCCGAGGCTCCCGGCAACGCGATCTCCACCGTGGGCTCGGTGCTCACCGGCGGCGTGGTCGGGTCGGTGTCCCTGGGGCGTCAACTGGGGCACAGCAACATCATCGCCACCGACGCCGGCGGCACCACGTTCCTCGTCGGCATGATCGTCGACGGCGAACCTGTCCGCTCCTCGAGCACCATCATCAACCACCACCCCATCAACGTCCCGACTCTCGAGGTGCACGCCATCGGCGCCGGCGGCGGCGCCATCGCCTGGATCGACGCGGGTGGCAACCTGCAGATCGGTCCCCATAGCGCGCAAGCGGTTCCGGGCCCGGCCTGTTACGGACAGGGTGGCACCGAGCCCACCAACACCGATGCCAACCTGGTTCTCGGCATCCTCCCTGAGCGCGGCCTGCTCGGTGGCCGCAAAGCACTCAACCTCCAGCTCGCCCGCGAGGCCATCCGCACCCGCATCGCCGAACCACTCGGACTGTCGGTGGAGGAAGCCGCTGCCGCGATCTACGCGGTGCAGAACGCCCAGACCGGAGACCTGCTGCGCAAGACGGTGGTGGAGGCAGGACACGACCCCCGCAACTTCATCGTCTACGCCTTTGGCGGTTCGGGCCCAGCGCACTGCGGCCTCTACGCGCAGGAGATCGGGGTCTCGCAGGTGGTGGTGCCCCTCGGGCAGGTGGCCTCGGCGTTCTCGGCCTACGGTCTCGCCTCGTCCGACATCGTTCTGGCCAAGGAACTCTCGGATCCCGCCGCGCTCCCGCTGGACCCGGCGCGGGTGGAACAGAACTTCAAAGTCCTGGAAGAGCAAGTTCGCGAACAGCTCGATCGGCAGGGCCTTCAGTTCAAGTCGGTTCTGATCGAGCGCGAGATCGACATGCGCTACGCGATGCAGCTGGCCGAGGTGGCGACCCCGATCCCTGGCGGATCGTTGACCTCCACCGAGATCACCGGAGCTGCAGAGGCATTCGAGAACCGCTACGCCGAGCTGTACGGCAAAGACAGCGGCTTCCGCGAAGCGGGGATCCAGGCCATCACCTACCGCGTCCGCGGCACGGGCGTTCTCCCCTTCACCCCCGAACTGCCCGAACTCGAAGTGGCCGAATCACCGGATGCAAGCGCCGCGCACGTCGCGTCCGCAAGGTGTGCCTCGACGGACGCCAGGGATACGTCGACACCGATATCTACGACTACGCAGGCCTACGGGCCGGGCACGTCCTGCGCGGACCCGCCGTCATCGAAGTGCCCACCACCACTGTGGTGGTGCCGCACAACACCACGGGCGAGATCGATCGCCTCGGCAACCTCACCATCACCGTCGACCCGACCTGAGATCCAGGAGTATCACTCATGACCGCACCGATCCCCGGCTCGGAAGTCTTCTCCAGCCGACCCGTCGACGTCGACGCCCTCGCCAGGTCGTTGCCACCGACGCTGCCCATCCACACCGTCACCCAACAGCAGATCGATGAGCTCGACCCCCTCACCTACGAGGTGATCCGACACCGATTGTGGTCGGTCACGACGAGATGGGTGATGCCCTCAAGCGGATGTCGGGTTCGCCGATCGTCACCGACGCCAACGACTTCGACTTCGCTGTCAGCGACGAACTCGGGCAAGAGGTGCAGGTGGGCCTCTACAACACCATGCTGGTGGGCGCCGTTGACCTGGCGATCTATTGGACGCTGCAGCACCGGTCGAGCAACCCCGGCATCACCGAGGGTGACATGTTCCTCTGCAACGACCCGTGGGTCGGCGGCGGACTGCACCAAAGCGACGTGATGGTCTACCAACCGGTCTTCTACGACGGCAAGCTGTTCGGCTGGACCAGCGCCATCTGCCACGAACCCGACCTCGGCGGCTCCGGGCTCGGCTCGTTCGATCCCGCCGCCAAAGACGTGTTCTCCGAATCACTTCCGACACCACCGATCAAGGTGGTCCGCGACTTCCAGCTACAGCGCGACGTCGCCGACGTGTGGGTCCGACGCTCCCGCGTCCCGATGCTGGTGGGGCTCGACCTGCGCGCCAAGGTCGGCGCCAACAGTGTGGGCCGCGACCGTCTGCTGGCCGTCATCGAACAGTACGGTCCCGACACCGTCAAAGCCGTGATGAAGCGGATGATGGCCGACGCCGAGAGCCGACTGCGGGCCAAGCTGACCGACTTGCCCGACGGCACGTGGCACGCCACCGGCTACCAGGACCAGTCGAGCGTCGGCGACCGTGAGGTCCACAAGATCACCCTCGCAATGACCAAGAAGGACAACCACCTCTCGTTCGACTTCACCGGCACCGACCCGCAAACCGGCGTCATCAACTGCACGTACGCCGGCATGCGCGGCGGGGTGATGCTGGCGCTACTGCCGATCCTCGCGGGCGATATCCCCTGGTCTGCAGGTGGTCTGATGCGATGCTTCGACCTGATCGCCGAGGAAGGGACGATCAACAACGCCACCTTCCCGGCCGCGGTCAGTCGCGGCCCGATCGGCCCGGCCTGGTTGACCGGCAACCTCGTTGCCGAATGTCTGGCGCAGATGCTCGACCGCCACATCGAACTCGGCAAGAACGTCATGGCATCATGCTGTGGAACTTGGGACACAGCCGTTGTCGCTGGGCTCGACGAACGCGGCGAGCAACCGGTCCCCTTCCTCAACATCTTGATGGAGCCGATGAGCGGCGGCTACGGCGGACGCCCGGTGGCCGACGGCATGGACACCGGCGGACTGTTCTGTATCCCGATGGGCCGCATCCCCGACACCGAGATGACCGAGTTCCTCTACCCACTACTGACGTTGTGGCGCAAGGAAGAACCCGACTCGGGTGGTCCCGGACGCCATCGCGGCGGCGTCAGCGCATCGCTGGCCGTCACCCCGTACGGCACGAGCCTGCCGATGGGGCTGGTGTTCGCGTCTGCAGGTAAGGCCGTGGCGCAGAACTCGGGTCTCGCGGGTGGCCAGCCGGGTAACACGGGGCTGGAGATCCTGGCACGTAACTCCGGGATCGATGAACTGTTGGCGCAGGGCACCATTCCCGGCTCGCTCGATGATCTCGGCGAGAACAAGGAGATCGGCGCTTGCTACGCCGAGAGCTATCTTGCTCCCGGTGAGGTGCTGTACATGCACTGGCAGGGCGGCGGCGGTTACGGCGATCCCCTACGCCGCGACCCGGAATCCGTTGCCGTTGACGTCCGCAACGGCAAAGTCACCACCGACGGTGCTGCCATCAACTACGGAGTGGTGGTCACCGACGGCGAGGTCGACGTGGCGGCCACCGATGAGCATCGCTCTGCTCTGAAGGACGAACGGCGAGAACGATCCGAGATTCCCACCGGCCAAGAGGCGACGCTCGACCTGACGCGGGCTCGGCGACTGGACGACAACCTCGTGGAGGTCACCATCGGTGACGCCCGCGTGGTGGGATGTGCGCACTGCGGACGCCTCCTCGGCGATACCAAGACCGGCAAGCTGTCGCTGGCCCTGTACGAGGGTCCGTCCAGTGCTGCAGGTCCGCAGGTCACCTCCGATCCCACCGAATACGTAGACACCCCAGTGGTTTTCCGACAGCAGTGCTGCCCGGGATGCTGGACCGCGGTGTACTCGGGGATCGTTCCGGCCGACCACCCTGACCACGTGGCCGAACTGACCCAGCTGCTACCGGCGGTGGCCGGTAAATGACCGTCACCACGCCGACCGGTCGCTCCCGCTGGGGAGCCCGACTGGTCGACTATCCACCCGACCGGGCCGAACAGTACCGGCGGTCAGGGTCGTGGACCGACCAGCCGGTGGCCGACCGGCTGCACCGCACGGAGCTGCGGTATCCCGACCGGGTTGCCGTGGTCACCGAGACCGGCTCTCTGACGTACAACGAGATGGGACGTCGTACCGATCAGATCGCCGCTGGGCTGGCTGATTTGGGCCTCGAGCCGGGTGACCCCGTGCTGTTCCAGGTGACCAACCGCATCGAAACCGTCCTCGCCTGGTACGGATGCCTCAAGGCCGGGTTGGTGCCAGTGGCAACACTCGCCGCCCATCGGGGTCACGAGATCGGACACATCAGCCGGGCGGTCGGCGCGGTGGCACACGTGGTCGAGGCTGGTCTCTGGTTCGATCTCGTGTCGTTCGCACAAGAGCAAGCCGACGGGCATCCGACGATGCGGACGGTGCTGACGGTCGGGGCCGATGACGCGGCAGACGGAACGTATGCGATGGAGAACTTGGGTTCGGATATCGCCGACAACGTCGCACGCGAACGAGTCGAACGCATCCAGGCCGCGATCGACCCGCTTGATGTGTGCGCGTTCCAATTATCTGGCGGCACAACAGGTGTGCCGAAGGTCATCCCGCGTCGGCACGTGGAGTACTGGGACAACGCGCGTCTCTATGCCGAGCGGCTCGGGTGGACCGAAAAAGACCCGCGTCGCGCATCTGATCCCGTTGATCCACAACGCGGGCATCACCTGCGCACTGCACGCCGCACATGCGGTCGGAGCATGCCTCGTTCTGGCCACCCCCGATGCGCCGAGCGCATTCCGGTTGATGGCGCGTGAGCAGGCCACCGACGTCCTCATCGGGCACGGCCACTACCAGGCGGTGACGAGCGTGGCGTTCGACGAGCCACGGTCGCATCTGCGCACTGTTGTCCTCTCCGGCGCCAAGCCAAGTCCAGACCTCTTCGCTCGCGCTGATGGCGACGACGGACAGCGGGCCGGTCAGCTGTTCGGGATGTCGGAGGGGTTGTTCCTGGTGACACCTCTTGACGCGCCGCAAGCGGCACGGTCGGCCACGGTGGGCACCCCTGTCGCAGTTGACGACGAGGTGTTGATTCTCGAGCCCGGGTCAGAGGCTGTTCTCGCCGATGGCGAAGTGGGCGAATTGTGTTGTCGCGGCCCCTACACGATTCCCGGTTATTTCGATGCGCCCGAACACAATCGGGCCGCGTTCACGTCCGACGGTTTCTACCGCACCGGTGATCTGGCAAGCTTCACGATGATCGACGGCGTCCGCTACGTGTCCATCGAGGGCAGGATCAAAGACCTGATCAACCGCGGCGGCGAGAAGATCAACGCCGAGGAGATCGAGCTCCTGCTCGTCAAACACCCCGCCATTGCTAACGCAGCGGTGGTGGCCATGCCTGATCCTCGACTCGGCGAGCGAACATGCGCCTATCTCGTTGCCGCTCAGGGAGACACGGTGTCGATGGAAGAGGTGCAACGTCATCTCGATGCCCTGGGCGTGGCCAAGTTCAAATGGCCCGAGCGACTCGAATGGCTCACCGCCCTACCGCAGACCAACGTGGGAAAGATCGACAAGAAGCAGCTCCGCGCCGATGTGGTCGCCAAGCTCGCTGCTGCCGACACCCTGTGAACCAGTGAGGACAATCCGATGAAACTACAGCGCATCGCTGTGCTCGGCGGAGGCCCCGGCGGTCTCTACGCCGCCCGGCTTCTCAAACGCAGCCACCCCGACGCCGACGTGACCGTCTACGAACAGGGCTCGCCTGACACCACATTCGGCTTCGGCGTCGGGTTGGCCTCGCGGACCCAACGCAATCTCCGCGAGGCTGACCCAGCCTCACTCGAAGCCATAGTCGACGTCGCCTACTCGCACGAGATGTCGATGCAGGTTGGCGACGCCGTCTCGAGACTGTCGCACGGTGAGTTGCTGGCCATCGCCCGCACGAAACTGTTGGAGGTGCTGCAGCATCACGCGGTCGCGGCAGGGGTGCGTCTGGAGTTCGGGCAGCGCCGTGGGGTCGGTGATGTGGATGCGGATCTGATCATCGCCGCCGACGGCGTGGGTAGCGTCACCCGCACCGAGCTCGCAGATCAGTTCCGCCCGCAGATCACCACCGGCAAGGGTCTCTACCTCTGGTGTGGAACGGATTTCGCACTGCCGAGTGCCATTTTCACTCCGGTGACCACCGAGCACGGCACCTTTGTTGCCCACGCCTATCCCTATGCACCCGACCGCAGCACGTTTCTGATCGAGACGGATGAGACCACCTGGCGCAATGCCGGTTTCGACGTGACGACCGAGAACGTCGGCCCCCTCGACAGCGACACCCAGTCGCTGAAATACCTGCAAGACGCCTTCGCTGCGACCCTTGGCGGGCATCCCCTCATCGGCAATCGCACGCGGTGGCTGAAGTTCCGCACTGTGACGTGCGAGCGCTGGCATGCGGGCAACGTGGTGTTGCTCGGCGATGCCGCGCACACAGCGCACTATTCGATCGGGTCGGGCACCAAGTTGGCGATGGAAGATGCCATCGCACTGGACCGCGGGGTGCGGGAGGCGTCGTCGCTCGAGGACGCGTTGGCGGCCTACGAAACCGCACGCCGGCCCGGCGTCGAATACCTGCAGTCGATCGCAGCGCGCAGCGAACTGTGGTGGGAGTCTTTTCCGGGGCGCATCGACATGCCGGTCGATCAGCTGATGGTCGCGTACATGACCCGTGCCGGAAAGGTCAGTCTGGAGCGTTTTGCGCAGTCGGCGCCCGATGTCGCCAGGCGTGGGCTCGCCGATTACGGTGACGTGCGGCCGGACGAGGTTCCCGATAGCGAGGTCGGCGAGTGGGTGTTGCGACGTCCGTTGCGTCGCAACGGATTTACAGCACCGACTCGGGTGGCTGACGGATCGCTGCGATCGGATGCGGGCACTGCGGTCGTCGAGGTCCACGTCGATTCGGCTTGGGGCACGGCAGCAGATGGACTCATTGACGGTGTCCCCACCGCGTCCATGGTGTGGCTGACCGGGCCACCCCAGCGAGACGCTGTGCTCACCCGTCTCGATGTGGGCGAGCGGCTGCGGCAGGCCGGGCACATAGTGGTGGTGGAGGCGCCGGACGCGTGTCGAAGCGACTTGAGTGCGGGACTGGTGAGCCTGCGGACCGACTTGGTCCACATCGTTGATGGCGCGGTGATCGGCGGCGCACTCGACGACGTTCACGCGGCGACGGTGTGAGGCGCACTATTGTTCGCTCATGACCAAGTCGACGCCGGACGGGACACCGTCGACCGCCACCGGTAAGCCGGGCGTACGCAGCAACTCGCGGCGCGAGTTGGTGGAGCGCGAGATCATGGAGCAGGCCACGCGGCTGTTCGCCGAAAAGGGGCTGGCCAGCACCACGCTGCAGGACATCGCCGACGCCACGGGCCTGACCCGCCCGGCGATGTACCACTACGTCAAGAACAAGGACGAGCTGTTCGCCCGGCTGGTCAGCGAGATCGCCGAGGAGCCGGCGGTGTTGCTGCACGAGATCAACCAGCGCACCGACCTCGACCCGGCGGCCAAGGTTCGCGAAATGGCCCTGTCGATTGCCCTCCACCAGATGCAGACACAGGACCGCTTCCGTCTGCTCATCCGCTCCGAAGCCGAGCTACCGCCGGCGCTGGCCGAGACCTATCGCCAGAGCCGGCGCCGGGTGTTGCGGGAGATAACCACCGCGATGAACGAGGGAATCGCAGCCGGAGTGTTCCGTGCGGCCGATCCCCGTGTTGCGGCGCTCGGCATCATCGGAATGCTGAACTGGATCGCCTGGTGGCATCACCCCGGGGACGCCGACAGCGACCGCGACGTCGCGCAGCAACTCGCCGACATGGCCGTCAGCTCGGTCCTCGAACCCGACGCCGATTCCACGGAGCCGGGGCCCGATCGCATCATCGCGCGGATGCGGCAGAACCTGGATTATCTCGAACAGTCGTTGCGGGTGGAGGAGTAGTCAGAGCATTCAGTTGTACTGGTCATCTCCATCGAACCGTATGCATGACGAAACCGATATCAGCTCATAGGAGCGTCTGCCGTCTGCTTCGTCATCGATCCACAGCGAAACAACATAGCCAGCATCGTTCTGAACCCGTCTGTTCTCTGGACTACCGTCCGGAGAAGTCGCGACAGGCGCGTAGCCACGGCTCTCGAGGGCGGTGAAACCGGCGTCGATCGCATCGATCTCGAGACGGTCGGGCTCAATGAGCCGCCCCTCAACACGCAAACTCCACGGAGGCCCGGTCGCCAGGCTGTTCTTGCCTGTCGCACACCCAGACATGCTGGGGGGCGGGTCCAGTGGTTCTTCGGGGAATGGGATTTCAGGATCCCATTTTGGCAGAACGTACTGCATGTTGACGTTGATGGTTCGCCAGGCCTCATCACGGGGAATTTCGCGAACGGTTGGATCAGCGTCGTTGTAGTCGTAACAACCGGCAAGGAGACTAGAGAAGAGCAAGGTCGACACCGAGATTACAAGAGGCTTCGTGATCACCACGGCAACTTCAGCTGAACGTCGGGAAGGGGTCCGGGGAGGTCGACATCCCCGTCGAGCGGATCTAGCAACGGCCCGATTGGCGTCACGCCAAACACTTCCTCAGCTACCTCCCAGGCCGGTCCGTTGGTCTGTCGGGTCCCCGCTCGACATATAGGGTCGGCTCCCCACCTGTAACTACTTCGACCATGTTTTGGAAGCCCCCGGACTGCCGGTCATCCCAGTACCCGCCGTGCCCCCGCCCACCCTCTACAGGTCCTATCGGGTACTCCAAATTTGATCCGCTATAGCTACCAGTGTCGAGCCGAGTAACGCCCGGCATGCTGTCCGGGTCGCCCCCGTGAGGACTCCCCGGCATCGACTGAATGTACTGAATCGGGTCACCTGGGGCAGTCAACGAGAACCGTTCGACATTGGGGTTGGCGTTCTGCCATTCTCCGTCGAAGACTCCAGTTCCTGCCGATGACGCGTAGATGACCCGGTCTGCATTGAGGCCGAGCTGTTCCGCGCTCCCGACCACTGACCCGCCGTACGAGTGCCCGATGAATGTGGTTTTCGCGTCCGGTGCGTGCACAGCAATCTCAGCGTCGAGCTCCCGTCCGAAACCCACCAAGCGAGGTGCCATGTCTCGGGCAAACTGAGGATCTGCGGCCGAACCTTCGATCGAGTCTGAAATACCTGGATGCCGCCGGCGATGAAGCCACCCACCGCGCCGGGAAGGCCAAGCGGGCCGCCGGCCACCAGTGAAGGGATTGCGCCTGTCAGACCGCCCTTACCTGCATCGACCAGTCCTTCGTAGCCCATACTCTGCGGCAGATCGCCGTCCATGTAGACAATCACCGGGCCGCTTGTTTCCTGGGCCAGATTCCAGGCAGCGGATGTATTGGTGTTGCTGCCGTTAAGATTTGACCCCGTTCCGGGTACGTATACAGTGGCATTTTTGGTTCCCGATGTAAGGCTCCCGATCATCTCGACGTATCGGCCATTCTCCGTGTTCTCGAAAGAGATGAACTGTCGCTCGACCTTACGATCTTCTGGGGTACTCTCTGTGTTCTCGTCCTTATCTGTGGTCAAGCTAGGGTCATTCTGTTGCCGGAGCAAATCGCGCAGCTTCTCAGCGCGCTTGTTCTTACCGGCCACATCGTTGCCAGCCTGAACCTCGTTGCTTATGGCGTTGCGAATGTTGATCTCGTTTGCAACTCCCCGTACCGCGAACGGAACACCATTCGTATTGCCCATGAAGACTGGGTCGGCCTGTACAAGTCGCCGGACATCCTGTTCGCTCATGCCAGCGAGGAACGCACGCCGCTCAGCTTCAGACATGTCCCGAAGTCTGGCGATCACCGCGTCGCCGTCCATCCTGGTGCCGTCCGGCAGAACCACGTCGGGTTGGCCATTGACCATCGCGGCGAGATCGCCCTGTAGCCCTTCGATTCGGGTTCCGTAGTCTTCGTCGAGAGTGTCGATCGTAGTCAACCCGCGCTGGATGTGGCTTTCATAGCCATCCGCGATTTCCTTCTTGGCTTTGTCGGGATGTGTGACCTCACCTGCGTCAGAGACGGCACAACCGTCGTGCAACGCACCGTCGACTTGCCCGAGGACGAATGTGCGGGAGTGCGCCAAATCGTGTGCGGCGTCTTTCGTCTCATCCGCGATCTGCTGCAGCACATTACGCACTTCGTTGGCGTGGTCTTGCTCTTCCTTGACCTTGTCTTGGGCGGCGAACCTGGTCTTACCTGACCACTGTGTGTTGGCGTACATGGCACGAACAACCGCGTCCACAGCCCCGTCGAGCACAGTTGCGTTGTCCTGGGCCGTGGTGCCGGCATCGGTCAGCTCGCCAGGATTCCAGCGGCGTAGCTGGGAGATTGTCGGACGCATCAGCGCGGCATCAACCTGGTGAAGGAATCGGCAGCGGTGCGGTCGTTCTCACTGGATGTCACCGTGAAGGTCCGCAAATTCTCACCAAGCGTCGTCAGTCTGCCGCCGATCGACTCGGTTGCGTTGGTCGCGGCAACACTGCACGCCACAACCGCAGCGAAGGTTCGTGATCCCCCGCCACTGGCACACGCCATGCCAGAGAAATCGAGGCCGTTTACAACGACGCCTTGTTGCTGCCACGTGCTTGCGGTCGCCATGACCTCCGCCGGACTGATACTGAACGTCTCGCTGACATCGTTCGGAGCCACCCCTACCCCCAGACTTATCCGCGCCGAGCGCGTTTACTTACGTTCGGTCTTCACGAAAAGCGGATGACCGAACGACTCCCCCGGTCGGAAATGGTACATACCGAAATGGCACCACGCACCGAACTGGCGGCGGTCAGCAACGTCACCACGTCCTTTCCGCGCGAGCAGGACGTCGTGTCACTACCGGTCCAATACGCGGAACTGACCACTCTGAGTCTTTTGCGACTTCGGCTGCGGCGGGGAAGCGCTCCGCAATCGCAGAATGCTGGCTACCGTCGATACACCGTCGTTCCTGCCGACCCCCGCGTGTTACTGATGAGCTTGGCGAAACATTGATTGGGTGCAAGGGCTTTGGAGTCGCACCAAGCGTTAGCACTCACCGGATCGGCGACGTTCGGTTGAGCGACCGTGATCCACCAGTCGCGGAGATCAAAGGTGCTCCAGTCGTTGGAATACACCAGCCGAACTTCCGGATACTGCGACCGCAACGCGAGGTGTTGGCGAAGAATCTCTTCTGGGGTCCACGCAACCATGGTCCGATCATCGATGTCCACAGCCATCAGGGGCGGTGTGCGGACTTGTTTTGCTGAAATCTGGGCGAGCCAGCGCTCAGCCAGATCTCGTTGCACCAGAGGGTAGTCCGCGTTGGCTTGGGCGCGCAGAGCATCCAGTGCATTTTGGGTCGGGTTCACGGTGGCACCTCCAGCAGACGCCTGCGAACCGGCCAATGGGCTACTCGTCGAAGACGTCGACGGCGACATCTCCTCGCCTTGCGGCACCGTGTCCGTACCTTGCGCCGAACACTCGATCGTCTGGCCGCTGCCGCCGACCGACGTATTTGATCCACCCCCGCCACTGAGCGATGACGGCAACCGCCAGAACGTGCCTGGCGGGAAAGCAAAGTCCCGGGCGACCGATCCGCCATCACGCGGCAGTGCCAACACTGAGGTCCCGCCGAGGTTGAATTGCGCGGAGGCGATGAGGCTGCTCTGGTCCCGGATGGTGACGCGGTAACCGGAGTTGGAGATGATGTCGCCTCCGGGACACGTCGCCGTGAACTTCAAACGCACCACCAAAGCGCCGTCGGTAGCCCTAAATGTCTCCGGCACCACCTTGGGAGCGCTGCCGCACTTCGTCACCGCCCCGCCTGAACTGTTCTTTGCCGTCCCTGGGGAGGCACCGGCGGAGTCGTAGAGCACCGCAGGTTCACCACTCCCGGTGAAACCAACCATGGCATCGGATCCATAGGCCACGAGATGGCCGCCGACGGCGAACAGCTTTGGATACTCCCCCAGATCACCAGCTTCGACCGTCCAGGCAACGCTCCCGGTCGCGAGGTCGTACGCACTCACGGTGCCGTACTCATCTACCGCCATCACCCGTTGGCCGTCGGTGACCAACTCAGTGGACGGGACACCACTGTCGATTCGCCACAGCAGCGCGCCGGTACGTGCATCAGCTGCCAGCAACCCACCACGCGGCCACGTGTTTGCCAACACCACGGACCCGACGACAGCTCTCACATCGGCGTGAAGACCGTCGGTGGGCGGAATGCCTTGAGGAAAGTCCCATGCGTGGCGACCGGTATCGGGGTTGATCACGTCACCGCCAGTGAAGGCCAGGTCAACCCCTGGTGCCGGCGCGTACAGGGTCGGCTGATCGACAAACCAACCTGCTTCGTACTGCAGCTCACCTGCCGCGTTGTACACCTTTGCTGAGCTGTCCGCTGCAACGACCAGGTCATCCACCAAATTGCCGTAAGTACTGGTCACGGGATTGAGCGATTCACCAGACACGTTGTACGCCAGCGTCCATCCCCCGGTGACGCTGCCATCTCGCCACATGATGATGTTGTCGGAGACAGCCAAACTGGTACGCGTTCCGCCGCTGATCGCCTCTTCGCGCTTCCAGTAGGCCTCAGGATTATCTAGTGTTCCCAGCGAGACCGTTGCGGTACTCCCGTCCGACTGGGCATACGCATACTTGTCGCCGAACTTCTCCATTCGGGTATATCCCGACTTTGGCAGCCACCGGTTCACTTGCCCTGTCTCGGCGGAGAGCAGCACGAGGCCACCCTCCGTGATGCAGGCCATCGTCTGATCATCGAACACGTCTGAGCAGCCGACTGCACCGAGCGTGTCTTGAACCCAGGCCACATCACCGGTGGCGGGGTCGACTGCGATGAGGCCACCTGAGATGCCTGTGATGGCATACTTATCCGACCGTAAATAGCCGGTGTTCTCCTCGCCGCCGACCGGGTAGTTGGGTCGACGGAACGTGCCAGAAGCGTTGACATCATCACCGGCGATCTGGAAGGTCCGGCTGGGCGCATCAGGGTATGCGGACTGCAAAGCGTTGTCTGGCAGACTCTTCGCTACTGGCTCCTTACCGTCGTCTCGGGTGGCGAGCACAACCGTCACGGTCGCGACCGCCAGAACCACGACCACCGCTGCTGCCACCAGACCCCACATGATGCTGCGCCCGATGCGACGTGGCGGCACGTGCTCGGGAGGGGGTCCGTAGGGCGGATACGGCGCGGCGCCGGTCGCGAACGCGCCACCTTGCGAACCGCCGCCCACCCAGGGAGGCACCGATTCAGCGTGTTGTTCTTGCCTGGCATACGGCGTCGCAGCAGAAAGTCCATAGGTCGACGCCGAGGGCGGGGCCGGTGTCGGCTGCTGTGGTGCAGCCGGCTCGGTAGGTGGTTCCGCTGACAAACTTGCGGGTGGAACTGCTACGTCACCACGAATCTGCTCAGCCGCATGACCGGGTTCTGCTACCGGCGGTGCGGGCTGAGGGTCCACAGGCGAGTGAGGTGTGGGCGTGTAAATCGGCGGCTGCCCGGGCGCTGCCGGACACGTCTCAGACGGCCCAGGCACTTCAGGCTGTCGCGGAACAGCCCCCGTGATGGTGGACGCCGCGATCTGCAGATGTCCAAGGGTGGTTCGCGCATCTGCCCTGGGGTCCATACCTGTTGCTACGCAACAAATGTAGGCGACCGCGAGGAGCAGGAGTGGGGTCCCGAAGACCCAGCCGAATGGCAGAAAAAAGCAGATGACTGCGGCTACTGCCATCATGCCGCCTACCAGGATGGGTCCGAACCGGCGTGGGGGAACTGGTCCTCCACCGCCGAACGTGTGTGCGCTCATCATTTCACCTAACAGACGCTGGCAATATGTGTTGTAGCCGAGTCGAATTCGGATTCAGAGATGGTTTCGCCAAGGTCGCCGATCTCGTCTGCGTCGTCTTCTACCCCGTCGTCGTCGTAGGAACTCGCACGGTCCTCGAGCTCTGAGATCTCCTCACCGAGATTTTGCTTGTCCATGAAGTCGACGACACTGTCGCTGGCTTCATATGAGAACCCGCCTTTTGCCTTTGAGTAAGCTGAGCAGAGTTCGGGTGTGGAGGTCGGCGAGAAAATGCCCATGGCGGAACAGCTTCCGACCACCAGCGCCATTGCGAACAACCCGACTGCGATAGCCGGTATCGCCGGCAAGCGTCGCACGGCGGATGCTGCCGCCACTGGTCCGACAACGGGCAGAATCGGCGCACCAGCACCTGGTTGCAGTGGGGGTGTCGACGACGGCTGCTCTCGTGTCGCAGGATCGGGCGGTGGGGTTTCTGTATTGATTGTGATCGGATCGGTGGTCACGTAAAGCATGGAGTCGAGGGCACGCAGCGCGCCGAAGACGTCCTGCAGTAGATCTCGGTGGATGTCCATGTCGTCGGACGGATCGTCATCCCAGCGCAGGTAGTGCAGTTCGCCGCATGTTCCGGGCCAGCCCGCGGTGAACTCGATGTCCAACTCGTATGGCGTCGCGACATGGTTGCCCACGCCGATGCGAATCCTCTGCGGCTGGCGATCGAGGTAGTACGGGGCAATTCGTCCGTTGCCTGGTTCCGCGGTCACCCGCGGCAGTTGGGCCAGCCTCTCGCGGACCTGGTCAGGCGTGGCCGCGAGCTGAAAGCGCTGCGGTGTCTGAAAGGTACGCAACGCTTCCGAGTTCATTGCGAATCCGAAGAGCTTCTCGAATGGCCAGATGATGGCCCGCAGAAGCATATTGGTGGCGCCATCCACCGTCTTCTCCCACAACCAGACTCCGACGACGGCAGCGATGATGAAGAGAACAACGAGCGCCCATTCCACGGCAGTCCCCTTTGCCTACACCTGCGATGTATACCGACCTAAGCCAATAGTCAGGGGGAATCGATCGGTGTGTGCCACTTCGGGGGCAATTTGGTTCGAACATATGAATGCCATTACCGGTCCGAGTGGCAATTCTCGACGAGCGACCAAAGCAAACCGAGTACTAATTGCAACGGAGAGCGCTACCCCGCTCACAGAGCCAGGCAGCGCTCGGCGTGCGGACCGAGTATCAACGAAAACGTGAGCGACGCCGCTAAACGGTGGTCAGTCAAACAGATCTGGCAACCCGTCCGACACCCGCAACGGAAACTCGGGAGCCCGCTTCTCCAAGAACGAGTTCACACCTTCACGCACATCATCTGACGTCCCGCGAATGAAAATTGCCTTCGACTCCGCGTGGTGCGCAACCTCGGGGCTGTCAGCACCGAGCATTTTCCACATCAACTGCCGGGTGAGCGCCACCGACACGGGTGCGGTCCCCGCGGTCAGTTCGGTCGCGACCTCGATTGCGCGGTCGAGGACCTGATCGGCGGGGACCACCTCGCGCACGAGCCCCCGTTCGAGCGCCTCGGCCACCGGCACCATCTTGCCCCCCATCGCCCACTCCAGCGCCGTGGAGATACCGACGATGCGGGGCAGGAACCAGTTCGAGCAGGCTTCGGGCACCAAGCCGCGGCGCACGAACACAAAGCCGAATTTGGCTGTCTCCGAGGCGATTCGGATGTCGGCGGGCAAACTCATCGTCACACCGACACCGGCGGCCGGGCCATTGATTGCTGCGACCACCGGCTTGGTGGACCGGTAGATGCGCAGGCTCACCCGTCCACCCTCATCCGGCGGGGCTTCGCCGGTACCGCCGTCGTCGAGAACAAAGGTGTCGCCACCGCCGCCGAGGTCGGCGCCAGCACAAAATGCTCGGCCCCGCCCGGTGATCACCACGGCACGGATCGAGTCGTCGGCATCGCACTCGTCGAGCACCTCGATCATCCGACGGTGCATCTCGCTGGTGAAGGCATTGAGCCGGTCGGGTCGGTTCAGCCAGATGATCCCCATGCTGCCCCTGCGCTCCAGCTCGACCACGGATTCCGACTTCGTATCCGACACAACAACTCCTCTGATCGCCTCAACACACCACTTGCGAATCAGACAAGCAGAGTCAGCACGCGATGGCGGATCGACCCGCCGTAACGGTCAGTCGAGAACGGTCGCCAAATCGGCGAGCGTCTCGGCTGCGGAGTACTTGGGCTCCCAGCCGAGCACGTCACGCGCCTTGGAGGTGTCCATCACCACCGACGTCTTCAGAATGTTCACCCACTCGGCGTCCGAGGGCTTCACCGGAAGGCGATTGACCACCTCGGCGACCACATTGATCGACGACGACGGAACCTTGACCGGCTGGGCACCGAGGACCCTTCCGATGTCCGAGAGCGAGACGGTTCCGGAACCGGCGATGTTGTAGGCACCGGCAGGCGCATCGGTGGTCGCGCACAAGGCGATGGCACGGGCGACGTCGTCGTGGTGGACCAGTTGCACGGGCACCCCGGTGTCCGGGAACGGCACCTTTGCAAAAGGGATCGAGCCGGCCACTTTACGTACGGGTTCGGGAATGTAGTTCCACGGCATCGCGTCTGCCAGGGCTGTCGCCTTGGGCCCGGCGACGATGCACGGGCGGAGCATGAAGAGCTCGATCGTCGCGTCTTTGGTGATCTCCGCGATGACCTTTTCGACCTCGGCCTTCTGCTCGGAGTAGTAGTGCTCACTCGAACCTCGGGTGGGCACGTCCTCGGTCAGCGGCACAGGGTTGTCGGAGTGATATCCGTAGGCCGCGACCGACGATGTGTACACGATGCGCTTGGGGCGTTCGGCCGCAATGGTCGCCTCGAACACGTTGCGGGTGCCCGCAAGATTGATGCGTTGTCCCTCGGTTCGCGATCCGAGCACGAGGAACGCGAGATGGACAACCACGTCGGCATCGCTGACCAGGGAGTCGACCGCGTCGCGATCGAGGATGTCACCCTGGCGGTACTCGGTTTTGGTCCAGCCGTGCGACGACGGGTCGAACTCGCGCCGCGCCATCCCGAGTATTCGATCAACCCCCGGATCGGCCTCGAGGGCCGTGACTGCCGAAATCCCGATTTCCCCTGTCGGCCCTGTGACCGCAACTGTGAGTCCCATGACCGGGGAGGTACCCCGGCGCCACCTGGAATATGCGTGAGTGTCCACAGATGCAGAACTCACTCGTGCAGGCGGGACACCTGCTGTGTCGCAACATCGCGAACCACAAGTGCAGTACTAAACTCCACCAGCGCTGCCGGGTCGCCGAGATCGGCCCCGGCCAGATGTTCGATCCGGCGGACACGCTGCTTGAGTGTGTTCGGGTGGACGTGCAGTTCGCCGGCGGCCTGAGCCCGATTCATTTTGCGACGCAGCAACACTCGTAGGGTCGAGACCAGCTCGGTGCCGTGGGCTTGGTCATAGCGCAGCAACGCACCCAGAGTGCGGTCGGCAAAGGCAAGCAATTGGTCGGCGTCGTCCAGCTGCAGCAACAGGCCGCTGATCCCCAGGGCGGGCAACGTCACCACACCACCGACGCGACCGGCATGCACCGCAATGTCCAGCGCACCGCGAGCCGCGCGGTAGCCCTGCTGGTGGGTTCGATGCCCTGCACCGGACACCGCTACCGTCGCCTCGGCGCTCCCCGCGACACGCGCCACCGCCCGGTGGACGGCGGCAGCCGCCTCGGCGAGCGAATCACCCTGCCCATCAGAGTGATTCGCACTGCTCACAACATCAGAGTCCGGCATGGGCCACAGCACCACGATCATTCCCCGGTACATCGCCGCCAGCGGGCGCGGTTGATGTGAGCGCGCCACATCGGCCACCGCCGTCAACGCTCGGCGGTAGATCCGCGTTCGTTGCGCGTCGTCGTCCACGGCGATCGACGCCACGATGGCCACGTGTGTCCGGGTGAGGTCATGGCCGAGTCTGGCGGCCCGAGCGGTAACCTGTGCCGGCACACTCGTCCCGGCTGCCAGCACATCGGCGAGCAACTCGCCGCGCAGCCGGTGTTCCACCTCGATGCCGGTCCGGAACCGGAACATCTCGAGGGAGATGACCAACGACGCGTGCTCGATCGCCCGCTCCCCCGTGGGGTCCAGGGGTCCCGGAATACCGGGAAACCAGATACGCGCCACCACCTCACCTGCGAGCAGGACGGTCGACACCCAGCAGTGTCGCCCCGCCCCATCGTCGGAACGGACCTGTATCGGCTTCGCGGACTGGGTGTCGTCAACGGGGGTCGCTGCCCGGCGTTGGGCATCGGGAAGTCCAGAGACCTCACCGGCTGTTGCCAAGACATTGCCCTGCGCATCCTCCACCAACACGGGCCTGGCGATCAAACCCGTGAGAACCTGTGCAACACCGTCGATTCCACCAGATCGCAGCGTCACCGCGAACAACTGCTCATGAATCTGCTCGGAGCGGGTGAGCAGGTCACGTTGCGCGCGCAACGACTCGTTGAGGTTGCGCAGTTCGTCGAGACGACGGGCCGAAGTAACGGCGATGGCAGCGTGGTTGGCGAGTAGCCCGAGCCGCTCCACCTCCGCGGTGGTGAAGGTGTGGATGGGCTGGTAGTAGCCGTTCAGAGTGCCGATCACCTCGTCCTGAGCGATGAGCGGGACAGCGACTATCGCGCGGTACCCCTGCTCGCGCGCAGGCCACCCCCAGGGAGTGAAGCCGGGCTCGGCCATGATGTCTCGGATGTACACGGGCTCTCCGGTGTGAAAAGCCCGCGCCGACGGCGCGGTGCTGTCGAGACCGATGGGATGGTCGGCGTTGACCCGGTTGACGTACTCCTCCGACAACCCCGACCACCCGGTGATCGCGAGTTCGGTCACCGCATCGTTGGGAGTGAGCACCCCGCAGAAGTCGAAGCCCAACAACGCGCGAGCACTCGAGGCCACCAACCCCAGCACTTCCTGCAGGTCAGCCGCCGACGTCGCCGCTGAACTCAGCTGCCGCAGTCCGCGCAGCCACATCACCAACTCGGTGGACGGTTTGCCGGGTGCGCGGGTCACCACTCCAGACTGCCACTACCTGCTGTGTCCTGAGGGGACATACCCGCAAACTAATGGTGTCGGTAGCGACATTGATCCAGATCACACTCGACGGACAGACTCAGTTCAGATCACCGACCAACCCGCCACAAGGCGCAACCAACCGGTGATTGGACGACCAGTCGAGACAAAGGATCAGGGATGACGGACACAGCCACCACCTCACCCGCCGGTGCGGCGTCGGCGCCCACCGGGGAAACGGCCACACGCGAGATCATCAACCCGGCCACCGGCCAGGTGATCGAGATCCTGCCGGAGCAAGGTGCCGCCGAGGTCGATGCCGCGGTCCGCTCGGCGCTGGCGGCGTTCGAGTCGGGTCCGTGGGCCACGATGGTGCGCAGCGAACGTGCCCGGTTGCTGCTGCGATGCGCCGACGCGATCGAGGCGGCGTCCGAGGATCTCTTCCGGCTCGAGACCGTGAACAACGGCCGTCCGGTCACCGAGACCCGCGCCCAGCTGTCGCGGGTACCGGAGTGGTTCCGCTACAACGCCGGTCTGCTCAGCGCCCAGCGCAATGCCGTGTTGCCCAGCGACGGCCCCTATCTCACCTACCAGGAACGGACCCCGCTCGGCGTGTGCGGCATCATCACCCCGTTCAACCATCCCATGCTGATCCTGGCGCGCAGCCTGTCCGCGGCACTGGCCAACGGGAACACAGTGGTGGTCAAGCCCTCTGAACTCACACCGCTGACCACGTTGGCCCTGGTCCGGATCCTCGCCGACGCCGGCGTGCCGGACGGGGTGGTCACCGTGGTCACCGGCGGCCGCGAAGCGGGCATCCGGCTCACCAACCACCCCGACGTCGCCAAGATCACCCTCACCGGTGGGACCGAGGCCGGCCGCGCCGCCGCGATGGCCACAGCCTCCCGATTCGCCCGTGTGACAGCAGAATTGGGCGGCAAGACTCCTGTTCTGGTGTTCGATGACGTCGACCCGGTGGTCGCGGCGGAAGGGGCGGCATTCTCCGCGTTCGTCGCTGCAGGCCAATCCTGTGTCGCGGGCTCACGCTTCCTCGTCCAGCGCGGTATCTACGACGCCTTCGTCGCCGCGCTGAGCGCCCGCGCCTCGGCCATCCGCATCGGCGACCCCGCCGACCCGTCAACGCAGATGGGTCCACTCATCAGTGAGGTACAACGCGGCAAGGTCACCGCACTGATCGCCACCGGAATCGACGAGGGCGCCCGCGTGGCGGCCGGCGGATCGGTCCCCGACCTCACCGCCGACCTACAACACGGCTACTTCCTGCAGCCCACCGTCCTGGCCGACGCCACGATGGAGATGACTGTGGCACAACAAGAGATCTTCGGACCTGTCGCGGCGGTGATCCCCTTCGATGACGAAGCCGAAGCAATCTCGATGGCCAACAACAACCGTTACGGCCTCGGCGCCGGGGTCTGGACCCGAGACATTGCTCGCGGACACCGGGTGGCAAGCCGAATCGTCGCCGGAATGGTGTGGGTGAACGACCACCACCGACTCGAACCGTCGCTCCCCTGGGGTGGCGTGAAGGAATCGGGCACCGGCAAGGATGCGGGCACCGAATCGTTTGACGACTTCTCCTGGATCAAAACGGTTGTCGTGCGCACCGCCGACGACCATGTCGACTGGTACGGCGACACCGAGCAACAGCGCCTCAACTAGTCGAACGGCCGGCCCGGGACGGATCGAAGTGTCTCGGCGCCAACACTTCTCCTGTTGCACGTGGGTGCCGCAGCGCTGAACGCTGTCCACCCGAACCCGAAAGGAGCGTCGATGTCGACGCCACACACCACCCCTGGCCCGGTCCGCCCGAGCTGGCGCACCGAGATCAGCCGAATGCAATGGCTCGTGCTCGTCGGAACCACACTGGGATGGGGACTCGACGGCTTCGCCGGCAGTCTGTACGTCCTGGTCCTGGGGCCGGCGATGCGAGAACTGCTTCCGCACAGCGACATAACCGCCGATTCGAGCGCCATCGGCTTCTACGGCGGCTTGACCGTCGCGCTGTTCCTGGTCGGATGGGCGCTCGGTGCCATCTTGTTCGGCATACTTGCCGACTACTTCGGCCGCACGCGGGTGCTCTCGCTCGGCATCCTCACCTACGCGGTGTTCACCGCCGCGGCCGCCTTCGCCGACACCTGGTGGCAACTGGGCATACTTCGGTTCATCGCGGGCCTGGGCTCCGGTGTCGAGGCACCGGTCGGCGCAGCACTCATCGCCGAGACCTGGCGTAACCGACACAGGGCTCGCGCCGGCGGCGTGATGATGTCCGGTTACGCCGGCGGCTTCTTCATCGCCTCTGCGGTCTACGCGCTCTGGGGCAGCCTGGGCTGGCGGTTCATGATGGGACTGGCCGTCATTCCCGCGCTGTTGGTCTGGTTCATCCGCCGCTACGTTCCCGAACCCCCCGAGATCGAGGCCAGCATCCGGGCACGCAAAGACCGGAAGGCGCGCGGCCAAGCCACCGAAGAAGACAGCTTTGTCCTCCGCCGACTGTTCGCACCTCCGCTTCTTCGACCCACGCTGGTGTGCACCGCGCTGGCCACCGGATCATTGATCGCCTTCTGGAGCGTGTCCACGTGGTACCCCCAGATCATCCGGAACATGACCGAGGACAGTGCGCTTCCCGATTCGCTTGCCGACCACCGAGTCGCCATCGCCTCGATGCTCTTCAACGCCGGCGGCATCATCGGCTACGCGTCGTGGGGTTTTCTCGCCGACGCACTGGGCCGCCGCAAGACGTTCGCGTTGAGTTTCATCGTCTCGGCCGCAGCGATCGTCTACGTGTTCCCCTTCGGTCACAGCTACACCGAATACGTTGTCGCGATGCCGATCCTGGGCTTCGGCCTCTTCGGCGCCCTGTCCGGAACGTTCATCTACGGCCCCGAGCTGTTCCCGCCCAGCGTCCGCGCCACTGCCCTGGCACTGAGTAACAGCGTCGGCCGCCTCGTCACGGCCTCGGGACCCCTCATCGCAGGAGTCATCGCCACCTCCTGGTTCAGCGGCAACCTGGGACTGGCAACCGCGACCATCGCCGCCGTCGGACTCATCGCGGTCATCGGTTTGCTCTTCGCCCCCGAGACCCGTGGCACGGCAATGCCCACCGATTCTTCGGCCACCACCGAACCACCCCACACCGATCCACCCCGGCCGGCCCTGACCCGAGAGGACAGCCACTCATGAGTACCTACAACAACGCCACCGCCATCGTCATCGGAGGTTCTATCGGTGGCCTCACCACCGCCCTGCTCCTGCGCGACCTCGGCTTCAGCGTCGACGTCTACGAGCGCACCGCATCGGCTCTCGACGGACGCGGCAGCGGAATCGTGTTGCAACCCGACACCATGCGCTGGTTCACCGAACGGAGCAACCAGCAACCCACCGCGTTGAGTACGTCCACGTCCAAGGTCCAGTACCTCGGCGACGGCAACGAGGTGATCTACAGCGAGGACCGCACGTGGACCTACACCTCGTGGGGCACGTTCTACCGGGCGCTGCTCGCCGACTTCGGCGCTGACCACTACCACCTCGGCGAATTGGCCTGCGGCTTCGACCAATCCGACACCAGTGTCACGGTTCGCTTCGTCAGCGGGCGAGTCGAGACCGCTGACCTGGTGGTCTTCGCCGACGGCATCACCTCGTTGGCCCGAGAGCGCTTCGATCCCGAGTCCTCACTGCACTATTCGGGCTACGTAGGCTGGCGGGGCACCGTTCCGCTGGCGTCGCTGTCGGGACCCACCCAAGACCTGATGCACGACGCAATCAGCTACTGCGTGATCCCCAATTCACACATCACCCTCTACCCGATCCCCGGTGAGGAGGGCGTCGAGCGGCAGCACCGGTTGATGAACTACGTCTGGTACCGCAACGTCGCACCCGGACCCGAACTGAGTGAAATGCTCGTCGACAAGCGAGGTTTCAGCGGATCGGTCTCCATCCATCCCGGCCAGGTCCAAGACCGCTACGTCGCCGAGATGCGCGATACAGCTGCCCGAATGCTGGCACCGGCCGCGGCCGAGGTGGTCACCTCCACCGAACAGCCGTACCTGCAGGTGGTGTCGGACGCCCGTTCGGCACGGATGGCACAGGGCCGCGTGGCCCTGGTCGGCGACGCCGCGTGCAGCGCCAGGCCACACGCCGCGGCGGGCACTGCCAAAGCTGCTGCCGACGCCTGGGCACTGGCCGCTGCACTCGAAGCCGCCGACGGCGACATCGCAACAGCACTGCGCAAGTGGGAACCCGGTCAGCTCGAGCTCAGCGAATCACTACTGCGACGAGTCGTCGACATGGGCGAGCGGTCACAGTTCCACAACAGCTGGGTCCCCGGCGACCCCGACCTCCGGTTCGGTCTCTACGGACCCGGCCGCTGACCGCAAACGATCACCTCGTAACACCTATCGAAGGAGCAAAGACCATGACCGAGAACAGCTTTCTGAACGATCTGCCGCTGGCCGGCGACCTCGTCGCCACAGACTTCCAGGGATGGCCCGAGTGGCTCAAGGCCGAGTTCGCCGAGAACGCCCATGACGGCAACGTGGGCTCACGGCTTCTCAGCGAGAACGACCGCGTGCGGGTCTGGGAGATCCGGCTCGCGCCGGGCGAACGCTGGCACGCGCACCGGCATGTGCTGGACTACTTCTGGACCGCGATCAATGCCGGTCGAAGCCGTCAACACACCCACGACGGCACCGTGCGCGAAGTCTCCTACTCAGCCGGCGAAACCCGCCACTTCCGCTTCGGGGAGGGCGAGTTCCTGCTGCACGATATCGAGAACATCGGCGACACCGACCTGGTCTTCTCCACCGTCGAACACCTCGACAGTGCAAACGCGCCGTTGCCTCTCGCTCCCGCCGACGGAAGCATCTGAGGACATGATCACCGAACCCATCGCCGCCGGCGTGATCGACGTACACGCCCACTGGCTGCCCCGAGAATTGTTCGGACTGCCGCCGGGCTCCCCGTTCGGAGCCATGCACGACAGGGAAGGGCAGCTGTTTCTCGGCCAGACCCCCCTTTCGATCGACGCCTCCGCGATGAGCGACGTACCGGCGATCCTAGACGACATGGCGCGCAACAACATCGGGGTACGAGTGTTGTCCGCACCTCCGTTCGCCTTCCCCATGCAGGCGGACGGCACCGAGACCTACGTGGACGACTTCAACAACGCACTGGCTGACGTCGTCGCCGGATCCGGTGGCGCACTAGTTGGCTTGGGCATGGTGACGATCGGAGACCCCGACACCGCCATCGCACAGATGAAGAAGCTCGTATCGGTCCCCGGCATCGCCGGTGTTGCCATCCCACCGCTGCTGGGACCCGACTCCTTGGACCGGGGCCCCCTCCGCCACGTGCTGTCCACCGCAGCGCAACTGCAGCTCGCAGTCCTCGTGCATCCGATGCAGCTCCCCCGCCCCGAGTGGTCGGACCACTACCTGGCCAACCTCATCGGCAACCCCGTCGAGACCGCGACGGCTGTCGCGTCGCTCATCCTCGGAGGCGTCAAGGACGAATTACCTGTCTGCGAATCTGTTTCGTGCACGGTGGTGGTTGCTCGGCGGACCTGCTCGGCCGGTGGACCCACGGCTGGCGGAACCGGCCTGATGTTCGCAGAGGTTCTGCCCGACCGCCCACCGAGGCGTTTGCGGAACTCTACTTCGACACCGTCACCCACGATGCCGGTGCACTGCGCCTGCTGATGAAACACGCTGCCGACGACCACATCGTCTGCGGCAGTGACTATCCCTTCGACATGGCCGAGTCCGACCCTGTCGGATTCGCCGCCGCGCACGGACCCGGGTCGGCGTCGCTGACCTCGGCCGCCCGGTCATTCCTCGGCCTGTAGAAAGAGCAAACCCATGAGCCATCTCTTCGAGCCCCTGACGCTCCGAGACGTCACCTTCGCCCATCGGGCGTGGATGTCGCCGATGATGCAGTTCGCGGCCGTACCCGACGGGCCCGACACAGGCAGCGTCACCGATTGGCATCTGCAACACCTCGGGGCCCGCGCGGTCGGCGGGGCGGCTCTGGTGATGACCGAGGCCACCGCCATCACCCCCAACGGTCGCAGCAGCGACTACGACCTCGGATTGTGGAACGACCGTCAACGAGACGCGTTCCGTCGGCTCACCGGTTTCCTCGCGGCGCAGGGCACCGTGCCCGGCATCCAACTGGTGCACGCCGGCCGCAAAGGGTCCACCGGCCGTCCGTGGCCCGATCAGGAACGTATCGAAAATCATTGGCCCACAGTCGGTGCCAGCGATGTGCCGTTCGGTCGCCTGCCGGCAGCCCGCGAATTGGGCGTGGACGAGATCAGTGGAATCATCGACGACTTCGCGGCGGCCGCGCGTCGGGCGGCAGACGCGGGATTCCGCGTGCTCGAGCTACACGGGGCCCACGGTTACCTCATCCATCAGTTCCTCTCTCCGCACTCGAACACTCGTACCGATCACTATGGCGGATCATTCGACAACCGCATCCGGTTTGCACTCGAGGTGGTCGCCGCAGTCCGCGGACCTTGGCCGACCGAGTACCCGTTGTTCGTCCGCGTATCGGCCACCGACTGGCTCGCCGGGGACACCGACGACCACCGGGAGGGGTGGACGACCGACGAAACCGTCAAACTGGCCCTCGAGCTCAAAGAGCTCGGCGTCGATCTCATCGATGTGTCGACCGGCGGCACCGTTCCCGACGCCGCCATCCCGGTGGCCCCGGGATACCAGGTGCCGTTCGCATCCCGGGTCCGGAAAGAGGCCGACGTGCCGACGGCGGCGGTCGGGATGATCACCGACGCCGAGCAGGCCGAAGGAATCATCGCCGACGGGCAGGCCGACGCCGTGTTCTTGGCCAGGGAGCTGCTCCGCAACCCCTCGTGGTTCCGGCAGGCCGCCGACCGGCTCGGCGCGCCGTTGGCCCACCCACCGCAGTACGCGCGGGCGTTTCGGCGCTGATCAGCTACCGAGTACCGCCTCGAGCTTCTCGCCCATCAGGTCCGCAAACTTGTGTGTTGCCTTCATCGGACGCAACATCACGGTGAATTCGTCGATCTGGTGGTCGGGGTTCTCGTGAATGAAGTCGCACCCGTGGATGTCGAGGCCGTCGACCTTGGCCGTGAACACCAGACCGGTGTAGCCGTCGAGCGGCGAGTCCAACTCGCGGACGTATTCGAAGTCCTCGAACGTCTCGAAAGCTGTTCGCAGAATGGCCGCCACCGTGTCGCGTCCTTCGTAGGGATGGAACGCCACCGGGCTGTGGAAGGTGACTGATTCTGCAAGTAATGACTCGATGTCGTCGATGTTGTTCGCCTCGACCGCAGCACGGAGTGCATGCATACCGGAACCTCCTCGTCGCCGTGCACCCACGCTAACGGCAGCGGCTTGTGGGCGCGGACGGTTTCGGCAAACGCCGAAGCGGCGCCGTCGTGTCACCCTTGATCGTTCACAGCAGCAGCTTCTTTTGCACCTTGCCCATGGCGTTGCGGGGTAGTGATTCAAGAACCCGCACCTCGCGCGGGCGTTTGTGAATCGACAGTTCGGTGGCCACCAGATCGATCAGGTCTTGTTCCACGATGTCGTCCCCCACCACGCAGGCGACGATCCGCTGACCGAGGTCATCGTCCGGAACGCCGATCACCGCGGCCTCACGCACGCTCGGATGCCCCAGCAACACGGTCTCGATCTCACCGGCACCCACCCGGTAGCCGCCGGTCTTGATGAGGTCGGTGGATGATCGACCGACGATCCGGTGCATGCCGTCGCGGTCGATCACCGCGACATCGCCGGTGGCGAACCAGCCGTCGTCGAGCCACGACTCAGCGGTCGCATCGGGCCGGTTGAGATAACCGGTTGCCACCATCGGTCCCCGGAGTTGCAGTGCGCCAATGCTTTCCCCGTCATGCGGGACGTCCGCGCCCTGATCGTCGCGCAGCCGCGTCTCGACGCCGGCCACCGGAGTGCCCACCCAGCCCGGTCGTCGCTCGCCGTCGGCACGAGTACTCACGGTGATCAGTGTCTCGGTCATGCCGTAGCGCTCGACGATCTCGTGACCGGTGAGGTCCCTGATGGTAGTGAACACCGGAACGGGAAGCGGGGCACTCCCGGACACCAGGAGCCGGGCCGCGGCGAGCGAGCGCGCCGAATCCTCGTCCGCGGCGATACGCGCCCACACCGTCGGGACCCCGAAATACATCGATCCGCGCGCCGACGCGTACGCCTCGGGCGTCGGCTTCACGGTGTGCACCACCGATCCCCCCACGCGGAGCGGACCGAGAACACCCAGCACCAGGCCGTGCACGTGAAAGAGCGGAAGACCATGGACCAGAACGTCATCGGCGGTCCAGGCCCAGGCGTCGGCAAGAGCGTCGAGACCGGCGGCGATGGCACGGCGGGTCACCGGCACGCCTTTCGGCAGGCCGGTGGTGCCCGACGTGTAGATGATCAGCGCCGTGGAGTCCGGGTGTGGCTCTGGATGGCTGTGCCACGACCGCGCGTACATCCGCACCGGAACCACCGGCAGACCCGGTTCGGCGGGCGCGGCCCCCAGCCACGCCTGCGCGCCGGAGTCGGCGAGGATGTGCTCGCGCTCGGCCGTGCCTGAGTCGGGCGGCACCGGGACCACAGCGACACCCGCGATGAGCGCACCGACGATCGCGACCACCGTCTGGGCGGTGGGTTCGGCGAGTACTGCGATGCGCCGGGCACCACGGATTCGCTCGGCGACCGACGTCGCGGCACCGACGAGGTCGCTGCGGGACAACACCATATCCCCCACGGTCACCACCGCAGGTTTGTCGGCGCCATTGGCGAGAGCAGACTGATTCAGCGTCGGGAAGAGAACCACGGGTTTCACCTTGTCACATCGCTGTGCCCGCCCCGGTGCTCAGCCGCCGCCCAGCTTCGACTCCGGGCGGAACAACTCGGGCACCGAACCGGCTGCCACCGACTGCGCCAGGGTCTCACCCAACACGGGCGCGTGTTTGAAGAGGTTGTGACCGGCCAGGAGAAAGATGTGATCGGCCTGCCAGATGGCAACGCCGTCATCACCCCAGGGCAAGGTGGTGATCCAGCAACTGAGGGGCTGCAACGGCTTCGGGTCGAGACCCGGGAGCGCCCTCGCCACATAGGCTGCGGCGCGGTCGATCAGCTCTGCCAAGGCATCCGGATCAGCCACGCCACCGGGCTCGATCGTTTCCACTTCACGGGCGATGCCCAGTCCGAACGCCGACCGATCAGGGTGCGCCGCCGCGTAGATACCAGCCTCCTCGAACACTCCGCTGCCGTCTTGCAGATTCGGTAGCGCCCCAAGGGTGTCGTCACGCACCCGGAACGACGCCCGGGCGTGCGCCTTCACCGTCACCGGCAGCGACAGTCCGATGCCGGCTGCCAACTGAACCGTGCCGCGGCCCGCGCACACCACCACGTCACTGTGGACACTCGCGTTCGAGCCGGCCCGTACTTCAACCCCTGCATCACCCAGCGGACGCACCGCCAGAACGTGGTCTGTGACAACCGGTGTGGCCAAGCTGTTCGCCAGTGCACCGATGGCGGCCTGGGTGCGGATGGCGCCCGCACGCTCGTCGAACACGGCGGGGCCGTCGTACGGCGCCAGAATTGGCATCAGCGAACGCAATTCGTCCCCGGACAGGTGCCGTACCGGGATGCCCGGACGTGACCGGAGTGCGTCGACCCGTCCGGCCGCGACCTCTCCGAGCGCGATCGACCCATCTGCCGAGATCAGCTCGGTGTCGAATTCATCAGACCACTGATCCCACAGCACCCGCGCCTCGATCGCAAGATCCACCATGCGCGGATCGTCATGCGCGTGCCGGAAAAGTCGTGATGCGCCAACCGATTGGCCACCACCCATGGGACCGCTGTCGTACACGGTGACGGACAGACCGCTGCGCTGGAGTGCGTACGCGGTGGACAGGCCCACAATGCCCGCTCCGATGACAGCTACGTCTGAGGTCGAATGCACCTCGCCCACGATAGTGCCGAAGGTCCGGAGAAGTCAGCGTGCGGGCGACGCCGCCGCGAGTTCGATCAGGGAGTCGAGACCCGCCAGATCTGTGCCACCGCCTCGCTCCGATGCCGTACCCAGCAGCGCCTGCAATCTGGTGTTCAGGGGAGCGTCCACGCCGTGCAATCGGGCCAGCAGTGCGATCTCGCCGTTGAGGTGGCCCACTTCGTGCGAACCTGCTCCCCGCGCAAAACTCTGCCAGGTGGACTGCTGTCCCGCGACCACGTCGATGTCGGGGTCGAAGCTGGTCTGTTCGGGGTTGATGACCAGGTCGCGGGTGGCTCCGTACTCGATTCCGGCCGCGGTGAGCACCCGTCGCGCCTCCGCCTCGAGCGCTGCCCCGATTTTGACCCGATCGGACTGGTCACCGGCCAGCACTTCGAGGCCGTTCTTCACGCTGTGGAGGATCTTGGTTGCCTTGATCTTGGTGATGTCAGCGGTCTCCGAGACATCGATGTTCACCGTCCGCAGATCTGCGGCGAACTCGCGAACGGCGTCCGCACCGATGTCGGTGGAGCGATACGGCTGACCCAGGTGCACGCCGCCCAGGCTGGGTTTGCCGCCCACTCTCACTTCGCCGACCTCGGTGTAGCGCGCGGCGATCAGGACCGTTGCACCAATGATGTGCGCAAACCATCGGGCCACGGCTCGCTCGGCGTCGAGGCCGTTCTGCAAGGTCACGACCGGCAGCGTCTCCGCAGCGAATCCGACCACGTCACCGGCCGCCGAGTGAACGGGCTTCCACGCCAGGGTTTCCGCGACGTCGCCCACGTGCTGGGTCTTGACGGCCAGAACCAGCACATCACCGGTGCGCAACTGCAGCTCTTCGATCGCGACGGTCTCGAGTGGAACGCTTCGGGTGCCCGCAGAGGTGCGGAAGGTCAGCGGTTTGTTGCGCAGATGGTCGAGGTTCGTGCCTCGGGCCACCACCACAACATCGGTGCGGTCACTCAGGGCGGCAGCGAAGCTGGCTCCGACTGCCCCGGCTCCGACGATCACGTATCTCGACATGAGCTGAAGCTACCGCCGCCCCCGCACAACCGACAGGTGACAAGCGCTTTCGGATCAATCCGGTTCCATGTGGCCGACCGATCAGACATTGCGATCATCCGGAATTGGTGATCACACCGCTCGAGTGGACATGATGAAGCGTGACCTCCTTTGCCCTGTGGGAACAATCGCTCACCGGTACCGTCCGCACCGGCGCGCAGATCCCTGACGAGTACCGCATCGACCGTTCGGGATTCAACCCGGTCGGCGCGCCAGAAGTACTAGTGCAGGCAAAGACCGTCGACGATGTTCAATACGCGGTGACCTACGCGTCGGACACCGATTTGTCGGTGGTGATCCGGGGCGCTGGAACAGGTTTGGCCGGCGGCGCCAGTGCCGGGTCAGGCTCTCTTGTCCTCGACGTGAGTGGCCTGAACCGCATCACCGACATCGCGCCCGCCGACGAACTCGCAGTGGTGGAACCGGGTGTCATCACGGCCGCGTTGGACACCGAAGCGGGCCGGTACGGATTGCGTTACGCGCCCGACCCGGCCAGCGCCTCGATCTCCACCATTGGTGGCAACATCGCCACCAACGCAGGTGGTCTCCGATGCGTCAAGTACGGCGTGACCGGCGATTCGGTCCTGGGTCTGAGCGTTGTGCTGGCCGATGGTCGATTGATCCACACTGGCCGTCGCACTGCCAAGGGTGTTGCAGGCCTCGACCTCACCAGTTTGTTCACCGGCTCGGAAGGAACCCTCGGGGTGATCGTGTCGGCGACGGTACGCCTGCAGCCGAAGCCCACCGCCACGGTCACCATCGCTGCGTACTTCGACGATGTCGAGCAGGCGGCCGCGGCGACCACCGCAGTTCTGGCCGCGCGCGTTCGTCCGTCGATCATGGAACTGCTCGACGAGGCGTCGCTGCGGCAGAGCCGGGATTTTCTCGGTCTTCCCTCGGATGCCGCGGGTGCTTTTGTGGTCGCGCAGACCGACGGGTTCGGAGCTCACACCGAGGCGCGGATCGTGCAAGAAGTGTTCGGCCAGTTCAGCTCTCGAGTCAGCGTAGGCGACGACCCGCAGGTCTCCGACGAGTTGCTGGCGATTCGCCGAGCAGCGTTACCTGCGCTGGAACGCCACGGCCGAGCGCTCATCGAAGACATCGCGGTACCCCGCACCCGCATTGCCGACGCGATTCGGGCGGTCTCCGAGATCGCCACCCGCCACCGCACCGCCATCTACACGTTCGGGCACGCCGGCGACGGTAACCTGCACCCCATCATCGTCGTAGACGCGATGACCCGGATGCGTATGACCGCGCCGTCGCCGCCGCCGACGAGATCTTCGGGACCGCACTGGCTTTGGGCGGAACCATCACCGGCGAACACGGCGTCGGCGTACTCAAACGACGATGGCTCGAACGCGAGCTGGGGCCTGACGGTGTCGAACTGCAACGGACCATCCGCCGGGCACTCGACCCGACGGGGCTGTTCAACCCCGGCAAAACGGTCTGATCCGGAGTCCATCGCAGACCTCGAGTGGGCCGTCAGACGCGACGAACGGGCCGTTGGTCGCGTCGAGTGGGCCGTAGGCCGCGTCGAGTGGGCCGTAGGCCGCGTCGAGTGGGCCCCAGGTTCGGAGACCTTCGCATTCTCATGCGATGTCAGACTCCAGCGGTACGCTGAGGGGTTGGAAGCAAGCTGAACGTCGAATGTGATTGTCACGCAACATATTTCTTTGTTCGAACAGTTGTGCGAATGGACTTTCGGACCTATGCTCAAGTCATGGATATCGGGGGAATCCGCACAGCGTTGACTGTGCTTGCGCAGGGGTCGCCACCTGAGGCTGATGGGGAGTTGGCTGAGCAGGTGGTGGCATTGTTTGGGGTGCGTCATCTGGTCGATCATGTGTTGTCGGTGTGGGCGGGGGCTTTGGATTGTCGGGGTGTTGCCAAGGGGTTGGGCGAGTCGTCTACTGCAGCATTGTTGATGACAGGTGGTCTGGCGCCGGGATGTTCACACCGGATGGTGCGGATCGGGCGCGGGTTGACGGCATTGCCGCGGGTAGCTGCTCATGCCGGCGACGGTGACTTTTCCGGGGAGCAAGTCGATGCAATCGTGCGGGGTGTCGCCCATGTTGAACGGGCGGTTCCGGGTTTACCGGGCGCGGCGCGGGAGGCGTGTATCAACGGGCTGCTAGGGCAGGCGTGGTCGGGGGCGACACCATCGCAGATCTCCAAACGCGCGCGGGGCGATGCGTTCGCGCTCGCGTGCGAAGCCGGGGTGGTGCCGGGAGCGGAAAACGCTGCACTGAACCAGGTGTCGATCGGCAAGGAATCAGATGGTCGGGTGCGTGGCCGGTTCGATGTTGATGCGGTGTTCGGGGAGAAACTGTTGACCGGGTTGGATCCGTTGACCCGGCCGGTACCAGCCGAGGATGGGACGCCGGATCCGCGGTCGGCAGAGCAGAGGATGGCCGAGGGTTTGGAGCGGTTGATCGATGCGTATCTGCAGGGCGAAGATCGCCCGACGGTGGGTGGGGTGCGTCCGCATGTGACGATGACTGTCGATGCGCGCGAGTTGGCCGGTGAAGGCCCGCATCCGCCGGGCCTTCATGGGTCGGTGGATGAGTACACCGCCTTTCTGAACGAGAAGGGTTATTCGAGTCCGTTCCGGTTGCAGTGGATGGGACCGATCAGTGGTGAAGCTGCCCGCATGCTGGCCTGTGATGCCACGTTGACGTCGATGATTCTCAACGGCGAACGCGTACCGCTTGATGTCGGACGTGAGCACCGCACTGTAACGCCAGCGATTCGTAAAGCGTTGTTGGCCCGGGACTGTGGTTGCGCTTTCCCTGGATGCGGGCGCCCAGCGGGATGGACAGACGCTCATCACATCGAACACTGGTCCAAGGGCGGCAAGACCAGCCTGGACAATACAGTCCTGTTGTGTCGCCATCACCACCGAATGGTCCACCACCAGGGATGGGACGTGAATATCGGTGACGACGGCCATCCGTGGTTCACACCACCTGAACACATTGACCGACAACGGCTACCGCGATCCTCGCACCGACGAACGGCGGCAGGTCTTTCGACCGCAGCCTAGAACACAATCTCGGCTATAGACCGCAGGACACTCGACCGTCAGACCAGCACCTTGACAACTCCACAGTGTGAAATGCCTTCAGGTCAGGCCGGACCGGTTGCCACCGGGTTGGCGGCGTCAGAACTCCACTGCGACCACGAGCCGGGGAACAGTGCAGCGTCGACGCCGATGATTTTCAGCGCGACCAGGTCGACGGCCGCTGTGACTCCTGAGCCGCAGTAGACCCCGACCGGCTCGGAACCGTCGGCACCGGCCGAGGCGAACAGCTCACGCAATTCATCTGCGTCACGGAAGGTTCCGTCTTCACCGAGGGTCGCGGTACTCGGTGCGTTCCCCGCGCCGGGGATGTGTCCGGCGACCGGATCGACGGGCTCGACCTCTCCGCGGAAACGTTCGGGTGCGCGGGCATCAACCAGAACACCCGAATCGGTGAACGTGGCGACTTCCTCGGCGGTCAGCGTGGCCAGGGCACCGCTGTAGAGATCGGTATGCGCCAGGTTGACGTCGCCGGCGGCCGGTGACTCAGCACCCTTCGCCAGCGCCTCGCCGGCAGCCACCCACGCACTCAGGCCGCCGTCGAGGATGCGAGCGCCGGTGACGCCGGCGGCAGTGAGAACCCACCAGGCGCGGGCAGACCCGGCACGGTTCCAATCGTCGTAGATCACCACGGGCACACAGTCGTTCAGGCCCCACCGACGAGCCGCCGCCTGCATAGAGTCACCACTGGGCAGGGGATGGCGGCCACGGCCGGTGACCGAATGGTCGGACAGCTCCGTCTCGAGGTCGACGTACACCGCGCCGGGGATGTGCCCGGTCTCGTAGTCGTCGCGGCCGTCCGGACGGTCGAGCCGCCAACGCACGTCGAGCACTGTCACCGGAGCGTCACCGGCAATCAGCGACGCCAATTCGGCTGTGGTGATCAGGACTTCGTCGCGCGAGGTCATCAGGCAACTCCTTGTAGGTGTGTTCCGGCGTCGCCGGCCTTGTCGGCAACCGTCCGGTAGTGCGCGGAGACCGCTTCGACGGCAGCCTGCTCCACATCGGTGTCGATGCCGCGCCGGGCGACGAGCCGGACATCGATGTCGCCCATGTCCGGCAACTCTTCAACCTCCACCAGGCCGTCGGGAACCGGGCCCGAAAACGGTAGCAGGGCGATTCCGAGACCGGCACGCGCAGCAGCGAGAACCCCGTCGAGATTCCCGGACTCGGCACTGACCGTAACCGCGTAACCGAGGTCGTCTAGCTGAGCGAGCGCGCGGCGCCGCAGTCCGCACGGTTCCTCGAAGGCCACCAACGGAATCGAGCCGTCGACCTCGGTGATGTCCCATCCTGTCGCCGCCACCCACCGGAGCGCGAGCGCTCCGACCTCTGTGCCGATCGGCTCGGCGTTGCCGCCTAGCACCACGGCGAGATCGATCGCACCCTTGGTAACCGATTCGGCCAGCGAGGTGGACCGCTCGATGCGGAACTGCAACCAGACGTCCGGGTACGCGCCACGTAGCGCAGTCAGCAGTTCAGGCAGCAGACCATCCGCGGCATGTTCGGTGGAACCGATGGTGAGCTTGTCCGGTACAGCCATCGAGAACCGTTGCAGCACCTCGTCTTGCGCCGCAAGCAACTTTCGGGCCTCCAGGACCAGGCGCTCCCCGGCTGCGGTGAACCGGGACCCGCGGCCGTCCTTGACCACCAGGGACTGCTTCAGTCGCTTCTCGAGCAGGCGGACGTGCTGGCTCACCGTCGGCTGACTCAGATGGAGAGAATCTGCCGCGCGTCGAAAACCCCCTGTTTCGGCTATCGCGACAAGGGTGCGCAAATGCACCAAGTCCAACGGATCCGCCATCACACACTCACCTGTTCCCGCAAAGTCCTGGCCTGAGATATCTGGGTATGGACTACAGAATCCTCTATCGGCGCCGACGATGCACAGTTTGATTCGCAGCGCGTAAAACCCTGGCGCAACGGCCGGACTAAGGGCTATCTGATGGCATCGGCGAATGCTCTGACCTGCACAGATGAGATCAGTACAACCAATTGATTCCGATCGGCAATACGAATCGGAATTGGTGATCTCAACCCTGGTTCAGGGGCCCAAACGCCCCTAGCATCCATTTCCGAACCAGGCCCGGTCTTTCGGTCCTGCTCGCCACAGACACGTCAGGAAGGACCCCCCACATGACCGCCGATCCGTCCCAGGAGTCGTTGCCGGTGCCGGCCAGTGCCGCATCGAAGGTCGAGTTCATCAGCCTCACGCACCTGAACCCGTCCACCGAGCTCAACCCGATCCCGTCACGTGGCATCGACCTTCCGTTCTTCCGTCGCTACGTCCGGTCCCTCGAGGACGGTGGCTTCGACATGACGCTGCTCCCGTACGGGTCCAACAGCGCCGATTCGTTTGTCATGGCCTCTGCCGTAGGCCAACTCAGCAGCACGATCAAACCGATCGTCGCTCTGCGTCCCAACACGGTGTTCCCCACGGTGGCCGCGCAGCAGCTGGCTACCCTCGACCAGCTGACCGAAGGTCGCGCGCTGGTCCACCTGATCTCCGGCGGCAACGACGCCGAGCAGGCCCGGCAGGGTGATTACCTCACCAAGGAGCAGCGCTACACCCGCACCGACGAGTTCGTCGACATCCTGCGGGATTCGTGGACCAAGACAGAGCCGTTCTCCCACAGTGGAACCCACTACAAATTCGACAACTTCGGTCCCGGGTTCGCCCCCTACGGCGCGCAGGTCCCGATTTCGATCGGCGGACAGTCCGACGCCGCCTTCGAGATCGGCGGACGTAAGGCCGACATCTTCAGCTTCTGGGGAGAACCGCTGGCGGACATCAAGAGCCAGATCGAGCGCGTACACCGCATCGCCGCTGAGTCCGGCCGCACAGACCGGCCGCGCATCTGGGTCACGTTCCGCCCCATCATCGACCGCACCGACGACCTCGCCTGGGCCAAGGCTCACGACTACGTCGACCGTATCGAGGCCAACTTCTCGAAGAACCCTGTGTACAAGGCCATCGCAGGCAACACACCTCAGAACGTGGGATCTCAACGTGCACTGGACTTCGCGAACCGTAAAGACATCTACGACCGGGCGCTGTGGACCCGGACCGCGGCAGCCGTGAACGGTGCAGGCGCGTCCACGGCTCTGGTCGGCAGCGCCGAGACAGTCGCCGCGGCGATCCTCGACTACATCGACCTGGGCGCCGACCTGGTGTCGATCCGCGGCTACGACACCCTCAATGACGCCATCGACTACGGCCGTTACGTGGTGCCGCTGGTTCGTCAAGAACTCGCCCACCGCGAGGCCACCGGCAAGCGCGGCACCCTGCAGGCCGATCACCTCGGCGCCTTCGCGACGGCCGGCCAGGCATGACCGTCACCTCGGTGCGGGGCATGACGCTCCCAACGCCCGACCTCTCGCCGTCGGGTCTCAAGGCGCTAACCGCCGAAGTCGCCTCCACCGCTGAGCAATACGACCGAAGTGGAGATATCCCGGTGGCCGGCCTGGCTGCCGCCCACCGCGGTGGGTACCTCACGGCAACCGTGGCAGCACGGTTCGGTGGTCCCGAGGCCGGACCGTTCGAGGTTGTGCAGATCCTCTCCGCGCTCGGCGAAGGCGACCCGTCTGTGGCACTCATTGCCGCCAACAATCTGGCGATCCACCAGATGCAGGCGGCCACGAACTCGTGGCCCGCCGACCTCTACGATGACCTGCTCCGCCAGTCGGTGCAGGGACCGGCCCCGGTCAACGTGATCCGCGCCGAGCCGGAACTGGGTGCACCGGCCCGCGGCGGCCTGCCCAAGACCATCGCGCGGCGGACCGCAAACGGTTGGACCCTCGACGGCCGCAAGACCTTTGCCACCGGCGGGACGGCACTGGCGTACCACCTGGTCTGGGCGATCACCGATGAAGAGGAGCCGAGGGTCGGGCACGTGATCGTTCCCGCCGACTCCGCCGGGATCACTTGGCACGAGACCTGGGATCACCTGGGACTGCGCGCCTCCAACACCCACGACGTCAGCTACGCGAGTGTCGAGGTCGGCGAGGAGAACTTCCTCGAGATCCCGAAGACCGATGGCGTCTACCGCGATCCCGCAGTGGCCACCGGCCCAACGGGTTTCGGCCATCCCGCGCTGTACGTCGGAGTTGCGCGGGCGGCCCGTACGGCATTCGTGACATACGCCCGTGAACGCGTACCGACCGCGTTGGGCCGTCCCATTGCCGAGACCGAACGCATCCAGGCCATCGCCGGTGAGATCGACGCCCAGATAGTGCAGGCCGAAACCCTGCTCTACGGAACACTTCTGCGCGTCGCCGCCGACGATCCCGCCGTGGCGGCAGGCCTGTCACTTGTCAAGGTCCAGATCGCCCGGTCGGTGATCGCCGCGGTCCAGACCGCGGTCGCCGCACTCGGCAACGCCGCACTGACCCGGCACAATCCGCTCGAACGACACCTGCGCGATGTGCTCTGCGTTCGCGTGCATCCGCCCCAGGAAGACACCGCTCTGCTGGCCGCCGGTCGCGCACTCCTGCGCGGCTGATCCCGCTCGACCGCTTCATCAACTCACCCGAAAGAAGAACCACGACAATGCGTCAACACACCCGCACGAGATTCGGCCGTTGGAAGGTCGCAGGCGCGCTCGCCCTGATGTCGACCCTGGTCGCGACCGCGTGCAGCTCCGGCGGAAACGCCGAATCCGGCCCCAGCGGCGACGCCGCCAATCCCGTGCGCGGCGGCACCCTCGACATTGCCTACTTCCCGGACAATCCCACCTTCACGTGTGTTGACCCGTTCCAGACCTACTGGATCGAGCATCGGGGCGTCATCCGCAACATCGCCGACTCCCTGACCGACCAGAACCCCGACACCGGCGAGATCGTGCCGTGGTTGGCCACCAAGTGGGAGATCAGCTCCGACGGCCTCGATTACACCTTCACCCTGCGTGACGGCGTGACCTTCTCCGATGGAGCACCGCTGAACGCCGAGGCCGTCAAGGCCAACTTCGACGCCTTTGTTGCACTGGCAAAGTCGAGCGGCGGCACCGCCTTCGGCGCCAGCTACATCCTGGGCCTCGAGTCCACCGCTGTGGTCGACCCCTCGACGGTGAAGTTCCACTTCACCCAGCCGAACTCGTCCTTCCTGCAAGCGACGTCCACCACAAACCTCGCCCTCATCTCGCCGGCGTCATTCCAGAAGACCCCGGAAGAGCGGTGCCTCGGCCAGTTCAGCGGTTCCGGACTGTTCAAGCTCGACAACTACACCCCCGGCCAGGGCATCTCGCTCAGCAGGCGGGCCGGATACACCTGGGGATCGAGCCTCAACAAGAACACCGGCGAGGCGTACCTCGATTCGGTCAAGTACAGCTACGTCGCCGAGGACAGCGTCCGAACCGGCAACCTGGTCAGCGGCGCCGTCGACATCACCTGGCCCCGTAACCCCCTCACCGTCGAAGATCAGGAACTGATCAAGAACTCTGGCGGCTACATCGAATCCCGGTCGCTGCCGGGTGTCTCGAACACATTGTTCCCCAACGTCAGTGCCGGCAAGCCCCTGTCCGATCCGCAGGTCCGTCAGGCGCTGTACAAGGCCACCGACCTCAAGACCAACGCCGCCACCGTCTACGGCCCCGACTACCCCGTCGTCGAAGGTGCATTCGACCTCACCACGCCGTTCTTCCAGTCGCAGGCAAGCAAGCTGGGCTTCGATCCCGAAGGTGCCGGCAAGCTGCTCGACGCCGCCGGCTGGACCAAGCCCGCCGGCAGTGAGTACCGGTCCAAAAACGGTCAGCAGCTGACCCTCACCCTGCCCGTCGTCGGACAGTTCGCCGCCGGTAACGAGCTCCTGCAGGATCAGTGGCGTCAGGTCGGTATCGACCTGCAGCTGAAGGTGGTCACTCAGGCCGAGTCGATCGGTCTCCTCAAGAGTGGTGGCTACGATCTGATCGGAACCTACTTCACCCGCGCCGATCCCGGTGCGCTGCAGTTCATCCTGGTCGAAGCGCTCGCCAACCAGAAGGCAATCGCCAAGAATGCGGCCACCCCCGAGGTGGCGGCGCAGATCCAGCAGTTGTTCACGAAGGCCGTGCAGACCACCGATGAGGCCCAGACCAAACAGGCCTATGACGATCTGCAGAACCTGCTGATCGATCAGGGTGTCAGCTTCCCGCTGTTCGAACGCCAGCAGCTGGCCGGCGTCAGCAACAAGGTCAACGGCTTCCGATTCACGTCCGAGAGCTTCCTGGCTCTCAATGACACGTTCCTGCAGCCGTAATCGACCACGCATCAACCGAGCTCGACCGGTTGGCCCCGGGTGAAGACCACCGGGGCCAACCGCCACAGGAAGGAACCGCAGCCATGCGCAGGTACATAGCAGGCCGAATCGCCCAGGCGGTTGTGGTGTTGTGGGCAGCATTCACGTTGACGTTCGTGATCCTCTATCTCTTGCCGAGCGATGCCGTCGGCATCCAGCTGGGCGCGGCCGGACTCGATCCGGACACCATGTCGCCTGAAGAGTTGATGGCGGTCAAGTCCAGGTACGGACTCGACAAATCCATGATCGATCAATACTTCTCACTGCTGAGCGGCGCCGTCCGCGGAGAATGGGGGCTGTCGATCTCCAAGCAGGCACCGGTATCCGACCTGATCGCCGAACGCCTCGGCGGCACACTGACCCTCAGTGTGCTGGCCGGGCTACTCGCAGTCATCGCCGGGACCGTCCTCGCGTACCTCGCCGCGTTCGTCCAGTTCAAGCCCGTCCGGATTTTGCTGGACCGCTTGCCCGCGTTCGGCGTTGCGGTTCCGTCCTTCCTGATCGCCCTGATCCTCATCCAGGTCTTCGCATTCAACCTCGGCTGGTTGCCCTCGCAGGGATCGGGTGGTGCCGAGTACCTCATCTTGCCGGTGATCACGATGGCCATCCCCACCACAGCGGCGTTGGCGCAGGTGCTGACCCGGAGTTTCAACGAAACGCTGAGCGAGCAGTACATCGCGACGGCCCGGGCCAAGGGCCTGTCCCGCGGTGCCGTCCAGCGCAGGCATGCGTTCCGCAACGCCGCCCTACCGGCGCTGACCATCTTCGGCCTGCTCGTCGGAGTGACGGTGACGAGCGCCATCGTGACCGAGACCGTGTTCAACCGCAACGGGATCGGCAAGCTGGCGCAGGAAGCGGTTCTCGCCCAGGACATCCCGGTGGTACTCGCCATCGTGACGTTAGCCGCCGCCGCGTTTGTCCTGGTCAACCTGATCGTCGATCTCCTCTATCCGCTGCTCGATCCTCGCATCGCCCACACGACGAAAGTCCGCACGAAGACGAAGGTGAGCTGACATGACCGAGACGCTGAAAGACCGCATCGACACATCCAGCTCGAGTGCCAGTGCACTGGGGATCGATCTGCCGGTGGAGCGGCCTGTCGCGAAACCCGACCACTCGCTGACCCCACCCGGGGCGGCGGAGCCCGGCGGGCGCTGGGGTCCGTTGCGGGAAACCACGGCTAAAGCTGTTCGGCGGCCTCTGTTCGTTTTGACCGTGCTGTTCATCGCGTTTGTCGGGGTGTCGGCGTTCTTCCCTTCCTGGTTCACTTCCTACGACCCCTACCGCACCGCCCCGGCCGACCGACTGTTGGCGCCGAGCACAACTCACCTGTTCGGCACCGACGAGATGGGCCGCGACCTGTGGACGCGGACACTGTACGGATCAACCCTGACGATCGAGGCAGCTCTGATCGCCCTGGCCATCGCAGTCGTGGCCGGACTCACGCTCGGCGTGATCTCGGGGTTCTTCAGCGGCGTCACCGATTCGGTGATCATGCGGTTCGTCGATGTGCTGCTGGCCATTCCCGGTCTGCTGCTGGCCTTGGCGATCGTCACCGCGCTCGGCTTCGGGACCGTCCCCGTCGCAATCGCCGTGGGCATCGGCATCGTCCCCGGTTTCGCCCGGACGACCCGCGCCGAGGTGCTGAGGGTCAAGACCCTCCCCTACGTGGAGGCGGCCCGTGCGGGTGGCGCCTCGTGGACGCGTGTCCTGTTGCGGCACATCTTGCCCAACTCGTGGGGCCCGGTCGCCGTCCTCGCAGTCCTGGACTTCGGTGTCGCGATCATCGCGATCGCTGCACTGAGCTTCCTCGGCTTCGGTGCCGCACCACCGCAGGCCGAGTGGGGCACCCTCGTCTCCACCGGACGCAACTTCCTTGTCACCGCCCCGTGGGTCTCGCTGATGCCTGGTCTGTTCATCGCGATCACAGTGCTGTCGCTCAACCACATCTCCAAGACCCTTCAGGAACTCGAACGATGACCACCAACCTCAGCAAGTCGGCATCTGATTCTCGCGTCCCGATCGTCGACATCCGTGGCCTGAACATCGGCTACCGACGGAACCGGCAGGTGACGCCCGCCGTACACAACTTGGATCTGCAGGTGAATCCCGGAGAGGTGGTTGCGGTCGTCGGTGAGTCGGGTTCCGGCAAGACCACCACCGCGAACGCGATCATCGGGTTGTTGCCCGCCAACGGGCGAGTGACGTCTGGATCGATCAAGGTCGGCGGTGTGGAGATCGCCGGCGCCAAGGAGAAAGTGGTTCGGCGACTGCGTGGTTCGGTGGTCGGACTCATCCCGCAGGACCCGATGGTGGGCCTGAACCCCACTCAGCGCATCGGGGTGCAGGTTGCCGAAGCCGTGAAACTGCGTGGTGTCCGCGGGGCCGAGATCGGTGACGAGGTGATCGACGCTCTCACCAAGGCGGGCCTCGACGACCCCGCCGAGCGGATCCGCCGCTACCCACACGAACTCTCCGGTGGTCAACGCCAGCGCGTTCTGATAGCGATCGCCCTCGCCGGCAAACCCGACCTGATCATCGCCGACGAACCGACCAGCGCGCTCGACGTCACCGTGCAGGCCCGCATCCTCGACCACCTCGAGTCACTCGTCCGCGACACCGGCACCGCCCTGTTGATCATCACCCACGATCTGGCTGTTGCCGCGGACCGTGCCGACCGGGTGATCGTCATGCAACACGGGCACATCGTCGAACAGGGTTCGCCGGAAACCATTCTCGTCGACCCCGAGAACTCCTACACGCGTCGGCTGATCGCCGCGGCACCCGCGCTCGCCCAGGGCGGCGTCATCACACCCCGTTTTGTGGTCGCCCCCGACCAGGTCGAGGTCGACAATCCCATCATCGAACTCGACTCGGTGACCAAGCGATTCGACGTCAGCGGGGGCGAGCCGTTCACTGCCCTCGACGGCATCTCCGTTCGCGTCGCCGCCGGACGGACCCACGCCCTCGTCGGAGAGTCCGGATCGGGCAAAACCACCACTCTGCGGGTGGCCATGGGCTTGGAGAAGCCGACATCAGGCCGGGTTCGCTTCGACGGCACCGACATCACCGATCTTTCCTGGCGTGAACTCCGACCGCTGCGCCGACGCTTTCAGCTGGTACATCAGGATCCGTTCGCGTCGCTTGATCCACGGTTCACCGTGCGCGACAGCATCATCGAGCCGCTGGTGTCGTTCCGGATCGGTGATCGCCGCTCACGCCATCACAGGGCCGCGGAACTGCTCGACCAGGTGGGACTCCCCCGCGACCACCTCGATCGGTTGCCGGTCGAGTTGTCGGGTGGGCAACGCCAACGGGTGGCCATTGCCCGTTCCCTGGTGCTCGAACCCGAAGTGGTGCTCCTCGACGAACCGGTGTCGGCGCTCGACGTCTCGGTGCAGGAACAGATTCTCGAACTGCTCGCCGAACTGCAGGAGCGTCTCGGCCTGACCTATCTGTTCATCTCCCACGACCTCGCCGTGGTCGCTCAGGTGGCGCATACAGTGTCCGTGTTCGAGAAGGGCAAGATCGTCGAATCCGGTTCCGTTGCAGACGTATTCCAGCACCCGGCGAACCCGTATACCCAGCGTCTGCTCGACGCCATTCCAGGCAAACGCGCAGCCGCGCGCACCGCTTCGCTGACCCACTGATCAACCGAACTTCCACTCTCGCTGTACCGACCCGAACCGAAAGGCATCACGGTGACCACTTCCGCCACCACAACAGACCACTGGCTCGGTCAGTGGCATCTCTGGCGCGCCGACCGCGACGTCGCCGCAACCGCACCCCACGGTCTGGCTTCGGTCACCGGCACGTACTGGCTCGATGATCAACCGCAGACCATCAATCCGCTTACCGGCTCGTGGACCGCCGTCGACGGCACGGCCGTTGTCAGCCGTCCCGGCGAGGCCGATGCCTCCCTCGAGCCCGGAGCGAAGCAGGATTTTGATGACGTGACGGTGGCTGTGCTCGCCCGGGCAGGACGCGTGGCGGTCCGGGTCTTCGACCCGCAGGCACCCACCCGCCTGGCACTGTCAGGCATCAAAGCTTTTGACCCGGATCCGTCCTGGGTTCTGGAGGGGACCATCGAACTCGACGATGACGAATTGCCGTTCGATCACGTCGACGGGTTCGTCGGGTCCAAGGCCACCGCGACCATACGGGTGACGGTGGATGGGGCGGCGCTTACGTTGTCGGGCATTGCGAGGCCGGACGGGGGCGCTCAACTCGTGTTCGCCGACTCGACAAACGGCAGCGAAACACAGCGGTTCCGATTTCTTGACGTCGAACCGGCGGATGCGGACGGCCGCGTGGTGGTGGACTTCAACCGGGCTTACCTGCCACCCTGCACGTTCACCGATCACTACCTGTGTCCGCTGCCGCCGCAGAACAACCGGTTCGACTTTCCGGTACGAGCGGGCGAACGCCGCCTGATCGCCAAGGGCTGACCAGGCGGCGTCGGTACTTTCGGGTCAGACGCGCTCGAGAACAACCACGGGGATGGGGCGCGACGTCTTGGTCTGGTAGTCGTCGTAGTCCGGCCACACCTCGACCATGCGGGACCACATCGCCGGTTTCTCGTCGTCGTTGGCCACTCGCGCTCGAACGGTAATCCGCTCGTTTTTGACCTGGATCTCCGCTTCGGGGTTGTCCTGCAGATTGAGGAACCAAGCAGGCGGCGCGTCTGCCCCACCCTTCGATGCCACCACCAGATAGGCATTGTCTTCCCAGGTGCGGAAGATCAAGGCGTGTCGTCGCTGGTCGCCGGACTTTCGACCCTTGGTGAACAGGATGAGGATCTCAGTCCCCTTCCAGTGGAAGCCTTCTTCCCCGTTCGTCTCGAGATAACGCTGGACGTGCGCTTCGCCGTGTAGTTCATCAACATTTGCCATCACTACAGCGTGCCAGCGAAGTTGTGATCAGTCGAGCATGTGCCTGATGTCGTCGGCACTGACGGTCGATGAGAACATGTTCCCGTCGTCGACCACAGCACTGAACAGCTCACGTTTCCGGTTCTGTAGCGCAACAACTTTCGCTTCGATGGTGTCGGCCGACACCAGCCGGTACACGGTGACCGGACGGGTCTGGCCGATCCGATGAGTACGGTCGACTGCCTGCGCCTCGGCTGCCGGATTCCACCAGGGGTCGCACACGAAGCAGTAGTCCGCTTCGGTCAGGTTGAGTCCGAAACCACCCGCTTTGAGGCTGATCAGGAAGACCTTGGTGGTGCCCTCGGTGAACGCGCTGACCGCCTCGGCGCGTTCGCGCGACGACAGTGAGCCGTCGAGGTAGCTGTACGTGATGCCGTCACCGTCGAGTCCGCGCCGCAGCACATCCAGGAAGCCGGTGAACGAACTGAAGATCAGGGCACTGTGCCCCTCGGCGATGAGCTCGGGAAGCTGCTCTCGGATGAAGTCGACCTTCGCCGACGCAACCTCGGCGTCGGCCGGATCGACGAGCCCGGCGTGCAGACTCAACTGCCGGAGCATGGTCAACGAGCGGAAGATCTGGAAGCGGTTCTTCTCCAGGTCGCCCAGCAGCCCGAGGACGATCTCGCGTTCGCGTACCAGACGGGTGTCGTAGATCTTGCGGTGCTTCGCCGACAACTCGACGTGCAGTATCTGCTCCTGCTTGGCCGGGAGATCGCGAGCCACTTGGTCTTTGGTGCGCCGCAACATCACCGGCTTGATCCGCTTGCGCAGCACCGGGAGACGTTCGGGGTCTTCGCCCTTTTCGATGGGTTTGCGAAAATAGTCTGCAAATGCCTTGGGGTCAGGGAACAGTCCCGGCACGGTGATCGAGAGCAGTGACCACAGCTCCATCAGGTTGTTCTCCATCGGCGTACCGGTGATGGCCAGTTTGAACGGCGTCGTCAGACGTCGCGCACACAGATGCGCTTTCGAGTTGCGATTCTTGACGAACTGGGCCTCATCGAGCACCAGTGCCGCCCACTGCTGTTCGTCATAGGCCGGGAAATCGATACGCAGCAATGCGTAGGTGGTGATCACAACATCGGCGTCGGCGATGATCTCGGCCAGGGGTGTACGCCCACGCGCTTGCGTTGCTGTGATGGTGACCGCTCGCAGATCCGTGAACCGGTGGCATTCCGACGCCCAGTTGTTCACCACACTCGTGGGTGCGACCACAAGGAACCGGCCGGTCTCACCGTTCTCCCGGGCCCGGCCGAACAAAGCCAGCGTCTGCAGCGTCTTGCCCAGCCCCATGTCGTCGGCCAGTACGCCTCCGAACCCGTTGTCCCACAAGAAGGACAGCCAGTTGAGCCCATCGAGCTGGTAGTCACGCAGAGTCGCGTGAAGCATCGCCGGTGGTTGGACCGGTTCCGGCGGCCGTGCCGCGCTGAGCGTCGCGATGCGCTCCTGCCACGCCTGCAGCTGTTCATCGACCACACCGAGTTCGAGCAGTTCCTCCCACAGCGTGACGTTTGTGGGTACCGCGGGCACCCTCCCGGACTCGGCCTCACCGAGGACCTCCGCTTCGTCCATCAGCTGGCGCAGCTTCACGAGTTCGGGTGAGTCCAGCGGGAAGTAGACGCCCGATGGCAACAACATGTGCGTTGCACCGGTGGACAATTCGGCGAGCACCTCCGCAATCGGCACCTGCTCACCGTCGACGTCCATGGTGATGTCGAGATCAAGCCAGTCGCTGCCGGCAGGCTGTGAGCCGGCGATATGCACGCGCGCTCGTTCGGTGATCTGCCGGTACCGCTGCGCCACCTCGGCGACCTCGACGATCAAGTCGTCGCGGCGGGCGAGTGCTGGTAGCACCTCGGCGCACAGCCGCGCCGTTTCAAGGGGGTTCAGGTGTACGTCGTGACGCAAGAAGTGCGTGGTGACACCGTTGACCGCCTCCTCGTAGTCGGCAGGTTCCACTCTGTGTGCCTGCCGGACTCGGCCAGAGCCTTGCTGTGCGTCGAAGGCCGCGATCAGTCGCCGGCCCGCCGCGCCCGAGGTGAGGGCAACCGCAGCCAGCGCCTCGCGAATCGACTCCCAGATCTGCTCCTCGACTACGCGGTCTCGCCACGACGGCTGTGTGCCGATGGCGTCGTCGAGGTCGCGCGGTGTGCTGTTGACCAGATAGCGCATCGCCCAATGGGTATGGGCGATATCACCGGTGAAACGGACGGTCACCACCGGCGTCGGGCCAGAGATGGTGGGCGCCACGAACACCGAGTCGTCGACCCGGATCGGTACCGACTCGCGAAGCCGAGGCAACACCACATCGGCGAATCTGGAGACGTCCGCGGCGGGGATGACAATCGGTTGGTCACCGTGCAGCAACGCCGCGGCGGGCGCGTCGACCGAGTCGAAGGGGGCGAGGGTCAGGACGCCATCAGCATCGAGATAACCGATTCCGTGCGGATCGCCCTTTCCGAGAATGGTCACCTCAGACGTCGGCACCACGTTTCCGTCGATGGTCACCTCGACCGAGACGTGGGCATCGGCTCCGACCTCTCCGCTGACCGAGACGGTGAGCCCAGCCCGTTTGGCGACCTGCACGGTGTTGATCCCCGAGGCCGGGTCGCCGAGCAGAGGGATACCCGCTGCTGCTGCCGCGTCGAGTTGTTGCCAGATGGTGGCAGGCGCGTCCGCCAGGATCAGCCCGTGCGGAAGTCCGTACGGGGTGGTGCGCATGGAGTCGCGCGCCATCGACTGCAACACCGAGAGCTGCTGTGCCGCAAATGTTCCAGGCTTTAGATCGACGATGGCCGGCCAGTCGACACCTGACTTGATCCAGGCGCTCCGGGTGCCCGGTCGCATCGGCCGCAACGCGAGTTGGGCCCGGCGAGCTCGCGATGCGAACAGCGAAGGGGAGCTGAGGAACGCCTGCAGCGCAAGCTTCTCCGGAGGTTTCGGGTGGTTTTCGGAATAGAGCACCTGCAGCATGCGCTCCCATTGCGGCGAACGCTCGACTGGCGGAGCGGCTGCGGTGGCGGCCTCATCCGCGAAGGTCAGCAGAAGTGCGACGGCATGCTTGCAGAAATAGCCAACAGGACACGTGCATCCGGCATCGGCGAGCTTCCAGCCGGGACCGAGGTGGCTGAAGGCGACACGCACCGAATACGTGGCGACGCCCGTGCCCTGACAGCGGCCGGTGAGTCTGCGTTTGTCATCGTCCCATTGCACGGCGGCGACACGGTGTTGTCGCGCATACACCGACCCACGCTGGATCGCCCCGGTGTCGAAGTCGCCCTTCAACGCGTCCGGGGTGATGGTGTGCGCCCACTCGGTGGTCATTGGTTGCAGGTTATCGCCGCACGCAGACACGACCAGGCCGGCCGGGGTCAGACCTGCAAATCGGCTTGACGCGGCGGGGCGCTCTTGGGACGTTGTGCGTGCACCGACGACAAAGGGACTCACCGTGGACCAACTCAATCGCCGCAAGGAACGTCAGGGCGACCGCGCTCTGCTCGATCAGATTCTCGACGAAGCCAAGGTGGCCACCGTGACCACAGTGGTCGACGGCCTGCCGTGGTCTGTTCCCATGCTCTTCGCTCGGCACGGTGACGAGATCCTCCTGCACGGTTCCACGGGAGCGGGCGCTCTGCGACACATCGCGGCAGGTGCCCCGGTGGCGCTGTCAGCGTTCATCGCCGATGGACTCGTGGTGGCCGACACGCTCTTCGATCACTCCATGAACTACCGGTCGGCAGTTGTTCGCGGTGTCATAGAGAAGTCGTCGCTCGACCCGGCGCAGGCCCTGACCGCCCTCAGCGACAGCATTCTCCCGGGCCGCAGCGCCGAGGTGCCACCGCACACGAGCAAACAACTGGCCGCGACACTGGTGCTGTCACTTCCCATCATCGATGGGCAATGGATCACGAAGGCGCGCAAGGGCGGCCCCGGTGACGACGATGCTGCCGGCTGGACCGGCGAGGTGCCGATGCGAGTGGTCTACGGCGAGCCGGTCACCCATACCGCCGGTGATGTTCCCGAGTCGGTGCGGCGGTTGGGGTGACGAGGCGGCCAAATTCGGCGGGTCGAGCCGGGGGTCGGTGAGTTCTGAAGAGAGCTCCTACCGCCGCGGTACATGTGTCACCTTTGACAGGTGACTGCGTGGATAGAGGTCCTCAAAACGATGGTCGACGGCCCCCACGCGCCCGTCCAGGGCATCATCCGTCGAGAAGGAACCGTGGAGGGTGGCCTGTACAGTCACGTCGGCGACATCGCTCCGGTGTACGTTTCCGGCGTCGACGACCTCCAAGTGTGGCGAGACGGGCCCCGAATCCGTGTCGAGACTATGGATGGAAACCCCGTTGTGATCACCGACGGGCAGACGGTGTGGCGCTTCGCTCGCGGAGAACCGCTCCCGCTGCGCGCTGACGCTCACGAGATGTCTTTCATCGGGCCGGGCAAAGAACTGCTCGTCACGAGAAAAGCGGGTGAATGGGTTGGCAACCGATGGACGACACCGACTGGCCCAATTCGAGAGATCGAGTACCTCGGTCGTCCGTGTTGGTTCGTGGAACTCGCCCCGCCTCGAGACAAAGAGCCCTACTCCAGGCAACTAACAGTGGATCAGCGCACTGGCGCAGTGCTGCAACAGCGCGTTGACGCCGCGGGGACGTCCATCGGACTCGTCGAATTCACTGCAGGCATACCGATCGAACCCACCAATTTCGTGTGGCATGGCGACATCAGAACCCCTGAGCGCATCGGAGGATCCGGTTTCCACTCTGCGCAGACGCCGAGCGCGGCGAGACGCCTTGACGAGCAGCATCGTTGGTTCCGCGAGCATGTCAGCGCGCAAGACCTGTCGGTCCCGGTCACTCTCGATCTCAACGTCCACCTACTGCGCACCCAGCACGAAGACGGGTCATTCGACGCTGCCATCGGCGCATGGCCGCTGGGCCGATTGGCCAGACGCCCACGATCGACTGAGGTGTGGACACTCGGGTGGGACGTACCCGTCTCGCATGCATGGACCACCGCGGACTTCGATTGGGCCAGCCCTTTTGCTGGGCGACTTGAACTCGGACTCGTTGAGCGGGCTTCAACAGCTGTTGCATCCCGATGAGCCCGTGGTGGCAACACCGCCCCTGGCGCAATGAGTCGCGATCAAGGCTCGGGTCGAGCTCGGGTGATTGTCAGACCCCTCTTCTACAATCGAACACATGAGCGAAACGGCCGATCTGATCGCCGCCATCCAGCAGCTGGATGCCGGCGAGTTGGTGGCCGTCCGCGAGGCCGTCTCGCAGCAACTGCTGGCGGTGCCGTTGTCGTCGATGACCGACGACGAGGTGGTCGCGGCCACCGCCATGGTCGAGACGGGCGCGCGCCGAGATGATGCCGTGAAGATTCGGTGGGCGGTGGAACTGCGTGAGCGTGGTGTCGCGGCAAAGCGAGGACTCAAGCCGGCCAGGTTTCTGTCGACACTGCTGCGGCTCACCCCCTCCGAAGCCAGCGCGCGCAGCAAAGCCGCTGAGCGGTTGGGGTATTGGCACGAACTCAACGGCGAACTGCGACCCGCCGCGTATCCGGCCGCCGCGGCGGCGATGGACGCCGGTGACATGGAGTTTGCGCACTACCGGGTGATCCATCGCTCGCTGACCAAGTTGCCCACATCTCTACGTACGCCAGAACACTGGTCGACCATCGAATCGGATCTGGCAAACCAGGCCTGCGCGCTCTCGCCAGATCAGCTGGAAAGCGTTGCGCAGCGGTTGCTCGCCTACCTCAACCCCGATGGCGAGTTCACCGACGACGCCGACCGGGCCCGCCGTCGTGACCTGACGCTCGGGCGCCAAGACATCGACCATATGAGCGGGATCTCCGGAACCCTTGATCCGGCGACGCGTGCACTCTGGGACGTCGTCGCCGCGAAATGGGCACAGCCAGGCATGAACAACCCCGACGACCCCGAATCACCCATGGGTGACGCCGATCTCGTCGACAGTACGCTTCTCGCCGCTGCGGCCGAACGAGACAACCGCACACAGGGTCAGCGCAACCATGACGCGTTCAAGAAGATGCTTGAGACAGTTGTCGGGTCGGGCACCCTCGGAAAGCACCGCGGACAGCCGGCCATCGTTGTGGCAACCATGACGCTGAGCGAGCTGGAGACCGAGACCGGTATTGCCACCACCGCATCGGGAGGCACTCTCCCCGTCCGGGACGCACTCGCGCTGGCAGGTAGCAACCGGAAGTTTCTTGCACTGCTCGACAACGCACACCGGCCGCTGTTCCTCGGCCGTGAAAAACGTCTGGCATCGGCGATCCAGCGAATCGCTCTGATCGCGGCTGAACGCGGATGTTCGCGACCCGGCTGCGATCAGCCCGCCACCCGCACCGCAGTGCATCACATGCACGAATGGAAAGACGGTGGACGGACCGACATCACCGTCCTGACCCTCGTATGCGACGGCGACCACGCTCAGGTCCACGACGGCGACGGCGGCTGGATCACCGAGATCATCACTTCCGAAACCGGACCACCAGAATGGGTCGGTCGCGTCGGGTGGAGGCAACGCGGCACCGACGACGCGCTGACTCCGAACGACACGCATTTCCCCGACCAGCGATACCAGCGAATGGTGGACGAACGGCGCGAAAAAGAAGAAGCTCACGCCGCATGGTTTCGCCGGCGAGCCAAAGATGAACTCGCCGAGCAACAATGGCGAATCGAACACCCGATCTGGCATCAAGAAGCACAACGCTGGCTCGACGAGGTGGCACAGCTACCCGACCCCTGCCCACCTCCGGAAAGTTGGTACGAGGATGTCGCATAGACGGCTGGCCGGAACTGGGTCAGCCAGTTCAGATCTCGACACCACCGATGCGCCGGAGGCGTTCGGTCCGCCACCCAGCGCGGGCTTCAACCGTGCTGTCGTCCAACGCATCGATCTCGGCGGCGAGCCGGTCACCCAGCTCTGGCAGAAAGCCGCCCAACGCGGCCTCGGAGACCACCACATCTACGATGCCGGCGGCGTGCAGATCGGTCGCACGGATTCCCTGGCTCCGTGCCATGTCGGCTGCATGGTCGGTGTCCCGATAGACGATCAGGCTGGCGCCCTCCGGCGGCAGCGGAGACAGCCACGAGTTCTCCATGGCCACCACCCGATCCGCGGGGAACAGCGCCAGCGCGGCTCCCCCAGCTCCCTGACCCAGCAGCACCGCCACAGTCGGCACCGTCAACGCAGTCAGCTCCGCAATGCAGTGAGCGATCTCGTTGGCCAGACCCGACTCTTCGGCTTCGGCAGACAGATCGGCGCCCGGAGTGTCGATCACCGTCACCAGCGGCAGATGCAGATTCTGCGCCAACCTCATACCCCGGCGGGCCAACCGCAGGTCGGCAGGTCCCACCAGCGATCCGGGCACCTGACGGTTGCGGTCCTGCCCGACGACCACAACCGAATGCCCACCAAAGCGTGCCAACGCGAGAATGATGCCGCTGCGCGAATCCAGTTCGCCCCCACCGGCCAATTCCACCGCCTCGTCGGCCGACTCGCGCAGCAACTGACTCACGCCTGGCCGGCCGGGAACCCTCGACTGCTCCACCACATCCCAGGCCGACGACTCAACCACCGTCGCCCCGGACAGTCCCGGTGTGGAAGACGGCACGGCCGGCTCACGTCGCGAGTGCTCGGCGTCCACCAGCGGGTCGACCAGAAGCCTGATGATGCGTGATGCCGTTGATCCCAATTCATCCACCGCCACAACAAGATCCACCAGACCGTGTGAACGCAGGTTCTCCGACACCTGGATGCCCTCGGGAAATGCCTCGCCGTACAAGCCCTCGTACACTCGCGGGCCGAGAAAACCGACAAGGGCGCCCGGCTCGGCCAACGTCACATGTCCCAGCGAGCCCCACGACGCGAACACCCCACCGGTGGTCGGATGACGCAAATACACCACGTATGGAAGGTGCGCGGCCTTGTGATCCACGACCGCCGCCGTGATGTTGACCATCTGCAGAAAAGCCGCAGTCCCCTCCTGCATCCGCGTCCCGCCCGACGCCGGGAGGGCGAGCAACGGCAGACCTTCAGCAGTCGCTCGGCGGATCGCCGTGACCACGCGACGTCCCGCGTCCCGGCCGATCGACCCGCCCAGAAAACCGAACTCACTGACAACAACGGCCGCTCGCACCCCGTTGACGTCCGCTTCACCGCAGATGATCGACTCGTCGAGTCCGGTCTTCTCGCGGGCTCGTCCAATGTCCTCGGCGTACCCGGCATCGTCGGGAAGCGCGGTGATCTGCGAGTCCCACGGGTGCCAACTGCCCTCGTCAGCGAGCTTGGCCAGCAATTGTGTCGCCGAGATGCGCTCGGGTCGATCCGTCCGATCAGTCACCCATCAACCGTAGAACCCTTGCCCGCGGTTGCCAGGGCAGATGGCAGATTCCCCGACCCACGGTCAGAAGTACTGAGCACCACCATCGACCGAGATGTGTTCGGCAGTCATGAACGACGACTCGTCCGACGCCAAGAACGCGACCACGTTGGACACCTCATCTGGGTCTGCTGCGTACTGGTTGAGAAAGGGTGTACCCATGGGTGCCAGTCGCGGATTGGCTGCATTGGTCTCTTCGATGCGGGCCACCATGTCGCCCGACCCCATCGGAGTGGCGACCGCGCCGGGATGCACGCTGTTGACCCTCACATTGTGCGCACCCAATTCGGCAGCGAACGCCCGGGTCATGCCGGTGACGGCATGCTTGCTGGTGGTGTAGTGCACCATGAACGGCTGCACCTTCTTTCCGGCGTACGAGCTGATCAGGATGATCGACCCGCGTCCGCGCTCGACGAGGTGAGGCGCCGTCGCCATCACGGTGTTCCACACGCCGGTGACGTTGATGTCCATGTGATCGCGAAACATCGCCGGGGTCGCCTCGTTCCAGGTGGCCGGAATACAGATGCCTGCGTTGGCCACGACGATGTCGAGTCCACCCAACTGGGTCACCGCATCGGCGGCGAGGGACCGTAGCCCCTCGAGGTCGCGAACATCGCCCTGACGAAGGAGTGCTTTGCGACCCTCGGCCTCGACGAGGCCCGCAGTCTCGGCGAGTTCGGCCGGCGTCGCCGAGTCGTACGGAACACCCGGCAACGGCCCGGCAAGGTCAACACCCACGATGTCGGCGCCTTCACGTGCCAGCCGCACCGCATGCGCGCGACCCTGTCCGCGGGCCACTCCCGTGATGAATGCGACCCTGTTCGCCAGCCGTGTCACTACGCCCACCAATCGTTGTTCCCGCGGCACGTCGCGTCGCGAGTGCTCGACCCGACTGTAATTGGCCGGCATCAGCTGAGCCGCAGTGTTCGCTGAGATGCCCTTTTCGCTCAGATGCACTTAACTTCGGCCTGAGTCGAATCCTTCCGCGGTATCGCGAATCAGCGAATGCTCACCGGCATGAGATTCGACGGCATGACTATTTCCACCGAGGCCCCCTGGGGGGCCGGAACACCGCGATGTACCGGCGCGACTGCCGGACAGTCATGACGGCGCCGCTTCGTAATCACTCCGTATTCGATTCTCGAACAACATCATTCGCACAAACACAGGAGATCGTTGCATGAGCAACACCAACCGTTCCGTCGCCATCATCGGCGCAGGCCAAACTGGCGTCTCGGCGGCCGTCGGCTTCCTCAACGCAGGATTCGACGTGACCGTCTACAGCGAGCGTGATCAGCGGAGTCTGCTGCACGACGTGTCCGCCACCGGTACCGCGGTGACGTTCGGCCTGTCGCAGCAATCCGAGACCGCCTTGGGCGTCGACAACTTCGCCGGCCGGGCGCCGCAGGTCACCGGGATCAGCGCTCGCACCATCACGGGCAGCGGGCACGACTACACCGAGCTCCTCGACTTCGATGCCGAATTCCCCGGATTCGAGGCGATCGGTGTCGACACCAGGCTCAAGGTCGACGAGCGTCTCACCTTGTTCCTCGAAAAGGGTGGTCGGTTCGTGGTCGAGAACGTCGATCCGGGCCGACTCGACTCCATCGCAGCCGAGAACGACCTGACCTTCGTCGCCACCGGCAAGGCCGGACTGTCCAGCCTGTTCACCGTCGACGAATCACGATCGCCCTACAAGAGACCACAACGCAGCGTCCTTCTGCTCACCGTGGCCGGGTTGGGTCACGACCCAGACGTGTTTGCGCACCGCAGCCCCGCGGGCCCGAAGCACCAGGCGTTCAACTTCGCCGACCAGGGCGAGGGCTGGTGGGGCCCCTACCTGCACAAGGACGCCGGACCGTCATGGTCGTTCCTCGGGTGGGCGCAACCCGGCAGTGAATGGGAACGCCGGTTCCAGTCGGTCACCGACGCGCATTCTGCCCACAAAGTAGTGATCGACTTGCATCGCGAATACTTCGATTGGGACCTGCCCGAGGTGCTCAGCACCCAGGTCATCGAGGAGGACCCGCACTCCTGGCTCCAGGGCGCGGTCACGCCCACCGTGCGAAACGCGCTCGGGCACACAGCAAGCGGACACCGGGTTGTTGCTCTGGGCGACACGGCCGTGGCCTACGACCCCATCACGGGCCAGGGGGCGCAGAGCGGGTTCATCCAGGCCGCACAGTTCGTGGCCGCCGCCAAGGACCACGAGGGCGAGTTCGACGACGCCTGGATCACCGCCACCTACAACAACTTCCTGACCAGCCGTGTGGACGCTGCCAACCTCGCCACCCGGATCTTCCTGCGCGACCCGGTGTTCCAGGAATACGCCGCGGTGCTGTTTCCTGCCGCGGCAACCAATCCCAAGTTCGGCTCAGCGCTGTTCGGCCTGCTCTCGGATCCGTCGCCGGTGCTCTCCATCAACTCCGTAGACGACGCCAAGTCGCTGATCACCCAGGTGACCGGCGAGGACGCCGACTCCATCCTCGCGAAGTTCGAACCGGCAGGGAAGTTCTCGCGGTCGACGTACCGTTCGCTGACGCCGGTCGGCTGAACACCTGAACCAACGGGCGATGGCGGCGATCCGTGATGGATCGCCGCCATCGCCCGTTATTGTCAGCACCATGACTGTCGAAGAGCGGCGCGCGGATCTGGTCGACGCCGCGCACCGCCTCGCCGCACGCCGACTGGTGATCGGCACGGGTGGCAACCTGTCGACGAGGGTCGGCGATCGGGTGGTCGTCACAGCCAGTGGCGCTGTTCTCGAATCACTCAGCGCCGACCAATTGGTGGTGACCGACCTCGACGGACGCGTGGTCGAGGATACCGATCACGTCCCGACGTCCGAGCTTCTCCTGCACCTGGAGATCTACCGCTCCACTGACGCGGCCGCGGTGGCGCACGCTCATCCGGTCGCCTCCATCGCGGTGGCCAACCTAGTCGATGAACTGCCTGCGGTGCATTACACCGCGGCGTTGGTCGGTGGCGCCGTGCGAGTGGCGCCACACGAGATCTTCGGCACCCAGGAACTCACCGACGCGGTGGCCGCGGCGCTGACCGAGCGGACTGCGGCCCTGATGCGCAACCACGGTTCGGTCGCCTACGGCCCTACAGTCGAAGCAGCTTGTGAGCGCATCGAATTGGTGGAATGGCTGGCCGAGATCTACCTACGGACAGCGCCGTCGGCGATGGCGCCGTGCTCAGCCGAGACCAGCTGATCGCGGTGGCCGTCGCCGCGGCGAACCGCGGCTACTCACCGCTACCCAGGAGATGATGCATGCAGGTCGTGACTTTCGGTGCCCATGTACTCGATGTGGTTGTCCACCCGGTTGATTCGATACCCGACGGCCAGGGCGCGGCCCTCGTCCCCCACATCCGGCTGGTACCCGCGGGTCCTGCCGGCGGCACCGCCATCACACTGGCCAAACTCGGGGCGGTGGTATCGACGGTCGGCGCCGTGGGTCGCGACGACTCCGCCGACCTGCTCACCACCATGCTGCAGCGTCACGGTGTGGTCACCGAACACCTTCTGCGAGTGGATGATCAACCAACGTCGATGAGCGTGTTGCCCATCCGCAGCAACGGCGATCGACCCGCACTGCACATGCCCGGCGCCAATCTGGCCTACCCGCTCGATCGTGTGCCGCTGGACCTTCTCACGTCCGCGGATCACGTGCACATCGGCGCGCCCGAGCTGCTCAACCCATCGGAACTGGCGGGCGTCCTCGAACGGATCCGAGCTGCGGGCGTCCGCGTCTCGGCCGACATCCTGGCGCCCGGTGATCCTGGAGTGTTGGCGTGGATCGAACCCGTTCTGCCACAACTGGATTACCTGCTGCCGAACGACGAGCAGGTGCTGGGCTTCACGGGGGCCACCGACCTGGTCGACGGTTGTCGCGCCCTCATCGACCGGGGTGTTGCCTGCGTCGCGGCCACTGCCGGCGCGGACGGCGCCTGGGTTGTCACCGGCGACGGTGCCGAACACGCCGCAGCCACCGACGTCCAGGTTGTCGACACCAGTGGCTGCGGGGATGCATTCTCGGCCGGGTTCATCGCGGGTCGTCTCCACGACTTCAGCCTGCTGCGGTCAGCGCAACTCGGTTGCGCGGTGGCCGGAGTGGTCGCCACCGGGCTCGGCAGCGATCACGGCGACTTCGACTGGGAATCGGCAACCGCCGGCCTACCGGCCTGAGGCTGCCCCCGTCAGGTCTGTCAGACGCCTTTCACGGCGTCGGCGATGGGCGTCTGGCCACCGGTGAACTCGACCGTGGTCCCGACGCTGGACTGTGTCTCGAGGACAGCAGCCAGGACCTCCGCCACATCGTCACGGGACACGCTGGTGCCGGCTTCGGCGCCGCGTTCTTTGGTGGCGATACGGCCTGTGCCTGGATCATCGGTGAGAGAGCTCGGTCCCACGATCGTCCAGAGGAGTGTGGTCTTACGGAGATGCTCGTCGGCCGCCGCCTTGGCCTCGGCGTAGGCGTGGAACGAATTGTCCTCGGGAACACCATGATCCGGTCCGGCACCGAAGTACGACACCTGGACGTAGCGGGTGACACCGGCCTGCTGGGCCGCGTCGATGCTGCGGATGGCGGCGTCACGGTCGACGGCGTACGTGCGTTCAGGGCTGCCGCCGCCGGCACCTGCAGAGAACACCACGGCGTCATGGCCCTTGATGGCCTGGGCGATCTCGTCGGTCGAGAGGTTTTCCACATCTGCGATGACCGGGGTGGCCCCGGTCTGCGTGATGTCGTCCGACTGGTCTGGATTGCGGATCAGGGAGCTGACCTGATGTCCCTGGCCGGTCAAGATCTTGGCCAGCTTGAGCGCGATCTTGCCGTGGCCTCCGATGATGGCGATTCGTGACATGCATCGTTCCCTTCGTCGTTGATGGGCCCTGCGTGTTGGAGCACTGACGAGCACAACAAGGCCGGCCGTCGCGACATTCCGAGGGCACGGTCGGCGGGAGTTACAGCCCGGTCGACGGCAACAAGGGCCCGGTCGGCGGGAGTAACGGCCCGGTCGGCGGGCAGTTTCGGCCCGCTCGGCGGCAGTTACGGCCCGCTCGGCGGGAGTTACGGCCCGGTCGGCGGGGGGGGGGCGGACAAGACAGCTCCACCCGCCCCTTTCGGAACGGGTGGAGCTGACGAGTCAGAGCAGGCGCGTTACTTCTGGGCAGGCAACACGTGCTCACCGGTCTTGTCGCAGGACAGTGCCAGCGAGCTGATGTACTGCTTCTCACCGTTCGGGCCCGGTTTGTTCGAGGCGAGCATGTCGGGTCGCTCGAACTCGATACCGGTGACCGAGCACAGCAACTTGGCGTCGGAAGGGTTGCCGTATTCGTCGAACATCGGCAGGTCGATTCCGTCGTCGGTGCGTCGCAGGTAGTACTTGCCCTTGGTGATCACCGCGATGATCGGCGGCAACACCAGCGCGAGGATGGTTGCGACGATCGGCGAGTACGGCTGGATGGCGTCACCGAAAGCGTGGAAGTACACCAGCACCGACAGTCCGCCGGCGAGGATCACGCTGATGAACCCGACCGGGTTGAAGTTGTACAGCATGCCCCTGCGGAACTCGGGCACCTTGGGCGAGAGCTTCAGGACGTACTTGTTGAACACGATGTCCGAGGCCACCACGACGATCCATGCGATGGCGATGTTCGCGTAGAAGTTGAGGATGTTGTTCAAGAAGCTGAACATGTTGGCTTCCATCAACACCAGAGCGATCGCGACGTTGAAGAAGACGAAGAACAGTCGACCCGGATAGGTCTTGGTGATGCGCGTGAAGCTGTTGGTCCAGGCCAGCGATCCCGAGTACGCGTTGGTCACGTTGATCTTGATCTGCGAGATGACCACCAGGATGACGGCGAGGGTCATCGCCAGCCAGTGCGGCATGAACTCCTCGTAGACCGCGAGGAACTGCTCCACGGGTTCGTTGGCGACGCCGGCCTGATCGGCGAAGTTCATGATCAGGTAGACGGCCAGGAACAAGCCCACGATCTGCTTGATCGCACCGAAGAACACCCAGCCCGGTCCTGCGGTGATCACCGCGATCCACCAGCGGCGCGAGTTCTCCGGTGTCTTGGGAGGCATGAACCGCAAGTAGTCGATCTGCTCGGCGATCTGGGCGATCAGCGACAGACACACACCGGCGGCGAGCATAATGCCGGCGAAGTTGACGCCGTGTCCGCCCTGGGCGTCGGTGCCACCACTGAATGCGAGGAAGTCTCCGATCGCGTCAGGGTGCTTGATCACGAGGTAGACAAAAGGCAGCACCATCATCACCAGCCACAGCGGCGTGGTCCACACCTGCAGTTTCGCCAGTGTGTTCATGCCGTAGATGACCAGCGGGATCACCATCACCGATGAGATGAGGTAGCCCAGCCACAGCGGGATGTGGAGACCTAGTTTGAGGCCCTGCGCCATGATCGAGCCCTCGAGGGCAAAGAAGATGAACGTGAACGACGCGAAGATGACGTTGGTGACCACCGAGCCGTAGTAGCCGAAGCCGCTGCCACGGGTGATCAGGTCGAGGTCGATGTTGTACCGGGCGGCGTAGTACGCCAGCGGGTAGCCGGTGAGGACGATGACCACCGCGAAGATGAGGATGCCCCACAACGCGTTTCCCGTGCCGTTGGCGATGCCGATGTTGGCGCCGATGGCGAAGTCGGCCAGGTAGGCGATGCCACCCAGAGCCGAGGTGGCGACCACCGCGGGGCCCCACTTGCGATAGCTGCGGGGCGCGAAACGAAGGGTGTAGTCCTCCAACGTCTCGCTCATCGCGTTGATGTTGGTCGGCAATTCCCCCGCGGCTATCGGATCCACCGTTTTGTCTGCAGACATATCTCTCCCTCGCGTCATGCCCACGTTTCCTCTGAACCAGAGACTGCGAGGAACGTAAGGCCGCCGTGTATCTGGGAGGCTGCAGCCGTGTTACCACCACGAAAACCCACTTGAGCGCAGGTATCGTCGAGGGGTCGTGCCGAGGACCGGTTGGCGACGGGTTGGGGTAGGCCCGGGAAGGTTCTACTTCCCGATGAAGTTCGGCTGACGTCGCTCGGCCCGAGCCGCGCGCCCTTCGGCCATGTCCTGGCTCTGCCAGGCCCTGACCATCGCTGCGACGTGGTCGGGTGCGGCCTCGTCACGGGCACCGTCGTCGCCGAGAACGAGCTTGTAGTGCTGCAGGGTCAGTGGGGCCAGCGCGGCGATGCTCGCGGCCCACTGCTGCGCCTCGGCAAGATCGCCGATCCGATTGGCGAAACCGACGGCAGCAGCCCGGTCGGCACTGAGCGAGTCACAACCGATCAGGATGCCCGCCGCATCACCCGCACCGACCAGCGAGACGAGACGCTTGATGGTCCATTCGTCAACTGTCACACCGATCTTTGCAGCGGGGATGCCGCACCACGCCGACGGCGACATCACCCGCAGATCAGCGGCCATCGCGAGCTGGAGTCCGGCCCCCAACGCGGCGCCGTTCAGCGCGGCGATCACCGGCACCGGGATGCTCTCGACAACCCGGAGCATCGCCAGCAGTTCGTCGAGGAAGGTCTGTTCGTAGACCGGGCCCGACAGATCCGCGCCCGCACAGAAAACGGTTCCCTGACCGGTGAGGACGATGGCTCGCACACCCGATCCTGCCGCGTCGGTCATCGCCACCGACAGCGCTTCCACCAGTTCGTAATTGAGTGCGTTCCGCTGCCGCTCTCGCTGCAGTTCGATGGTCAGCACATCGCCATCCCGGCTGGTCCCAATCATGGGCGTCAGCGTACCGCTATTGTTCGACAGGTGAACTCCAACGCCTTCGGAGACCGGGCGCGTACCGATGTACTCGTCATCGGTGCCGGGCAGGCGGGCCTGTCGGCCGGGTATTACCTGGGCAAATACGGCCTCGGTGATCGAACCATGATGGTCGACCACTCCCCCGGACCCGGAGGTGCGTGGCAGTTCCGTTGGCCGACATTGACTTTGGCTGGGGCCAACAACGTGCACGACCTTCCCGGCTTCGGGCTGTCGGAAGCGCTCGGCGTCGAATGCGACCAGTGGCCGGCGTCCACGGCGGTGCCCGACTACTTCGATCAGTACGAACAGCGGTTCGGGCTCGACGTGCGTCGACCTGTCGACGTCCGCTCGGTGTCGCTCGCCGGCGGCGACGACGACAACGATTTCGTGATCTCGGCCTCTGACGGCTCACAGCTGATGGCGCGCACCGTGATCAACGCAACCGGAACCTGGGATCGACCATTCATCCCGTATGTGCCGGGTATCGAGACGTTCACCGGGACACAACTGCACACCCATGACTACAACAGGCCGACCGATTTCGACGGTAAGCGTGTTCTCGTGGTGGGGGCCGGCATCTCGGCCATCCAGTTGCTGATCGAGATCGCACGCAATGCCGAAGGCGCACAGACCTTCTGGTGCAGTCGCACCGAACCCCATTTCAGCAGTGGCCCGTTCACCCCCGAAAACGGCCGGGCCGCAGTGGCGCGCGTCGAGGAACGGGTGCGTACAGGGCTACCGCCCGGGTCGGTGGTGTCGGTGACCGGGTTGCCCGAAAACGACGCGATACGCGCCGCCCGCGCGGACGGCATCCTCGCGTGGCGACCGATGTTCACCCGCATCACCCCCACCGGAGTCTGCTGGGACTGTGGGACACCCGAGGGCGGACAAGATCACCTCGACGTCGACGTCATCCTGTGGTGCACCGGCTTTCGGAGCGCCCTGGACCATCTGGCGCCACTGAAGTTGCGGGCTCCGGGCGGCGGTATCGTGATGACCGGCCGGCTGGCGACCGTTGTGGCATCTGTTCCTCGTCTGCAACTACTGGGCTACGGCCCGTCAGCGTCCACCATCGGCGCCAACCGCGCGGGCCGCGAAGCAGCCCGGGTGGTGCAGGACATTCTCGCCTGACGCGCTCTGCCAGCTGGTGCCGCGGCCGCAGCGCAGTGGCAGTGCACTGCAACGTTCAGACCACATTCCGCCCGAAGTACGGTTACTCATCAGCTGAGATGGTCAAATCGATCTACAGCGGGTCGGGCCGAGGTGAGGTGTGCGATGCGATACACGGACAACAGACGTGGCCCGGGCCGACGCCGGAGTTTGTGCGCCGCGGCAACAATTTCCGCGCTTCTCGCCTTCATCTCGGTTTCCCCAGCGGCTGCCGACAGCGTCCCGGGGTCGGACAGCGCTCAGGGAACAGGCAGCGCGCAAGGGCCAACGGCGTCGCTGTGGGAAGTACCCACCGTCCCCGGTCCGGCGCAGAACACGCATCATGAGGCCTCCCGCCATGTCGGCGACCACCCGGGTTCGGTGCCGCCCGGCGTCAACGACTTCACCTGCACCCCATCACCGACACACCCTCGGCCGGTCCTCTTGCTCCACGGCACGGATTCGAGCGCGTACTCCGACTTCGCAAAGATCGGGCCGAGGCTCGCTGCCGAGGGCTTCTGCGTGTTCGCCGTTAATTTCGGCGGGCGGGCAGGCGGCGACAACTTCGGCACCGAAGACATCGTGGAGAGCGCTCGGCAGGTCGGCGGCTTCGCGGCTGAGGTACTGGAGGAGACCGGAGCCACCAGGCTGGACATCGTCGGGTATTCGCAGGGCGCAACGGTCGGCCGGTATTTCGTCAACAGGCTGGGTGGGTCGACGATGGTCGGGCATTGGGTGGGTCTGGCATCCCCGTCGTACGGCAGCTCCCTGTACGGCCTGGTCCCGATTGCCGCCCGGATCCCAGGCGCCCTCGACGTCGCCGCCACCGTGATCCCACCTGAGCTGGTCTCCACCGCACTGTGGCAGCAAGTTCAGGGGTCACCGCTGCTCGCCGAACTCAACAACGGTGGCAACGACACGGTCCCCGGCGTCGAGTACACCACCATCGGCACTCAGGTGGACGAAGTGATCCAGCCGGCGGCGACCGTTGCACTCAAAGGTGCCGGCGCAACAAATCTGTTCATTCAGGATCGCTGCCCGGCCGATCTGAGCGGCCATTTCCGCCTGCCTTACGACGACTACGCCGTCGGGCTTGTACTGGGTGCCCTCGATCCGGCCTCGGCGGCACCCACCTGCAGCCCGGTCGCGCTGGGCACAGACATCCTCGAGATGGTGATCGCAGAAAATTCGTGAGGCTGGCGATCACAAAGCGCCTTCCATGTATGGCAAACATTGACATTCTGTTGTGTTTTCCCAACAATTAACTCTGTGAGTCCGGTCAAGAAGGCAGGCCACCTGCCGATCTACAACCGCATCGGCGTACTACGCGCCGAGCGCCGGATGTCACGCGCACAACTTGCCGAGCTGGTGGGCGTGAACGTCCAGTCGATCGGCTCGCTCGAACGGGGTGACAACTATCCCAGCCTCGACCTGGCCTTTCGCATCTGCGATGTGTTCGGGCTCCCGGTGGAGGCCGTCTTCAGTCGCCGCGAGTTCGGGGCGATGTCGACGCAGTTGTATCGCACGAATGGAGGGCCGTCGTGAACGATCCGAACAGCGTGATCCCCGAGTCCGCGAAACCGGCGTGGTGGCGTGGATACGAAGAGTGGCAGGTACGTAGGCACGAGAAGTTCCTGCGTCGTTATGGCCACCGGTTCCCCCGTCTGAGGAATCGGCGCAGTGCCCGCAAGCTCGTGGTCGCGCTTGTCATTTCGGTGATCCTCGTGATCGCCAGTGCAATCATCATGTTCTTCACCATGTGGGCGGCCCCGGCGTTCATCGGCCTCATCTCGTTTGTCATGCTCCCGCTCATCTACGTGCTGCGGGCGGTGACGCGCAATGTCAGCGATGCACCGGCTTCGGCCCTCGACGAGATCGAACTGGCCAGCCGCAACGCAGCCCGATCGATCGCGTACACCGCGCTGTGGGTCTCGATGTTCATCCCGTACCTCGTGCTCATCATCTTGTCGGGCGGAGGCGACAACAGCGTCGGCGGCCAGGTGATCTACGGCAGCGCGGTGCTCCTCATCGTGCTGGTCGCCGGGGCCACCTGCATTCCCACCTGCCTGATCGGATGGTGGTTACCCGACCCCGATCCAGAAGACTTCGCCACCTATCCCCAGGTGGTGGCCAATGAAAACGTCAGCCAATCAGGAGGATTCGAACAGTGACCGCTCCCCTCATCGTCGACGGTCTGAGTAAGAGATACGGGTCCCTCAAGGCCCTCGACAACATGTCCTTCACCGTCGCCCCCGGCGAGATCTTCGGATTCGTCGGTTCCAACGGCGCCGGAAAATCCACCACGATGCGCATCATCCTCGGTGTGCTGTCGGCAGATTCGGGTCGAGTACTGCTGGGCGACTCGCCCATCGACCTCGACACCCGACGTCGCATCGGATACATGCCCGAAGAACGCGGCCTGTATCCCAAGATGAAGGTGGGCAAACAGCTCTCGTTCCTCGCACAGTTGCACGGCCTGTCGCGCGCCGAAGCCGATGATCAGGTGGAGACCTGGGTACGGCGGCTGGGTGTGTTCGAGCGGATCAACGACGACGTGAACAGCCTGAGCCTCGGCAATCAGCAGCGCGTGCAGTTGGCGGCCGCCCTGGTTCACAGTCCCGATGTGCTGGTGCTCGACGAGCCGTTCTCAGGCCTGGACCCCGTTGCCGTCGACGTGATGAGCGACGTGCTGAAAGAAAAGGCCGCGCAGGGTGTTCCGGTCATCTTCTCCAGCCATCAACTGGAACTCGTGCAGCGCCTGTGCGACCGGGTCGGCATCATCTCCTCCGGCACCATGCGGGCACTGGGCACCGTGGACGAACTACGGTCGGCCGGCGAGATCCGGCTCGACGTCGGCGCACCGCAGGCCCCGCCCGGCTGGGCCGATCATCTGCCCGGGGTGCTCGGCACCATCCAGAACGGGTCGATCACCACGGTGAGCATGACGCCGGGGACCGACGAGCAGGCAATTTTGACCGCTGCCCTCGCCACGGGGCCGGTCACGCACTTCGCCCAGTCCCGACCCGACCTGACCGAACTCTTCCGAGAGGTTGTATCCGCATGAGTGTGAACGCTTCCGATCCGAACAAGCACACGAAATCCGGCGCGGGCCGGATGAGCGCGTGGCGGGCCATCAACCTGGTTGCTCGGCGCGAGATCACCACCCGCGCGGCCACCAAGTCGTTCATCATCACCAACGTGATCCTGCTGGTGGTCATCGTCGCGGGCATCATCGTTCTGTCCATCTTCACCGGCGACGACAAGCCGACGAAAGTCGGTCTGGTGGGCGACAACTCGCAGTTGTCCGAGACGATCGTCGCAGTCGGCGACGCATCCGGGGAGAACATCGAGATCGTGCCCATCGGCAACGCCGACGAGGCACGCGACCAGGCGAAGGAAGGCGACGTGAAGGTGGCGTTGGTCCCCGGCGCCGCCGGAACCAACAACTACGAAGCCGTCACCAAAGACGACCTCGACGGCAGCCTCGAAGGTGTGTTGCGAACGGCTGTGAGTCAGGACGGGTTGACCAAGGCCCTCGCCGCGGAGAACGTGGACCTCTCGGCCATCAGCGCCGACTCCACACTCACCGTCAGCGAGACAGACCCCGCCAAACCCAATGAAGGGCAACGTATTGCCGTGGCGCTCGTGGGTGTCTCATTGCTGATGTTCGCTGTACTGCAAGGCGGTTCCATGGTTGCGGCCGGAGTTGTCGAAGAGAAGACATCCCGGGTGGTCGAGTTGTTGCTCGCAACGATCAAACCGCTGCATCTGTTGTGGGGCAAGATCGTCGGCATCGGATTGATGGCCTTTGCGCAGGTGGTCCTGTTGGGCGGTACCGCTCTCATAGCCGCCCTTGCCACCGGCATTCTCGACGTGCCCACGGCGGCAGGCTCGATGTTCGCCGCGGTTGTCATCTGGTTCGTGCTGGGATTCGTCTTCTTCGCAACCCTGTATGCCGCAACGGGTGCAGTGGTGTCGAGACAGGAGGAGCTCGGCTCGAGTTCGGCCCCGCTCACCATCCTCGCGATGGCGGTGGTGTACTCGGCCTACTTCGGCATCGGCTCCCTCGACAGCACGTTGATGCAGACCCTGGCGTGGATACCGCCGTTCTCGGCGTCGATCATGCCGGTGCGGATAGCAACCGGCGACGCGACGGTGGTTCAGGTCATCGTCACCATCGTCCTGATGATGATCGCCTGCGCGGTGGCCGCCTGGCTCGCAGCCCGCATCTACCAGCGCAACATCCTGCGCACAGGGGCCCGCGTGAAGTGGAAGGAAGCCATCAAGGGCTGACGGATCGGCTTGCCCGGAAACGGTCTTCGACGAGTTGGGCAGCATGTGTGGCGGCGGCGTCAGGCGCGATCAGCGCACCGGCGACCGCCGCCACTCGTGTACTGACAGCAGGATCCAGGATCACCTCGAGCCCGGCCGCCAAACGCTCGGTGGTCAAACCCTTCAATCGGCAAAAACGTCCCGAGGCCAAGGGTTTTCACCTGCCTGCCCCAGTACGCCTGGTCGGCGCCACCGTGGCAAATCATGGTGGGCAGCCCGGCCCGCAGTCCCGCGGCCGTGGTTCCGGCGCCACCGTGATGCACCGCGGCGCGGCACCGTGGCAGCACGGCCGCGTGATCGAGGGATTCGGCGAAGAACACTCCCTCATCCGACAGGTCGGGTCCGGTGGCCCGCTCTTTCATCGTGATCAGCGCGCGGACACCGACTGCCGCACAGGCTTCGGTGATCACCCGGGTGAGTGCGTCCGGATCAAGAACCGGCACACTGCCCACCGTCACGAAGACAGGTGCATCACCTGCTGCCAGCCATTGATCCAGAGCCCGGGTGGCCGCCTGGGTTGTCGCGGCATCTCCGGCGGCTTCACCGCGCGCGTCGGCGGGCAGATCGAGGTAGCCGACGATCGGCTTTCGATTGCCCCATTCCTCGACCAGACCGGGAAACAAGACCGGATCGTAGGCCTGGATCTGAAGAACTCCGCCTGCCGTCAACCTCTGGTGAAGTGACTGCTGCACTGCAGGTAATCCGAGTCTCTCGCGGAACGAGTTCTCCGCACCTCGCCCGACTATGAACCCCAGCGCGTCGGTCAGTCGCCACGACGCACGGTTGATCGCAGCCGGACCTGGCAGCGCGACTCCGGGAACGGCGCCGACCACCCCGTTCTCTGAGAACGGTCCGAAACGCAGCACCGAGAACGGCACGCCCAGCTTCTCGGCGATCGAGTACATCCGTTCCTGACACAGGGGTCCGCTCACCACACCGTCCACGCCGGTGACTTCGGCGTCGGGTCCGGTGAGCAGATCCACCGCATCGGCGTCGAACGCCGCGAAACCCTCCTTGATCGCCGCGCCGGCCAGCCGCAGCTTGGTGTACGGGTTCTTGGTCCGCAGGATCTCCCGCCCTCGCGGGCTGTCCCAGACCGAAGCGGTGTCCGAGCCCACCGGATACGCGATCAGGCCGAGATCCCCGGCGAGGCGGACGTAGTTCGGCGGCACGACCATCCTGACGTCGTGGCCTCGGCGCTGCAGTTCGAGCCCGAAGGCCAGACCGGGCTGGATGTCGCCGCGGCTTCCGTAGAACATCAACACCAATCTCATGCCCGCACGATAGACAACGAAAAGCGTTGTCGCTGCGCGGAATGAGGCCACGGTGAGGTCCGGACGAGCGCGGTAACGCGGGTGTAACCCCGAAGAAACTCCAGGCGCCTAGCGTCGCCCGATATGACCCACGCTGACTCTCCGTCGATGAGTGTTACGGACGAATCGCCCACCGCGCCCAGGGCTGCCCGGCCGCTGGGCACCGGTATCAACATCTCCGGGCTGACCAAGGAGTTCAAGTCCGCGGGACTGCGGGGCGGGTCGTCGGTGACCGCGCTCGACAACGTCGACCTGCAGACCTCGGAAGGCGCGTTCCTGTCGCTTCTCGGGCCGTCCGGATGCGGAAAGTCCACGGTCCTGCGCATCCTGGCGGGTCTCGAGGATGCCACCGCCGGCACGGCGCTGATGAACGGGCGATCACCGAAAGAACTCCAGTCGCAACACGGGCTGGGCATCGCCTTCCAGGACTCCGCGCTGCTGCCGTGGCGCAGTGTCGAATCGAACATCAAGCTGCCGTTGCAGGTCGCGGGAATCTCCGTCGACAAGGGTTTCATCGACGAGCTGATCGACCTGGTCGGCCTCAAGGGCTTCGAGAAGGCCAAACCGGCCACCCTGTCCGGAGGTATGCGTCAGCGCGTGTCCATCGCCCGCGCACTGGTCGTCAAGCCCACAGCACTGTTGCTCGACGAACCGTTCGGTGCCCTCGACGACATGACCCGCCAGCGCTTGAACATCGAGCTGCTGCGCATCTGGACCGAGAAGCCGGCCACCACGCTCATGGTCACCCACGGCATCGCCGAGGCGGTGTTCCTCTCCGATGTCGTCGCAGTGATGAGTCCCCGGCCAGGACGGGTCCTGGAGACGGTCACCATCGACCTGCCCCGCCCGCGGGTACCCGACATGATGCGGACGCCCGAGTTCCACGCCCTGCACGACCACCTCAGCGGCCTGCTGTTCGGCAACAAGGGATCGGCGGGCGTCGCGTGACCACCCTGACCGCAGGCAAAGGGATGGGCGGTACGCAGATCACCGGCCGGGCACAACTGGCCGGGAAGCGCTGGGGTGCAGGGGCGATCGGCATTGTCGCGGTCCTCATCATCTGGACGATGGCCGGGTACTTCGAGTGGTTCAAAGGCACCATCCCCACCCCGCTGGCCGTCATCGACGCCATCGGCGACAAGGGTTGGGACTACTACATCAACAACTTCACACCCACCATCGAACTGTCCCTACGAGGGTTTCTGTGGGGCAACGTACTCGCCATCGTCCTGGCGCTGCTGGTGGTGATCATCCCGTTGATCGAGGGCGTGGCCACACAGCTGGCCATCATCAGCTACTGCACGCCGATCATCGCGGTGGCGCCCATCGTGCAGGTGGCGTTCGCCGAGGTACAGACCATGATCGTGTTCCTCGCGGCGATCTCGGTGTTCTTCACCACAATGATCGGAACGTTGTCGGGCCTGCGCTCGCCACATCAGGCCAGCCTCGACCTCGTCAAAGTGTATGGCGGAGGCACCTTTTCGCAGCTGGTGCGGGTACGCATCATCTCAGCGCTGCCGAGTACCTTCGGGGCGTTGAAGATCGCCGCACCGGCAGCGGTTCTCGGCGCCGTGCTCGGCGAGTTCCTGGCGATGCCGGAAAAGGGTGCGGGGCCGGCGCTCATCATCGCCCAGCAAAGCGGCGACATCCCGGCCGTGTGGGCGATCGCTCTCGTCGCGGGAGCAGTCGCCGGTATCGGCTACGGCATCGTCGCGTTCTTCTCGGTCTTTGTCACCCGCTACAGCACCGGAATGGCAGGCAGTAAATGACCGCCACCACCACGTCCCAAGCTCCACCGACCGCACCGGTTCCCGCGGCCGCAGCAGCCCGCGCGAACGCAGGCAACGGCAAGGCGATCGCCTGGGAGATCGCCAAGTTCATCGGCTCGCTCGTGATCTCGTTCTTCCTGATCCTGGCCATCTGGTGGTTGTTCCTGCTGGCGTACCCGGACATCGGCCCGATTATCGGCAAGACCCCGGTGGATGTGTTCCACTACCTGTTCACCGACCCGACGGCCTCGGCCGACCGCAGCGCGATCCTCGACAATCTGTGGATCACGCTGAAGGACGCCGGGATCGGGTTCGTGTGCGGCATGGGCGCAGCAGTGGTCGCCGCCGCGCTGTTCGTGATGTTCCGCCCGGTTGCACAGACGTTCATGCCGATCGCCATGTTGCTGCGGTCGGTACCGCTGGTGGCGATGACCCCGCTGATCACGCTTGTGGTGGGACGCGGTGTGGCCGTCGTCGCGGTGATGGGCGGGATCGTGGTGTTCTTCCCCGCGTTGGTGATGATCATGACCGGCCTGGCGAATGCGCCGCGGCAGATCAACGACGTGATCGTGGCCTACGGCGGAACCCGCCTGACGGCAATGAGAATGGCTGCGCTGCCCTCGGCCGTGCCAGCGCTGTTCGCCGCAGCCAAGGTCTCGGTGCCCGGCGCCATGATCGGGGCCACCGTTGCCGAATGGCTCGGCACCAACAAGGGTTTGGGCGCCACCCTTCAGCAGGCGTTGCCCGCGGCGGCCTACAACGAGCTGTGGGCGTCGGTGCTGGTCATCACGGTCGCGTCCATCGTGCTCTATGCGTTTGTCGGTGTCGCCGAGAAGCTCGTGCTGGCTCAGGTGGGAACCACACCGACGTAGATCAGCTGCCGGTGGGGCAGATTCACAACTCGTTACAAACAAACGCACATGCGCAATGTGGCCGAAACCGCGCCACCTTAAGTTCTGCCGAAGGCGGATCTCGATCTGAAGTACCGCCGACGTTCACTGAAAACAGGAGTCTGCACATGGCTTACACGTTCGACCGCCGATCCTTCCTTCGGTACTCCCTGATCGCCGGTGGCGCTGTCGGAAGCGCCAGCGTTCTCGCTGCGTGCAGCTCCGGCAGCAGCGACAGCGGTGGGAACAGCACCACCAATCCCAAGGTGCAGTTGTCGTGGCAGAAGAACATCGAGTTCGCCGGCGAGTACTTCGCCATCGAGAACGGCTACTACGAAGCCGCCGGACTCGGCACCCCTGAACTGATCACCGGCGGCGGACCGGGCACCGGCGTGGAGACGGGCCTGACGTCGAACAAGGTGTGGATCGGTATGACCGCCCCGCAGCTGACCGCCCCCGTGATCCTGCAGGGCGCCAAACTCAAGACCGTAGCCGCGACGTTCCAGAAGAACCCCTTCTGCATCGTGTCGTCGGCGGGTAGCCCCATCCTGAGTCCCGAGGAGATGAAAGGCAAGAAGATCGGCGTCCAGGCGTCGAACGAGAACGTCTTCAAGGCACTGCTCACCGCAAATGGCATGACCGACTCGGACATTCAGAAGATCACCGTGCAGTACGACCCGACCCCACTGACCAAAGGTGAGGTCGACGGCTGGGTCTCGTATGTCACCAATGAGCCGATCACGTTGGCAGAGGGCGGTTTCCCCAACGCGAACTTCCTGTTCGCCGACTTCAATCTCCCCCTCGTCGCCGAGACCCTTGTGGTCCGGCAGGAGACCATCGACAACGAGCGCGACAAGCTCAAAGCCTTCATCAAGGCCGACATCCAGGCTGGTACGACGCAGTGGCCGACCCGGCCAAGTCGGCCGAGCTGGCCGTCACCAAGTACGGCAAGGATCTCGGCCTCGAACTCGGCGAGCAGATCAAGGAAGCGGAAGCCCAGAACACCCTGGTGGTGTCGGACGAGACCAAGGCCAATGGCCTGCTGACGATGTCAGATGAGCTCATCGCCTTGAACATCGAAGCGCTCGCCAAAGCGGGTTACGACATCAAGCCGGCCGACATCTTCGACATGTCGATCGTCAACGAGATCTACGCGGAGAACCCGGAGCTGAAGAAGCCGATCTGACCCTCCAACTCACCCCGTCGAGCGGGCCGTTAGCCCCGTCGAGCGGGCCCTTGTTCGCACTGAACGTGCCCTTGGGTTACCAATGGTGGGCCAGTCTCGGGATAACGGCCCGGTCGAC